>CALMBD010000225.1 GCA_937861115.1 uncultured Bacteroidota bacterium | reverse complement strand
GTTTTTAAGAAATAACAGAGACCGGCAGGACATCCTCGTAATCTTTTTGTCAGCGGCTATTATTACGGTGTTATACCTTTTATTGTTGAGATATGCGGATAAGTTTCCCAGCGGCGTTCCGGCAATATTTAGTTTTATCTACGGTATATTCATCACTATCGATGCACATATCCTGCTTAATTCGGTCAATAAACGCTCCTCTGCGGCAGAAGAAAGAAGGGCTGACCTGCATCTGTACTACGATGATATAAAGCGCTACGACCTATTGCTGGATGAGGTGCAAAAAGAGATAGAGCGCCTTGAGGAAATGGCATCGCAGTCTACAGGCAGTGAAAGAAGTTCAATCAGCCAGCAGATTGATTACTTCAAAAAACGGATGTTCCATTTGCAGGAGGAAAAATTTTCCGAGATCGAAAAGTTGATCAGGAGTGATGAAATCAGGTCTATGACTTCCTGATAGCCGGTGTGCCGGTTGCATAAAAAAAGCCTTTGAGTACTGCTCAAAGGCTTTTTTTATGCAAACCAGGAACCATCCATTTATTTGCCCTGGTGCGGCGAATAGTCCAAACTGTTCAGCGCCATTAGTTCCTTCAGCGTTTTTTGCATACCGTCTACAGAACCGTCGAGGAAGATGATGTTGCCTTTGCCGTGTTCGGTGAAGTTTTTCACTGCCTCCGTCCACATGGAGAACAGGATTACCGACGTGTCGAGGTTGGCCGTCTGCATTTCCTTGGCGGCCTGGCTCATGCCTTTGGCGACTTCTTCGCGGAAAAGGGCGACGGCCTGGCCGCGCATGCGGGCGGCTTCGCGCTCGGCTTCGGCAGCGATCTTGATGGCGTTGCCCTCCGCCTCGGCGGCTTTGGTCTTGGTGATCAGCAGCGCCTGGCCTTCGTTTTCCGCAGCGGCTTTAAGGTTGTTGGCAGCCACGATCTTCGACATGGAACGCATCACCTCGTCGTCGAACGTGATGTCGTTGATCTGCAGGTCGATGAGGTGGAAGCCCCAGTCCTCCAGCATGTGGTCCACATTGATCTTTACCGCTTCCGTGATCTCCCGGCGAAGGCTTAAGACCTCCTGTTGCTTTTTGGTGGCCACATAGGCACGAATACTGCCCTCTACCGTGCGGGAAAGCGTGGCCATAAAATCGCGGTCGCTCAGAAAACGAAAGGCTACTTTTTTGATCGTTTCTTCATTGTTGTCCATCACGGAAAACAACAGCAGGGAGGTGAAATGTACATTGGCCTGGTCGATCGTTACAGCCTGGAAATTGAGTTCCACTGCGCGGTTTTGTACCGAAATACGCTTGAATATCTGTTCGATGACCGGAATTCGAAAGTTAAGGCCCGGGTACAACGTACGGTTGTACTTGCCGAAAATGGTGGTAACGGCAACAGTTGCCTGCTGCACCGTAACGATACTGAGTATAACAAGAACAATCAGGACCGGAAGAATGTAAGCCATAGGTGTCGAGAAGTTTGATGTTTGATTTTACTGGTCAAAGATTCGGGTCAATAGGGGAGGAAAACAAGGTGTAAGTGAATTTACACGACCAAACATAGCGTTTTTGATACAAATGCCCGGGAAATATCGGCGACGGCCGGGATCGGGGTTGCAATAAAAAGGCGTTGTCCCGCAGCAGGTCATAATTTGCTGCAAGACAACGCCGTCAGATGACAACCCGGACGCCGTTTATTCCTTTACGATCTTGAAGGCATAGATGGTTCCGTATTGTGCCGAAACGATTTGTCCGAAATACAGGCCGGCAGGCAGGGTACTCATATCCAGTGAAAGAACCTGCGCTCCGGCAACAAAGGTGTGATTTTCGGTAAAGACGGTTCGGCCTGCCGGGTCACCAAGTATCAACTGGCCATCGAAAGGCTGATGTACCAGCAGGCTTAACGTGGCGTCGCCGGAGGTGGGGTTTGGGAAAATGGCCTGCGTAGCGGTGGCCGGCTCCACAACGGGGGTGTTGGCCGAGCAGTTCAGCCCCCGCACAACCTGTCCGCGAATCTCTCCGCCGGGATTGGCAGCAGTATGAACGTTTAAATACGTATTGCCCGATTCCAGTTTGACGGCATCGGTACCTGATATCTGGAACTGACCACTGCCAACGGGCGCAGGCGTATTCACCGGCAGGTATACCGGTCCGCCCACCCCGAACGCTCCATCGTGAATATGTGCGGCAGTCGCCGGTCCGCTCAGGCCATCGACGACATACAAATAACTCAGGTGTGTATTCAGGCGATCGGTGGAAATAACCGCCGCACCCTGAGCAGAAGAGCCGGTAGCCGGCACCTCCTGGTCGCCGCAAAGGTCGAATGCGTACACCCGGCGCAGCAGCGGCTCCATCTGACCTCGTATCTCGCCACCCGGATTTGCTGCGGTGTGGATATTGACATAAATATTGCCGTTCAGCAGATCACTGACGAAGGTGCTGTTGACGGCAATCTTGGCCGTGTACAGGTTCGCCACAGGGCTTTGAACGAGGGCAACGACCACCCCGCCTGCCGTGCCGGGCGCCGCTTTGTGAAAATGCGCGGCGGTAGGCGTCAGTCCGGTTGCCTGTACAAAATAAGTGAGACTGTCGAGGGTGGCGTTCAGGCCGGCCACCGCAATTCCGACTGCCGAGCTCGTAACCGGCGGTGTCTCCTGGTCTCCATTGAGGAATGTTTCAAAGGCGAGCGGCCCGATGGGCGTCAGTTGACTCCTGATCTCGCCGCCCGGATTGGCGGCGGTATGCACATTGATATACAGGTCTCCGTCGTGGAGTTTTTGTAAAAAATCCGACGACAATGCACTCAGGTCAAGATTGCCGTTCAGGGTATTGCCGGAGACACTTAAAGGTGCTACCACGGGCCCGGCCACACCCGATGCGCCGTTGTGTATGTGTGAAGCGGTGACGGGCCCTGTCAGGCCATTGACCACGGCGGAATACCGGGCAAACGAGCTGCCGGGGGAATGCGCGAACAGGCCTACGCCCGTTGCTGTGACCAAAACCGGCGGCGTTTCGTTGAGGCCATTCAGCACGGCCACGTAAAATTCGTCGGTCATCAGTTCCAGTTGTCCGCGTATTTCGCCGCCCGGGTTGGCTGCGGTATGCACGTTAAAGTACAACTGTTGGAGGAGTCCTTTGGCGAGTAGTCCGGCGGGCACCGCGATTTCGGCCCGTACGCGGTTACCGCTCAGATTGGGGGTGAAATTGGTCAGTACCGGCCCGCTTACACCCTCTACGCCGGTATGGATATGACAGGCGGTTATCGGCCCGCTCAAGCCGGTGAACACCCCGTGGACACTGATCGTACTGCGGTCTTCAGAAAAAAGAAAGGTGACTACCCCTCGTGCTGCGGTATTTACAGCGGGCACCTCCTGCTGGCCGGTCATGTTGGCGACAAATAAAATGCGGTTGTTGGTTCCAAATTGTGCTGTGGCGGAAATGGCGGTTAGCAGGAAAAGCAGCAGGGCAATGAAGTTGGATGTTGTTCTCATTGTGAATCAGTTTTTGTTAAAAAAAGAAATCTGCGGTTTTCAGGGGTTTCTTGCAATGTATAAAACTAAACTCTTATATTTTATTTAGACTGTATAAATACCCGAACCGGTAAAAAACGGTACCGAACGGGACTTCCTGTTGTGTTGGATCGGTTGATCGCCTGAAAATCCCGATATTGCGGCGGTAATTCAACGTATATGCCCGTACCCGATTTTTCCAAAAATACTTTCGACCCGACGCTCCGCCCGGCGCCGGTAAAGATGCCTCCCCACACCGCGTTGCGTTACGCAGCCGGCGTTCCACCCTTTCCCGGCGGACCCTATCCGGGCATGTATGTCACACAACCCTGGACGATTCGCCAGTACGCCGGCTTCTCCACCGCGGAAGAGAGTAATGCTTTTTACCGCCGCAACCTGGCGGCCGGACAAAAAGGGTTGTCCGTAGCATTCGACCTGGCCACGCACCGGGGCTACGATTCCGATCATCCGCGTGTTGTCGGCGACGTCGGCAAGGCGGGTGTAGCCATCGATTCGGTGGAGGACATGAAAATCCTGTTCGACCAGATTCCGCTGGATCAGATGTCGGTATCCATGACAATGAACGGTGCAGTGATCCCGATCATGGCGTTTTACATCGCGGCCGCCGAGGAGCAGGGTGTGGCGCCCGAGAATCTGTCGGGTACGATCCAGAACGACATACTCAAGGAGTTCATGGTGCGCAATACCTACATCTATCCGCCCGGACCGAGCATGCGCATCATCGGCGATATTTTTGCCTTCTGTGCCCGCCGGATGCCGAAATTCAACTCTATTTCCATTTCCGGCTACCATATGCACGAGGCAGGTGCGCCGGCAGAGATCGAACTGGCCTATACCCTTGCCGACGGGATCGAATACATGCGCGCCGGACTGGCAGCAGGGCTGTCTATCGACGATTTTGCGCCAAGGCTGTCGTTTTTCTGGGGCATCGGGATGAACCACTTTACCGAAATCGCCAAGATGCGCGCCGGCCGGATGTTGTGGGCAAAACTGGTCAGCCAGTTCGCTCCGAAAAGCGCAAAATCACTCGCCCTGCGCACCCATTGCCAGACGAGCGGCTGGTCGCTCACCGAACAGGACCCCTTCAACAACGTCGCCCGTACCTGTATTGAAGCCATGTCGGCCATATTGGGCGGTACGCAGAGCCTGCACACCAACTCCTTCGACGAAGCCATTGCCCTGCCAACCGATTTTTCGGCAAAAATTGCCCGCGATACGCAGATATTTATCCAAAAAGAGACCGATGTGACCAGGGCGGTTGATCCCTGGGCCGGTTCGTATTTCGTGGAAAACCGCACGATGGAACTGGTATCTGAGGCCTGGAAACTGATTCAGGAGGTGGAATCGCTCGGCGGCATGGCCAAAGCCATCGAGCAGGGTTTGCCCAAACTGCGCATAGAGGAGGCCGCGGCGCGCAAGCAGGCACGCATCGACGCAGGCGAAGAGAAAATTGTGGGCGTCAATATCTACCGGGTGACGGAAGAGGTGCCCTTCGAGATACTGGAAGTAGACAATACGGCCGTCCGGGAATCGCAACTGCGGCGCCTTGCCGATGTAAAGGCCAAACGCGACGAAGCGAAGGTGCTTGCTGACCTCGAAGCGCTGGAGCAATGCGCCCGAACCGGCGCCGGCAACCTGCTGGAAATGGCCGTTCAGGCCGCCCGCGACCGCGCTACCCTGGGTGAAATATCACAGGCCATGGAGAATGCTTTCGGGCGATACAAAGCCACTACACGCACCATCTCCGGCGTTTATGCCGCCACTATGAACAACAACGAAGATTTTGAAAAAGCCCGCCGGATGGCCGACGCCTTTGCCGAACAGGAAGGCCGGCGCCCGCGCATTATGGTCGCCAAACTCGGTCAGGACGGTCACGACCGCGGCGCCAAGATCATCGCCACTGCATTTGCCGACCTGGGTTTTGATGTCGATATCGGTCCGCTGTTCCAGACGCCCGCCGAGGCCGCCAGACAGGCTGTGGAGAACGACGTGCACATTCTCGGCATTTCCTCCCTGGCCGCCGGACACAAAACGCTGGTGCCGCAGACCGTCGCCGAACTCAAAAGACTTGGGCGCGGCGATATTCTTGTGGTGGTTGGCGGGGTGATCCCGCAACAGGATTACGACTTTTTAAAGGAGGCAGGCGCTGCGGCGATATTTGGTCCGGGGACGGTAGTTGCCAAAGCAGCGCAGGAACTGCTGGCGGTGCTGATGGGGTGACCGATTAATCATCATGTCAGATGACTGATCGACCAGGCTATGGGACAATGCGGTTTTTCTAAAGCCCTGCTTGTTTCCGGAAGTAGCCTTTATTCCGCCGTTTTTACCACTTTTCTGCTGACACTCCCGTTTTTCCCCTGCAAGCGAAACAACCAGGTTCCGGGCTCCCATCCCGAGCCTTCAAGGGCAATATGATGCTCCCCGGACGGCAACAGCCCGGTATTTATGGTTTTCACCAGCCTGCCGGACAAGTCGAACACCTCCAGTCGGACTGCCTGCGGTTCGGCAAGGGCAAAGGAAACGCTTGTTCTGTTCCCGAATGGATTGGGTGATACCGAAACCTTTTTAAATGCTTCCGGCGAATGCACCCCGGTAGGCTGGGGCAGGGCCGCCCGGAACATCGACCTGCCGAAGGTCGCAGCCGCCAGCGCGCGGGTGGGAGCGTGGAAAGTCAGGTCGAGTATGGGCACATTGGGGAGACCCATGCCGAGTGGTTCCCAGTTCGCGCCGCCGTTGTAGGTGACCATCACCCCGGCATCGGTAGCAATGTACCAGGTGTCTGGATCGGTTGGGTCAAGGATAAGGTCGTTGACCGGCATATCGGGCAGGTCGCCGGCGACATTGCTCCAGTTTTGCCCGCCGTCGGTACTCCTGTAAATATGCGCCATATCGTCGAAATTCCGAAAACCGGAAAGGCAGACGTATACCGTGTTCGCGTCCCAAAGGTCGGCGACGACGCGGGTGACCCAGCGTTTGGGCAGGTTGTCGGAGATCTTTGCCCAGTTCTGTCCGCCATTGGCCGTAAACCAGACATTGCCGTCGTCGGTGCCCGCGACAAGGGTATTGGGAGCAAGCGGCGATGCCGCGATAGTTGTAACAGTACCGTACACAACGCCGTTTTGTCCGCCCGGCCCGTTGCTGAGGTCGCCGCTGATGGCGGTCCAGTTCAGTCCGCCGTCGACAGATTTGAACAGTTTTTCTGCCCCGAAGTACAGGATATCGGCATTATTGGGGTCGAAAATATATGGTGCGTTCCAGTTATACCGGCTGGATTGGGGCTTTACGGCGCCATTGGCGCCCTTCAGTCCGCCGTATTGCGACGAAGTATAATAAAGCATATCGTCGTTGGGGTTAACCAGTGTGACGAAGCCGTCGCCGCCTCCGACGATTTCCCAGTCGCCGGGACTGCCACTGAGTGTGCGCCACGTGCCGTTGTCCTGCACCCCGCCGTACAAACGTTCGGGGTTTTGATAGTCGATCTCGGAAGTATAAAATTGTGTGATGGCAAAGGGCCGGTGTATCCAGGTATTGCCGCCGTTTGATGAAGTGTATACGCCGCCGTCGTTGCCGACAACCCGGAAGTCGGGATTGGCAGGATGTATGTACAAGGCGTGAAAATCGACGTGCAGTCCGGCCCCGGCCTCGTTCCAGGCAAGCCCGCCATTTGCACTTTTCCGGAAGCCGATACCAAGGCAGTACACCGCATCGGGGTCGTTTGGGTCGATCCTGATCTGCCCGAACCACCAGCCGAAGTTGGAATACCCCGGATCGCCGCCCGGAGGGAGTTTTACCCAGGTGTCGCCATTGTCGCTGCTTTTATAGGTTCCGGTGTAAGAGCCGTTTGTGCCGGCATAGATGGCGTAGAGGGTGCCGGGCTCCGAAGGCGCGATGGCTATACCGATGCGGCCGTTCGTACCGCCCTGGGGGAGTCCTCCGTCCAGTTTTTCCCAGTTGCTGCCGCCGTCGGTGCTGCGCCAGATGCCGCTGCCCGGCCCTCCGTACACCCGCGTGTGCGGGCGCCGGATGCGTTCCCAGGTAACGGCGAAAACCGTATCCGGGTTGGAGGGGTGTATCGCCAGGTCGATCACGCCGGTGGAGTCGTTGATGAACAGGGTTTTTTCCCAGGAATTGCCGCCGTCGGTGCTGCGATATACACCCCGCTCGGAATTATTGCTGAACAGGCTTCCCATGGCCGCGACAAAAATGCGATCGGGGTTTTGAGGATCCACTTCTATCCGGCCGATACTGCCGGTATTTTCCAGTCCGGCAGCGGTCCAGGATTCGCCACCGTCCATGCTTTTGAACACCCCGCGCCCGTCGTAAGTGACGGAGCCGCCTCCGCCGTTTGTCTCTCCGGTACCGCAGTAAAGGGTGTTTTTATCCGAAGGGTCGATAGCAATGTCACCAATGGAAAGACTGGGCAGCCCGTCGGTTATGGGCAGCCAGTTTTGACCGGCATCCTCTGATTTCCATACCCCGCCCGAAGCCGTTGCCGCATAGATGGTTTGCAAATCGGATGCGTGCATGGCCACGTCGGTGATGCGTCCTCCCACCTTTGTCGGACCGGCCAATTCCCATTGAACGGAATTGTTGCGGCTTCCCGCCTGATTTTGTACCCATTCCACGGCATCATAGTAAGCGTCGGAAGGAATTTGATCGTACGGAAATGCCCGTTGCAGAAACAGGTAGTCGTTCGGTTCCGGCAATTCTTGCGAGACAGATTCAAAACGCCATATCCCGGGGATATAAAACAGGAGGGCGATAACGACAAGGCCAAGCGGAAGCGCAGTGTTTTTCATAAAATAGCAGTTTACTGTTGCAAACGGGTTCACGCAGACTGGCGCTGAAGAGGCTCGCAGATCAACGCGGATATCCGGATGAAAATATGCGGAAATCAGCGTTGATCTGCGTCAATCAGCGGAAACCCAATTTTTCTCGCAGTCAAAATACCATACATCCAGGCATCTTCCCGAAGGGCTTCATATTGCCGCATGGATGCTTTTACATTGTCGAGCCGGATGTCGTTCACAATATGAAAAAACCTGAAAACCTTTCCAAAAGGCAGCCAGGCTGCCGAAAGGTCGTGCAGGTTGCGCAGCGAAACGCGTACGTTGGCTGTGGCGTCGTGTATAACGATCTGTTCAAAGCCGGCTCCTGTGGCATGCTGGCGGTGTTCATCCGCCGTGTCGATATCCGGGATGGCCCAGGGTCGCAGCCAGGCGGCGAGCAATTGTTCGCCTTTGGTTGATACGGGGCGGTTTTGGCGCATATATTCGGCCATAACCAGTCTCCCGCCCGGTTTCAGCACGCGGAATGCTTCCCGGTAAAACGCCGCTTTTTCCGGTGCATGACAGACGCTTTCGCAGGCCCAGACCACATCGAATGTATCGTTTTCGAACGGCATGTTGCAAAAATCTGCTTCGACGAATGACGCTTCGGGAAGGTTTTTCTGCGCGGCCTGTTGCCTGCAATCTGCAATCTGGCTGGCTACGATATTGACGCCCGTGACACGGGCCCGGAGGTGCTCCGCAAGCCAAAAGCAGGCATTGCCGACGCCGCAGCCCGCGTCGAGCACGCGTTCGCCCGCCTGTATCCCGGCGTACCCGGCCAGCACCCGGTTCATGTTGTCGAGGGCATCTTCGTGCCGGTGTGCGTGCTCGTCGTAATATCCGAAGTGAACGGCGACATCGCGACGGCGGCGGTTCCAGATCCGCCGGTAGTCAAATCGGGTGTGATCGTAGTAGCTGTGTATGTCGGGATGCGTCCATTTCATATGGACAAGTATCCGAAAAATATTTTACCTCCGGCAACAAGTCGGCATACTTCCGGCGTTTAAAGCCTTCGGCATTACTTTTACCGATAAAAACAGAACAATTTATGCAAAAACTTATCCTCTTCTGTTGTCTTGCAGGATTGCTGGTCGCGCAATCCGGCTGTGCTTCCTGGAAACAGAACCGCTGGCTCGCCAACCACAACAAAACCCTGAAACGCCTCGCAGAGAGCAATATCCCGCCGGAACAGAAGCTCGACGGACTGATACAGGACTACGTGCTGTTCATGAATGAAGACCTGAAATTTCTCAACCCTGTAAAAGGCGTCAAATTTGTGGAGAAGTACCATTCCCAGAACGAGCGCTATATCGACAAGATTCTACACGACTCTGAAAAATGGCAGGGTAGCCTGAATACCCTGGAAAAGGTGGAACTCGGGGTGCGCGTCGCCAAAAAACCTTACCTGAACGATGTGATCGACCTGGCGCCCAAATTCAAAAAGAAATACAAGCAATACGCTTTTATTGTAAAAATGACCAGCAAGGTGGTCGGCGGGCTCTCGGGGTTTCTGGGCAAGGCGCTCGGGATTTAAGGAGGTTACGGGTTTCTGGTTGCGGAGGTTGGGGGTTGCGACTTTCCCGGGCTTTTCGAATAAAGGTTAAGGAAATAATGTTTCACGCAACCTCCGCAACCCGCAACCTCCGTAACCCGCAACCTCCGTAACCCGCAACCTCCGTAACCCGC
>CALMBD010000224.1 GCA_937861115.1 uncultured Bacteroidota bacterium | reverse complement strand
GTAACCTGCGCAACCCGAAACCAGTAACCCGTAACCTGCGCAACCCGCAACCCGAAACCCCTTTTTTTTTAAAACCAGTGCTTTCTTTTGAAGTAATAGAGCATGCCCAGCGAAAGCAGGAACATGACGCCAAGAGTGGCAAAATAGCCATAGCGGTAATGAAGTTCCGGGATATGGTCGAAGTTCATGCCATAGATGCCTGCCACAAAGGTGAGGGGGATAAAAATGGTGCTGATGACCGTTAGTACGCGCATCACATCGTTAAGCCGGTTGGCGGCCTCGGCGTGGTAGAGGGCTTCCATGCTGTCGAGAATATCGCGCTGGTTGTCTATACCGTCAAGAATCTGGGCAACGTGATCGACAACGTCGCGCAGGTAGGGCCGGTTGGAGTCGTCGACCCATTCGCTTTCCGTGCGGTAAAAGCGGGACACGGCATCGCGAAGCGGCAGCAGCCTGTGTCGGAACTGGTTTACTACCCTCTTGAGTTCAAAAATCCTGGCCTTGCACGTGGGGTCGGCGCCATTATTGTACATGATTGTCTCCAGATCGAGCACCTGGCTTTCCACCTCATCCAGAAAAATATAATAGCCGTCAACAATATTGTCGACCAGGGCATATGCCAGGTAGTCCGACCCTTTCTTCCGCAAGCGGCCGATCCCTTCCCGCGCACGAATGCGTACGGATTCGAAGGTATCGTCGGGATCTTCCTGAAAGGACAGCACAAAGTTCTTCCCAAAGAAAATAGCGATTTGCTCGCTGCTGAGATCGAGGGTATCCTGCTCGAGTTTTAAATTATGCAGGATAAAAAACAGGCCGTTCTCGTATTCGTCGAGTTTGGCCCGCTGGTGGGTATTGAGTATGTCTTCCAGCGCCAGCGGATGCACCTGAAAATCGCTGCCGATCTGTTCGATGTGCGTCGTGTCCGTCAGTCCGCGAATATCGACCCAGAACAGTCCGCCGGTGCGGGAACGCCATTCCGACAGATACGTTTCCTGTTCTTCATAGTTTTGCTCATTCAGCCAAACGGAAGATATCAGGGAGGGGTTTTCCATCCGGTCGCCCGTGTAAATGAGCGTACCAGGCGGCAATCCCCGCTTGCTAACCTTGCGGCGGTGCTTCTTTTTTGACATTTGGCGAAGGTACTGGGATTTGGTTATTGGGGAATCGGGGTCTTTTGATGTTATGACATTTTTTTTCCGGCGGCACAGAATTTTTTCCGGCAAATCCCTGTTTTGAGCACCTGATATCCATTTCCGGTTATACTTTGGTCCCTCACCTATGCGAAAAATTGCCATTTCCGATATTCACGGCTGTAAAAACACTTTCCTGGAACTGCTGGACAAGATAGCGCTGACCCAGTCTGATGCGCTGTATTTGCTGGGCGATTATGTGGACCGCGGGCCGGACTCCAGGGGTGTGCTGGATGAAATTTTCAAACTTAGACGGCAGGGATACAACGTGCATTGCCTGCGCGGCAACCATGAAGAACTGATCCTGCAGGCCGCATCGAGAGATTTTACCGGGCTGGAACGATGGCTGCTCAGTGACGGTAAAAAAACCATGGATAGCTTCGGCGTGGAACACTGCGCCGATATTCCGGAAGAATACCTCGACTTTATGCGGGAACTGCCCTATTTTATGGAAACCGACGGCTATATCCTGGTACATGGCGGCCTGGATTTCAACCTGAGCGATCCGCTGGCCGACACGTCGAGGATGTGCTGGATCAGAACGTCTGCCTGGTACCCGGCCATCCGATACGACTGGCTGGGGTCGCGCATTATCCTGCACGGACATACGCCGACGGCCACTGAACATATTGAAAATCAATTTCTCGGGCTGGAAATAGATCGCTACCTCGATATCGATGCCGGCTGTGTGTTCGCCGAGGAACGCTTCAGCGACCGGGACGGCATGGGTGCGCTGTGTGCCTTCGACATGACCAACAGG
>CALMBD010000223.1 GCA_937861115.1 uncultured Bacteroidota bacterium | reverse complement strand
CACCGTCCACCGTCCACCGTCCACCGTCCACCGTCCACCGTCTACCGTCTACCGTCTACCGTCTACCGTCTACCGTCCCCTGTAATATCCGACCAGCGAAAATCGCGGTATGCTTCAGCGATGAGGATGCCGAGTACGGCAAACATAAAAGCAGCAATGACGGATGAAATAACCAGGATGCTGCGTTTGGGCCGGCTTTTAAGCAACGGCACTTCGGCTTTTTCCACGATCTGCAGGGCAGGGATATCCGTATTGTATGCGGATCTGATCTGGTTGTATCGCTCGACGTCGAAGCTCAGTTGTTTGCGCGCCTGGAAATGGAGATCGGTCAGCGTAGACACCTTTGGAAATCCTTCGCTAAAGTTTTTGACAGAGAGGTTTTGACTGTTGTCGTCCGGACTTCTCAGGCTTTTTCGTTCCTGTTCGAAAGCGCGCAGGTTGGCTTTAATATATGCGATGGTATCGCGCGGGATAGCAGGATTGCCTTCCAGTACCTCGAGTTTGGCTTTGTTCCGAACGATCTGGGATTCGGCCATGGCCAGTTGCGCGGAAAGTTGTTCGCCCTGTTCCGTGACGCTGTAGATGTTGTATTTCGACTGCAGGCCGCGCAGGCTGTCGCCGAGCATTTCCAGTTCGGCGGCTTTTTTGGTGATATTTTCCTCAAAAGTGGCCAACAGGCGCTGCTGGCTTCCTTTAATCAGTTGCTGTGCGATCTCGTTTATTTTATCCCGCGCAGCATTGGCCATTGTTGCGGCCAGTTTGGGATCGGTGTCTTCCACGGTCAGCTCGATTGCGTCGTTCTTGTTTTTCTGAGCGGAGTAGAGGTTGAAAAACATTTCGCGCACTTTGGCTTTGCCTTTGAGCGTGGAAGAGTCGATGCCGTAGTGCCGGTGGAGGTCGAAGGTCCTGACCATATAGTCGACCACCTCATTGGAATTGGCAATCTCATCGATACGGTCGAGATCACGGTCGGAACCGAAATAGTGGGTCACCTGGCCGGTGTATCCGAATATCAATTCCGGGTTGGCCAGTTCGGGACTGGCCGGATAAAAAATGGTGGAGGCTTTATAGTAATTATCCATCATCAGGGAAAATCCGATGCTGATGACGAGGGTAATCAGGCAAATGTTCCGAATTGCTTTTCTCCAGCGGTAAAGCGTTTGGAACACGCCGAGCAGATTGTCACGGTTACTCATGTTCGATGGTTATGCCCGACCGCCACAGCCGAAAATCAGTATGGCGGTCCAATAATTTGTTTTATTAAGACCAAAAGCGGCGCAAAAGTATGAAAATTGCCCACCCGCATCGGTGAATCACTTGAAATCGTCAAATAATAGGAGCGGCTGCGCTTGTGGGGTACGGCCGGCTCAGGTGCATCGTTTCGGTCCACCCGAAACGAATGGTGGTCGGATAATGCTGCGTTTGGAAAATGATTTGATGGCGTTTTGGTTTCTTTGAGGTAATTTTGCGTCCCGTTTTCCCCGACGAACAGTTACTGTCACGCGTTTAAACACATAATTGCTATGGCCGACAACACTAACCAACAACCCGCTATCAACATTGAGCTGCCCGAGGAGGTTGCCGAAGGTATCTATTCAAATCTGGCCATCATTTCACATTCCAATGCGGAATTTGTGGTAGACTTTATTCGCCTGATGCCCAATGTACCAAAAGCAAAAGTAAAAGCACGCATTATCCTCACGCCACAGCATGCCAAGCGCCTGCTTTATGCGTTGAAAGACAACGTTCAGAAGTATGAAATGCAGTTTGGCAAAATCGAAGAATCGGATCAGCCGGTTCCGCCGATGAACTTTGGTACGCCGACAGCACAGGCCTGAAACCATAATGGCCGGCGTAGCAGTTATGCTGCCTATTCAGTCTTATCCAGGAAAAAGCGCTGGGTTTGTTCACTGTTGAAGGTTTCCGGGCGAACATCGGGGGAAAGGCCCGGTTCGCCGTCGAACCGGAAGGAGGTGTCGCTCGTCCATTCCAGAATACCGTAAAGCGTTTTGCCCGTCAGCGGTCCGGCCTTGAAACCTGTCAGGTCCAGCCTTAACGGGTTCTTTTTGCAGTCGTAATGGTAGCGAATGGGAAAGGTGTCAAACTCGCTTCCAAATTTTACCAGCCAGTAAGCGTGTCCGTTGGGTTCGAACACAAAAAACTGGCCTTCCTTGTTGGTCCATTGTCCTGTCAATTCGCGGCATGGGGAGCCAAACTGGCAGCCCGTAATAAATCCGGCCATACCAATTACTGCGCTCCACCACAGAGATCTGGTAAAGTGTTGCATTATATCCTGCTGGTTTCGTTTTGTTCGATTACCTGTTCTGAGATAAAAGACAAGCCTTTGGGGAAATAGCGGCCTATAAAGGTAATTGATTCCTGCTATAAAGTTCCTTCATCGGCAAAACTGTAATATCCCCGTTCCGATACGATCAGGTGATCGAGCAGGGGAAGGTCGAGCAAAGCCCCTGCGTGTCGGAGTTTTTTGGTGATTTCCAGATCGGCCTGGCTGGGTTGCAGGTTGCCGGAAGGATGGTTGTGTACGGCAATAATCCCGGCAGCGCCGGCGTCGATTGCCGTCCTGAAAGCAAGTTTGGCATCTACCACCGTGCCGCTCATGCCACCGGTGCTGAGCCGCGAATGCGCGACTACTTCGTTGGCCTTGTTGAGCAACAACAACCAGAACTCTTCGTGGCCCAGATCGACAAGGGTAGGGGCTATGACCTGGAACGCATCCTGTGAACAGGTGATGCGCGGGCGTGTGCGCGGTTTGGTCGACTCCCGGCGCCGGCCCAGTTCGAGCGCCGCAGCTATGGTGATGGCCTTGGCCAAACCCACGCCTTTAAATTTTTGTAATTCTTTCAGGGATTTTTTGCCGAGCTCACTCAGGTCGTCGTTGGCCGAAGCCAGGATGCGCTGTGCGAGGGTGACGGCGCTTTCGCCGATGGTGCCCGAGCCGATCAGGATGGCCAGGAGTTCGGCGTCGGTCAGGCTCTGTTTGCCTTTCAGCAGTAGTTTTTCACGGGGGCGGTCTTCTTCCGCCCAGGCGGTTATGGCACGGTAGGTATCGGAGGGCATATTGAAGCGGGTTAGATTTAATAGCTACGAATATCTGTTTTTTCCGACATATTTCCGACGATTCGGAGCGCAAGAGAATATTTTTGTCGATAATTTAGTTTATTTTGTAAACTAGTTTATTTATTTGTGCCTTATTACTTAACAAACCGACACCTTACAATGGAAAACGAAGAAAAAACCCTTACACCACAGGAAAGTCTGCGCGTCATCCGCGAAACCATAGATATTGCCAAACACTCCTTTCGGGAAAACGGCTTTCACTTTTTGTTGTGGGGCTGGCTGGTAGTGTTTGCCAGTATTGCGCATTATTATTTGTGGGAAATTCAGCCGGTCGAGCGTCCGGATATTGCCTGGATCGTCATGGTGGTGGTGGGTGTACCTGTTGCCTTGTTGTATGAATGGCGGCGCAACAAAAACGAGCGGACGCAAAACGTCATGCACAGCTGGTATGGGCTGATCTGGTTGGGTTTTGGCATTTCCATGACCATATCCATTCCAACCGCTATCAGGGGCGGCCTCTCTCCCGTACCTTTTATTTTGATACTGGTGGGCTTTGCCACATTCATGTCCGGTATCCTGTTGCGGTTCAGACCTTTAATATTCGGTGCTGCTGTCATTTGGGCCGGTGCGCTGTGGTGCCTTTTCTTAAGTCCGCCGCAACACCTGCTGTTGCAGGCCGCAACGGCCGTCCTGGGTTACCTGATCCCCGGCTATTTACTTAATGCTCAATCGCGTCGCCATGTACAAAGATCTTGATCCATTGCTGCTTTCCCAGTTGCGTCTGGCCTTGATGTCGTTTCTGATGGCGGTGCGGGATGCAGACTTTAACCTGCTGAAAGAAAAAACCGGCGCCACCGCCGGTAACCTGAGCGTGCAGATCGGTAAACTACAGGATGCCGGCTATATTTCGGTGGAAAAGACCTACAAGAACAATTACCCGCTCACCATTTGCCGCATCACCCCGGAGGGCATTGCGGCGTTCGAGACGTTTTATTCTGACCTGAAGCAGTATTTTGACAAATAACCGGGGTTTGGCACGCCTGATCATGTATTTTTCCGATCAAAAGGGTAGCAACGGGCGAACAGTGCCCATGCCTGGTTGTTACCCAATATATGAAACTGCAGCCCGGTTTGCGACTGTTTGTTTCAAATTGAAACGCATGGCAGTTCTCAAAAACCGGCTGTTTCACCTGATCTTTTATCCTTTAAAAGCGATTTATGAAACCTGATATTGGAATACCCGACAAGCACCTGCTGTCGGTTTCGAATCTTTTAAACATGCTCTTGGCCGATGAATTCACGCTTTATGTCAAAACGCGTAATGCCCACTGGAACGTAACGGGCCCGGGTTTTTCCGAACTGCACAAGTTTTTTGAAGAACAATATACCCAGCTGGATGAAGTGATCGACGAAGTAGCCGAACGTGTGCGGATGCTGGGCTATTTTCCTGTAGCCACGCTTGCCGAATTCCGCCAAAACACCAGGTTAACGGAAGATGCGATCGACATGAGCAAACAGGAAAACATCCTGCGCACTCTGCTCGACGACCACGAAACGATTATCCGGGTGCTGCGCAGCGATGTCACACGCACTGCAGACGAATACAAAGACCTGGGAACCAGTGATTTTTTGACCGGGCTGATGGAGCGGCACGAAAAAATGGCCTGGATGCTGCGGGCTTATCTTTCCTAAGCGCGTTTTGCACGCTCCCAGAGCACCGATTGCCTGCCGCGCAGCAGGCGAACCAGGCCTGCGTACATGGAGTAATTCATCAGACAGAAATAGTAAGGGACGAAAAAGGCCTTCACCTTCATTTTCTGTCGCTCCATTAAAAAGCCGAAAAAAGCGGCCAGGTAAAATAGCAGCTGGACGATCAGGAAAATCAGGTATCCCTTTTCCCCACGGACGGCCAGCATCGTATTCACCACCAGCAACACGGGCAGAAAAATCGGCGCCAGCGTCCAGCGCAGCACCCGGTGGGAGATGTATTGAAAACTCAGCACACCGTAGCGAAAAAAATTCAACAGCGGCGCCAGGCGCACCACAGCCTGAAGGCCGCCCGCTGCAATACGCACCTTGCGCTTTAGCTCCTCCGCAATAGAGGCCGAAGCCGTTTCTACGGCAAATGCATCCGGCTCATACTGAACCCGGTACCCATTTTGTGCAATGCGCATGGTGAGGTAAAAGTCTTCCACGATTGTATCGGAGGGCACTGCTATATAGGCTTCCCGGCGAAAAGCAAACAGCTCTCCGGCAGCCCCCACGACCGTCCAAAGTTCGGCGTCCCATTTTTTTAACAGGCTTTCATATCGCCAGTAAATGCCCTCTCCAGCACTGCCCGCATCGGCGCGGCTATCCATCTGGATGCGTTTTTCGCCTGCTACTGCACCAACCTTCGGATCGGAGAAATGGCGGACCAGGCGCCGTACCGCTTCCCTGTTAACCAGGGTATTGGCGTCGGTGCTGACCACGACAGAGGCTTCTATGTACTCCATAGCGCGCTGAAAGGCGGCGATTTTGCCCCGGCGTTCCGGTTTGTGCAGGTGCAGCCATTGCACCTGCTCCGGGTACGGAAAGGACCGGACAATCTCGGCCGTGCGGTCGTCGGAGCCATCGGTTACAAAGACAAACCGGATGCGTTCCCGGGGGTAGTCAGTCGCCAGTGAATTGACAATCTTTTTTTCGATCCAGTCTTCCTCGTTATAGGCACAGACGATAAAAGCCAGGTCAGGTTCATAGGCAGCCGTCGTATGGATGGTATTGATAAACAGGCGTTTGACACGCACGATCAGAAACAACAGGACGCCATAACCCAGGTAGGCATATAGAATAATCAAAAACCCTGTCCAGAATATTGCCTTGAGTATTGTCGTGTCCATGAAAGTGCTGATGGCTGCGGATGGGCAAAAGTAGCCATTGAAACAAATATGCCGCCCGTACCTGTCGCCGGGTACATCCTTCAGGGGACTTCAGAATGTCTGATATAAGCAAAAGTCCGATTCTTTTACCTATTCGCGGGCGGGTGTGCAAAATCCATATCCGGTAATCGCCATGTAAAACCGCCTGATTCTTACCTTTTTACCGAAGTCTTTCTGGATCAATAGTTTGTGACAAACGTCAGCCTCAAACGGGTACTCGCGGAACACAGGCATGACGGCATCATCTTTGTAAAGACAGGGATGCCGCAATTACCTGCTCGCACAACGGCATCCGAACTTTTTATCTATGAACAGGAAAATACTTCTCGTAGAAGACCACGACAGCCTGCGATACCTGATGGGGGCGTTTTTGTCCAGAAACTTTGAGGTAGTGGGCGCCAGGGACGGCCTGGATGCCATGACCTGGCTGGGTAAGGGCATCCTGCCCGATGCGATTGTGACCGATATCGGCATGCCTGGCCTCGACGGCATTGAATTTATTACCGGGTTGCGTTGCAGCGGCATGTATGCAGATATTCCGGTGGTTGTTATCAGCGGATCGGGCAATGACGAAGAGGAAAACCGTATCAGACAACTCGGTGCACGCGACTATATCCGCAAACCTTTCAGCCCGGTAACCCTGCAGGAGCGACTCGCGCAAATAATCGGTTAGCACCCGGCAAATTGTTGCGCTTATTCTTATTCCATAATCAACAGATCATCACGTCCCGCACTTCTTATGAATTTTAATTTTTCTCAGCCGACACCCTCTCTAGCCAGCCGCGAATTGCTTTTTATCGGGTTTGAAAAAAGTTTCGATGCCAATATCCACGGGTTTCCCTACGAAAACAAAACGTACTATTTCGAGATCATCAACTACGCCGGCGAGGCGCTGGACTGGCTGGAGCAACGCGTTGCCGATTTGCATACATTCCAGTTGCCTTATGCCGTCTTTTGCAACCTGGAGTGGCTGCGGCACGACAATTTTGAATTGGCTGCGCAACTAAAGGAGCACCCCGATCTTCGTTATGTGCCTTTTATTGTCTGTACAGATGATCCGAAGCCGGTCGACCGGCAATTCTTGCTGGAAAACGGTATCGACGATTGTTATACCGCTCCGGTGAAGTGGGGTCTGCTGGAAAAGAGACTGGCGTTTCTGAATCAGTTCAAATCGCGGCTGCTGGAAATAGGTGCTTCCATTCAGCGTGAAAGTTATCAATACCAGACTCCATTCGTCAAACGGGTGTTCGACGTTGTAGGGGCCGTTCTGGGCATCGCGCTATCCTCGCTAATCTGGCTGCCGGTCGCCCTGGCGATCATTCTGGAATCCAAAGGGCCGGTTTTTTACTACTCCAAGCGGGTCGGAGCAGATTACCGTGTATTCGATTTTATCAAGTTTCGTTCGATGTACCAGGGCGCCGATCAGCAGATTGCCGAACTTCAGCACCTCAACCTGTACGGACTGAGCGGCAATGGCGCGGTCTTCATCAAATTTGCCCAGGACCCGCGCATCACCCGGGTCGGGCGTTTTATCCGGAAGTACAGCATCGACGAATTGCCGCAACTGATCAATGTATTGCGCGGGGAAATGTCGCTGGTCGGCAACCGCCCCTTGCCGGTCTACGAGGCAGAAATGCTTACCCGCGACGAATGGAGCACACGCTTTCTGGCTCCTGCAGGTATTACGGGGCTGTGGCAGGTAACCAAGCGTGATTTCCCGGACATGAGTGCCGAAGAGCGCATTGAACTCGATATCGCCTACGCCAGAAAGTACAGCATATGGACTGATCTACAGATCATTATGAAAACATTCGGGGCTTTTGTCCAAAAAGAAGACGTATAACCCCCAATCCCCCCCAGGGATCATGCGTACACCACTCGTTTCCATCATTACGGTCAATTACAACCAGGAACTGCTGACCTGTGCCCTGCTCGACAGCATCCGTCGGCAGGATTTCCACAACCTGGAAATTATTGTGGTGGACAACGGTAGCGCTCAAAACCCGGAGCAAATATTCCGGCAGTACCCGGAGGTGGTTTTTGTGCGCAGTCCGCACAACCTGGGGTTTGCAGGCGGCAACAATATCGGCTTGTCAAGGGCTACAGGCGACTACCTGTTTCTGGTGAACAATGACGCGGAACTCACGAGCAACTGTATCGAACAACTGGTGCATTTTGCCGAAAACAACCCGCAGGTCGGTATTGTCAGCCCGCTCATTTGTTACCCTCCCGCGCAACATCCGCCGATTGCCGTAATTCAATACGCAGGCATGACGCAGGTCAATCCGTTTACCGGGAGGAACCGGACAATTGGCGCCGGCGAAACCAATCGCGGGCAATTTGATATGCCCCGGCAAACGGCTTATGCCCACGGCGCAGCCATGTTCATGTCTTCCAACGTCCTGAAATCCGTCGGACCCATGCGGGAGGATTACTTTCTGTACTATGAGGAGCTGGACTGGTGCGAACGCATTCGCCGGGCGGGGTATGGTGTGTGGGTCGAGCCGCGTGCCTGCGTATGGCATAAGGAAAGCAGTACGGTAAAAGGGCTTGGTCCCATCAAAACATATTACCTCTCGCGAAACCGCATTTTGTTCATGCGCCGCAATATCAGCGGGTGGCAGTTTGCCGTTTTTTTGCTGTTCCTGATGGTCGTTGTTCTTCCTAAAAATATCCTGATATTTACGTGGCGGGCGGAATGGCGGAATATGGATGCATTTTTGCAGGGTGTTTGGTGGAACCTTTGTACGCCATCCCAAAACACTTATGAAAA
This sequence comes from uncultured Bacteroidota bacterium, assembly GCA_937861115.1. Lineage (GTDB taxonomy): Bacteria > Bacteroidota > Bacteroidia > Chitinophagales > Saprospiraceae > M3007. The sequence continues at coordinate 24,291 of CALMBD010000223.1, read as the reverse complement.
CGCAGACCACATTGCAGGTTCCGAAACCGTAACTTCCTAGCAACATTGTGATAACGCAGGTACTCCATACCATATATGTTATTGTCGCGGAGCTCTTCATCGCCGAGCTGACGTTCCCGTTTATCACGGTAGCGGTAGCCCGCTTATTGGGTAAGGAGAAACTGATACCCCGGTATTTTCCCGAACGGAACTTTGATTATGCCTGCATAATCACCGCCTACAAAAACGCCGAAATCGCAGTGCCGCTGGTGCAGTCGCTGTTGCGACAGACGCACCGGAATTTTGTCATTTACCTTGTCGCCGACGAGTGCCCTGACTTTGATCCGGGCATACACGACGAGCGGTTTGTTTTGCTTCGGCCTGTGAATCCGCTGAGACTGAAGATCAAAAGCATCATCTATGCAGCGCAGCACTTCAAGCACTGTCACGATTATATTGCCATCTTTGATGCCGACAACCTGGCGCATCCGCAGTTTCTGGAAGAAATCAACAAATACGCCAATGCGGGTTATTTCTGTATCCAGGGGCAGCGAAAGGCCAAAAACCTGGACACCACCTACGCTGCACTCGACAGCCTTGGCGAACATTATAAAAACTATACCGAACGCTATGTGCCGCACATGCTCGGCTGCTCTGCGGTAATCAGCGGGTCGGGTATGGCAACGGAAGCGGGTTTGTATGAAACCTATCTGGCGAGTTCGGAGATCCGGCACGGGCAACAACAGCGAAAAAAGATGCTTCAGGAGGACAAAATCCTCCAGAACTTTCTCCTTCGGCAGGATAAAAAGATCGCCTATGCCCGCCAGGCTATCGTTTACGATGAAAAGGTGGAAACGGGCGAAGCGGTGGAAACACAGCGCAGCCGCTGGCTGTACTCCTATTTTCAAAACCTTCCGAATGCCACCGGGCTCATCTGGCTGGGGATTACACGTTTCAGTTTCAATCAGTTATACTTTGGACTGGTCACCTTTGCCATGCCGATGTTTATTTTGATCGGCATGGCAGTCGTTTTGGTTTTGCTCGGCATTTCCATTTCGCCTCACGGGTCGGAGGCGGTTGTGGCTGCTGTGTTTATATTCATCCTCAATATCTTCTGGTGCCTCAAACTCGACCATGCGCCTCCTCCGGTCTGGAAGGCTGCCCGCAGCGCACCGCTGTTTATGTGGCGCCAGCTGGTCGGGTTGTTCAGGATGCGCGATCCGGATAAAAATTTTAAACATACCGAACACCGCAAGGTGGTATCGGTAGACGAGGTGCTGGACAAATAGCGCCAACCGGCCGGCCATGAACAGGAGGGGCAGGATAACCTACATCGATTTTGCCAGGGGGTATGCGATTTTCACCATCGTGTGTTACCACGGGCTGCAACGCGCCGACCTGCCGGGGCTTTGGCAAAAAGCCACAGCGTTTGGCGGCACGGGGGTACACCTGTTTTTTCTGTTGTCGGGTTTTGGCCTGGGGCTTTCAGGCGCCGGATACCGGATTACCGACTTTTACCGGCGCAGGCTGACAAAGGTTTGGCTTCCATATGTACTTGCTCTGACTATCAGTGTTTTAGCCGCCGTTTTTTGGGATGTTTTCCCCGATGGTTTTGACGCCTGGCTGGCCGGAGCGGGTTTGTATCAAATGTTTTCGGAGCGGTATATCGAAAGTTTTGGGGGGCATTTCTGGTTTATCAGCGCCATCCTTCAATTTTACCTGGTATATCCGTTTTTGTACCGGCTTAAAAAACGGCTGCCGGATAATCGTAAGTTTTTGGCCCTGAGCCTGTTGTTGTCCGTATTCTGGTGGTTGTTGGTATGGTGGCTCGGAAAAGGCCATCAGCGTGTCTGGAATAGTTTTTTTCTGCAATTTTTATGGGAGTTTGCGCTGGGGATGGTCCTGGCCGGGCGGTATGAGGGGAAAGATACCCGCGCCTGGCTCCGCGGCGACTTCTGGCGTTACCCGGCGTGGGTATACCTTCCGGCAGGGCTGTTGTTCAGCGGGTTAATGCTGCTCTTTACCCTTCAATTCGGCGCAACAGGCAAGATATTTAACGACATTCCAGCCTTGCTGGGGTATACCGCCCTGTGCATTGCATTGTATCGGTTGAGTGAAAATATGTTGCCTCAACTTAACCGGTTTTTTCTTTGGGTCGGCAGTTTTTCCTATTCCTTATACCTGGTGCATGTGTTTGTTCTTGAATCGTATATCAGGGCGCTCCATGCAGCCGGTATCGCCGTGAATAGCCTGTCTTTGTTACCTTTCGCTGCCTTGGCGCTGCTGGCCGGCTGGTTGTTCGAACCAGTCAGCCGACGGTGGACCGCCTTATTTGAACAGCGCGATTACTAAGTCCCGGTACTTATATGAAACGTTTTTTGATCATTTCTTTCTTGCTCAACCTGCTTCTGGCCGCCGGTATACTGTATGCGGTGAACCGCGTGGGTGGCTGGAAACTGGCACTGCAACGTTTGTTACACGGTGAGTCAGCCATGTATCAACACCGCAAATCGCTCTTCGAACGCATGCCCGCCCGGTCCGGCGCTGTTGTATTTCTTGGCGACAGCCAGATCGAACAGTGTGAATGGCAGGAAATGTACAGCGACCTGCCGCATGTACTCAACCGCGGCATCGGCGGCGATCATGTAGAGGGCATCCTGGGTCGCCTGGACGAAGTCCTGCGACACGCGCCGTCGAAGGTGTTTCTGCTGGTCGGCGTGAATGACCTGCTCTGGGGAAAATCTCCGGAGGAAATCGAACCGCGCTATCGCGACATAGTGCAAAGGATCAGGCGGGAACAACCCGATGCGCAACTCGTGCTGTTGAGTGTACTGCCTGTAAATACGGATATCCGGTCGTTACAAACCGATAATACGGAAATACAGGCGCTCAATGCCGGCATCGCTCGTATAGCCAGGGATTTTGCCCTTCCCTACGTCGATCTGTACAACGAACTGACCGACGCCACAGGCAAATTGTCGGCGCAGTTCACGTCTGACGGTATTCACCTCAACGGATTGGGGTATGCCGTGGTAAAAAAGAAAATAGGACTAACGATGAATGATGAATGATGAAAATGGCGACTCCTTACCATGGTCTTCAATAGCCTTTCCTTTCTGATTTTTATCACCGTTTTTTTTCCGCTGTACTTTGGTACACGCGGGCGCATGCGCATGGGTTTTTGTCTGTTGGCCAGTTATGTATTTTATGGCTGGTGGGACTGGCGTTTCCTTGCGCTCATCGCATTTTCGACGGTGATGGATTGGTGGTTTGGGCTGTGGATCAGTTATCTGGATGCTCCGGATGCTACCCTCAAACGGTGCGATGCCGGTAGCCCGGCCCTGCGCAACTTTGGAAAGTTTACCGCTATTGTCGCACGGACAGGCTGGGGCAGAAAAGCAGTATTGGTCTCCAGTATGTGCATGAATCTCGGTGTTTTGGGGTTTTTCAAATATTTTAACTTTTTCGTTGAAAACATCACTTCTGCTTTCTCGGCGGCCGGTTTGACGCCTTCCTGGGCGACGCTGAACATCATCCTGCCGGTGGGGATATCTTTTTACACTTTCCAGAGCATGTCGTACACCATCGACGTGTACCGGCGTCAGATTGACTGGGAACCTTCGCTGCTGCGCTTTGCCACATTCATCGCCCTGTTTCCCCAATTGGTGGCGGGACCTATCGTACGCGCAGCCGACCTGCTGCCGCAGATGCGGAGCGACCGGCCATTTGTCTGGCACAACCTGTATTCGGGGTCAGGGCGCGTATTGTGGGGTTTTTTCAAAAAAGTAGCCATTGCCGACAGCCTTGCGCCGTTTGTGGATCAGGTATTCGAGGCGCCCGAATCCTTCGGTTCCCTGCACCTGCTGATCGGGGTGGTTTTTTATTCCTTCCAGATATATTGCGACTTTTCGGGGTATTCGGACATTGCCATTGGTCTCGCCCGTATGATGGGTTTCGGTTTTCCGGAAAACTTCCGCACGCCTTATTTCTCCCGGAGTTTCAGCGAGTTCTGGACGCGCTGGCATGTATCGCTTTCTTCCTGGTTGCGCGATTACCTGTACATCCCGCTTGGCGGCAACCGGCAGGGGGCATGGGCGACTTACCGGAACAATATGCTCACCATGCTGCTTGGCGGATTGTGGCACGGCGCCAACTGGGCGTTTGTCTTCTGGGGATTGCTGCATGGGGTGTTTCTCATCCTGCAACGCACGGTGGCTCCGGTATGGCGGCGTTTTGTCCATTTTACCCGGCTACCGGGCATGCTGAATCAGGTTATCGAAGTTGCCGTTGTGTACAGCCTGACTCTGCTGGCATGGGTGTACTTCCGGAGCGGCAGCATCGGGCTGGCGGGGGGCGACAGTTTTTCAACGGCCAACCGGGTGATCTCGGGTATCGGCAGTCTGGAAGGATTCAATATGGGGGCTGTTGTGAATAAGTTTCAGGTCGTAAAAGGCTTCCTGCTGATCGGTATTCTGCTGGCTATCGAACTCTCGAATATCCGTTACCACTGGAATGTACGCCAGGTGCAGCGACCGGGCTTCCGCATGGCTGCTTTTGCCGTTTTACTTTGGCTGATCGCCTTTTTCGGCACTTTTGGATCGAACGCCTTCATCTATTTTCAGTTTTAACCGATGAAACACCTGCTTTGGTTCTCCGGATTTTTGACACTCCTGCTGGCCGGCGACCGGCTCGGCGGGTTGTTGCTGCAGCGGCAGGCCGATGCAAGCCTGTTCCGGTATTCCCGCCTGTACCGGGGAGAGGCCGGGGCTGACCTGTTGTTTGTGGGCAACTCGCGCGGCCTGACGTTTTACCAACCCTTTATCGAAGAAAAGACGGGCCTCCGAACATTCAACATGAGTTATAACGGTTTGCCTGCCGACCTGGCCGGGGTGCTGGTACAGGACTACCTCGACCGTTATCCGGCGCCGAAAAAAATGATCGTAGACATCACTTTGTGCGATCGTTCGAACGACGCCCTGATCGCGGCTTTTCTGCCTTTTGCCGGCCGGTCGTTTCGTCTGGATAGTCTGATACACAGTAAGTTACCTGAAATATGGCGGGCCGGCCGGGTTTCAGCCCTGTACCGGTTCAACGGCGAAGTATTTCAAAGGGTGCTGTACCACCGCAACAAAACCGACAGCGACTGGCTGCTCGACCGCGTCGTCGCGCCGCAACTTGCTGCTGAAGCGGGCGGGCGCTCCTATGACCTGGAAGTGCATCCCGATCTCGTCGGGCAACTACAGGCGCTGGTGGACAGCGCTAGCAAAAAAGGCGTAACGGTGGAGCTGGTCATCAGCCCTTATTTCCCTTCATTTCAGGTGAAAAACCTCGATGCGCTCAAGGTCGCAGTGGAACAGGCGACAGGCCTGCCCGTTCATGATTACCGGCAGGCGCTGGAAAATCCTGCATTTTTCGGCGACTTCATGCACCCGAACAAAGCGGGCGCCGGGGCATATATCGATTTGTTGCTGAAAGACCGCGTGTTGCCGGCGGAGTAGGATACTACTGTTCCGGCAATTGGTAAACGCCGGGCAAATTCCTGCCGAGTCCCTCATAGTCAAGCCCGTAGCCCACCACAAATTTGTCGTCGATATCGAAGCCGACATGGTCGACCTGTACCGAAAAACGGGCAGCCTCGGGTTTGCGCAGGAAGGTGACGGTGCAGATCGAGGCCGGCGATTGTTGCTGTAACTGACCGATAAAATAATGCAAGGTACGGCCGGTGTCGACAATGTCTTCCACCACGATCACATGCCGGCCTGAAAGGTCTTTCTCCAGACCCATGACCGTCTGGATCGATCCGGTGGAGCGGGTGCCGCTATAGGATGCGAGTTTGACAAAACCGATCTCGCAGTTGCCCCTGAATGCCCGTATCAGGTCGGACGCAAATACAAATGCACCGCTTAATATGCTGATAAACATCGGGTTTTGTCCTTCGAACTGTGTGGTCAGGGCGGCGCCTATTTCCTGCACCCGGCGTTGCACCTGTGCTTCCGTCAGCAAAGGTGTGAAGTGGAGATCGTGAATTTTTATGGCGTCGTTCGGGAAAGTACCGGATTGCATGGTTCAGCGCTTTTGGCCCAAAAGTAGGTCAAAATTTTTGCCGGGTTATTTTAGAAAGGCACTTCTGTTGTTGTCGGAGAAAAGTATCGCGGAATGGTATTCCGGGACGCGGAATACCATTCCGCGATACAGGGGGCGGCAATTTGAAATACACCTATTCTGCTTTACTTTTACCCGGCTATGGCACTTCTTCCCTTTCATCATCCCGCAATAGCGGAAGCCGGTTGCGACGAGGCCGGACGCGGCTGTCTGGCCGGGCCTGTATTTGCGTCGGCGGTAATATTGCCGAAGGATTTTTCGCATCCGGTGCTGAATGATTCGAAGCAACTTGCTGAAAATCAGCGCGATAAATTGCGTCGGGTCATCGAACAGGAAGCCATTGCCTGGGCGGTTGCACAAGTGGACGCCGGGGAAATTGACCGCATCAATATCCTGAAAGCGTCGTTTCTGGCCATGCACCGGGCGTTGGAGGCCTTGCGACAGCGCCCCGAATTCATCCTGGTCGACGGCAACCGTTTTACGGCCTATGCGGGCATACCCCATCTTTGTGTGGTCAAAGGCGACGGCAAGTACGCCGCAATTGCAGCTGCATCGGTTTTGGCCAAAACCCACCGCGATGCCTTTATGCTGAAATTGCACGAAGCATTCCCGTATTACGACTGGCATTCCAACAAAGGGTATCCCACGGAAGCGCACCGCGAGGCGATTCGCCAACACGGTATTTCGCCTTATCACCGGAAATCGTTCCGGCTGTTGCCCCAGGGCGAGCAGATGAGGTTGTTTTAAAAAAATTCGGGGTTTAAAAGTTTCCGTGCTGGCGTTAACCCAACCCTGAAACCTTTAAACCCCGAAACTATTAAACCTCTAAGTCCCTTAATTGCTTTTTACCAGTTTTTTCGTCAGCACGCGTCCTTCCACTGTCAGCCGGACGAGGTACATGCCATCGGGATAACCGGACAGGTCGATCGTTTCGGACAAACCGGTTGCATTCGATGCATTGGCTTCCCAGATGCGCTGTCCGAGCAGGTTGATCAGTTCGACATTCATATCTACGGCGCGGTCGAAATCGACGTTTAGTTCCGCCAGGCCCGAGGTGGGGTTGGGGCGCAGCGAGAGCGAACGCAGTCCTTCTACTTCCTGTGCGGAGGTCGTGCCGATATTGACGGTCAACTCATCCGTGCAGCCCAGGGCATCCGTCACTGTGACGATTATCGGGCCTACCGGCAAGCCGGTTACGGTTTGGGTAGTGGCGCCGTTGCTCCAGGCGTAGGTGTACGGCGGATTGCCGAGACCAACGTTGACGGTTGCCTGCCCGTTCTGTCCGTTTGTCGAAGGCACAACGGTGGGATAAAGCCCCATGTCGGCTGCGCAGGCGCGGAGGTTGATATTGTCGAGGTCAAAATAGAAATCACCGGCCGACCAGGTACCCCTGAATCGGATCGCAATACTCTGTCCGGCATATGCCGCCAGACTGATTTTGATATTCTTCATATTGACCGATGGGGTATGCGTGACGATATTGATCGAATAGATCGCCTGGAAGGTCTGACAGTCGGTCGAGACCATCACGTCGATCTTGGTGCCGCCGGCGAGTGATGTGGGCACGGTGCCTCCACTGCCGAAATTGGTGATGCGGTAATCGAACGTAAGCGAATCGCCTGCGCCGATCTCTCCGTAACGCGGCAGATCGTAAATAAAGGAGTTATTGCTGCTCCACAGGTTTGTCTCGATTACATTGGAGGTATTGGCATTTCCATTGGTGATGAACGGAAATCCGGTTACAGCCCATCCGTCGGGAATGACCTGGTCTTCAAAATCTTCGAAAAACGGTACGGGGCGCGGGAGGTGGCTGACCGTATAGTAGGCGGTATCGTTGGCAAGGTTTTGCTCGCTCGACAGGGAGGTCCAGCATTTAATATCAAATACACCATCCTGACTGTTGAATGGCGCCGTAAAGGTGTAGTTGAACGATTCGTCGGGCTGAACGGTTGCGGTAATGGTCTCGACGACTGGTGCGCCGCCGTTTACGGAATAACCTACCTGGAAATTGGATTGAGGCTGCGTACCGAAGTTGGTAAAGGAAAATGTAACCTTGTCATTAACGAGCCCGCAATTTACATTTTCGCCGGCGGAGGTAGCATCCTGACCCACCAGGTCGTTGGCCAAGGGCACATATATCCGGATGTCGTCTACGCCGATGCCTTCATAGTTGATGATAAAGTCGGCCGCAAAGGCGAAGCGCAGTTTTACCGAACTGTTTCCGGCGGCGCCCGAAAGTCTGATGCGCGCCGTCAGCCAGCCGTTGCTTTGGCCTGCCCAGACATCGCCCAACCCCAGAATGGTATTGTTAAAAGTATACCAGTTGAGTCCCTCTCCTATGGCGCCTACTTTTTCCCAGTCCTGCCCGTCGTTGGTCGACATTTCCAGGTATGCGCCGTCGAAACTGAGTTCCGTAAAATAATTGATCGAAAACTCTATAACCGGGTCTTCAGTCAGGTCGGCAAGGTCGAAGCAGGGAGACTCCAGGTACGACACCTCGTTGCCGTTGTATACCCCATTGAGGTTGGTGACCCAGGCGTTTTTCCCGCTGGCCGCGGCAGAAATGGTATTACCTGCGGGCTCGCCGAATTCCCAACTGGGCAAAAAACTGTTGTCTTTGTCTACCTGCCAGCCGCCGTCCCAGTTCTCGAAATCCTGGAAATAGGGCAATACCAGGCGGTTGTTGATGTAATATTTGAACGTATCGTTCCGGGTATCTTCGTCGCCCGTCATCTGGGTAAACACCTCGATCAGGTATTCGCCGGGCTCTGAAAAGTCGTACGTGGTTTCAAACTGGATGACTTTCATGCTGTCTTTGCCCAGTACGCCGGTGTAAAAACCGTCCTGAGGTTGCGGTACGCCTGCATCGAGGCCGTTCACCGTGAAGCGGAACGGAATCAGCGATTGGGGGTGCGCGCCATAGTTCTGCATGATGATGGTTACCGTCTCTACCCCGAGGTCGCAACCGCTGAGCGGGGTGAGCACATTGGCAATGCCCACGTCGTCTGACCAGTAGGTCTGAAAAGAAACCGGCCCTACTGCCGTGGCAGCGGTCGTGGAGTCGCACTGTTCGATGACGTAATAGTCGTAGTCGGTCTTTTTGGAGAGCCCGGTAAGCGTTACTTTGGGTATGTTTACAAATACGCTGTCGCCCACGCCCGAACTGGGCAAAAAGCCTTTTGCGCCGTAAACGACCCACCAGCCCAGCACCGGATCTACGCTGCCGGGTTGCCAGCGCAGTTTGGCATAGGTATCATACACATTGTCCGTTTTCAGGTTTTTGGCTTTCAGACAGTCAGGGCAAAAACCAATATCGGTAAAAACAACCCCGGAATTCGGAAAAGTGCCTTCATAGATGACATTGCCATCGTAGTCATAGAGCACGAACGACACTTCAAAATCGGTAAAGCCGGGCGTCCAGGATACCGAAAGCGGTGCGCCGTTGGTAACGACAAACGTAACGGTGCTGTCGATGCCGTCGTCGTCCACATTATTCAGAGTAAAATTATAAACGTTCGAGCCGTTGGTTATGGTAAGCGAACCGCCTTCCCAGCCGTCGCCAAAACTGTCGAACATTTCAAGTGTGTACTCGCATTGGGCGTCAGCCGTTTGGAGCCACGGCAGGCAAAAGGCGAAGAGGAAGAGGCGAAGTAGTTTTAAATTCATGTTTCAGCCTGTTTATTTGTAAATTTTCATTTATGAGGGCGTTTGCTTTGGCCATGGGGGGCCGGCTTCAAAGGTAAGCCTTGACGGCAATATGCAAAAGCCACACTTCAATTCGGCAGTTTTTGGCAAAAAAAGAGGCTGCACGACAAGCAGTGTTTGGAAAGGATTTACGTGTTGCAGGTAAAAAGATTCAAAACCTGCTGTATTTCCTGTTCAAACCCCTCTTGCTGTGCAGCCCGGTCAGACGTTTAACTCAAGCAGCCTCTTAGCCGCCTACGTACGATTTTTCCTTGATGCGCGGCGATATGGCCATAAACAGCAGCGCTGTAACGGCGCATATTCCCGTAAACAGCCAGAAGAAGTCGGCGCCGTGGAACTGGGCGAAGAACCCGCCGTTGCTGATATTGGTCTGAATAACCGCCACCAGGAGGTTGCCCATGGTAACCGTGATCAGCCAGCAGGCCATGATGGTCGATTTCATCGAGGGCGGCGCCTGGGTGTAGGCGTATTCCAGACCCGTGATGGAGATCAGTACCTCGCCGGCCGTAAGCACCACGAATGCCAGGATCTGCCAACTGATGTTGGGGCGTTCGCCGGCATCGATCCAGCCCTGGATAATTGCGATGATCACAAACGACAATGCCGTCAGGACAAAGCCTGCACCGATCTTGCGCAGCGGCGTAACCTGTATGCCGACTTTATTCAGTGCCGGGTAGATTACAAACGAGAACAGCGGAATAAAGGCCAGGATAAACGCCGCATTGACGAAAGATATCTGCTCGGCCTGCCAGGTGATGCCCAGGAAGTCGAGGTCCATTTTTGTGGCCTGTACCACCCATTCCGACTGGCTTTGGTCCCAAAGGGCCCAGAAAACGGGGATAAAGGCAAATACCGCAAGCACGCGCCACACGGAGCGGATGCCCTCGATGGCCTCGTCGCCGTATTCTTTGGCTGCCGCGGCAAAGCCGCCGTTGGTCATCGCATAGAGGTTGATGCCTACAAAGTTGCCCGGCTTGGCAAACCACTGTTTTTTGAAAACGAAGGCCAGGACGATAACGGCCACTGCCCAGGCGCCCAGTACCGAACCGATGCTGGCGTGCATTATTTTGTCAAAATAGATATAACTGGCCACCAGCGATCCGAATGCCGTCAGCAGGATGACCATTTTGTTTTGGTCGAACTTCGGCGGCGGCACGCGGCGGTACTTGTTGCGGCCTGCCCAGAAGAAGAACACGGCGACCAGCATGGCAATGGCCGGAACGCCGAAAGCAATGGTGGGGCCGAACTTGGCCTTCAGATACGGGATCAGCAGGATGGAAAGCACCGAACCAAAGTTGATGGACGCATAAAAAGCGTCGAAAGCGCGGGGCAGGAGGTGTTTGTTGGATTCGTCGAACTGATCGCCCACGTTGGCCGATACACAGGGTTTGATACCCCCGGCGCCTACGGCAATAAGCATCAGCGATGTGGTGAACATAAATTCGTTGCTGACCGAAAGGGCCACCATGACATTACCGACAGCATATACCAGCGACAGCCACAGGATGGTTTTGTACTTGCCCCAGAACCAGTCGGCGATCATGCCGCCAAACATGGGCAACAGGTAAACCATAGCCACGAAATCGTGCGTTTTGGCATTGGCAGTAGCCTCGGCGGCCTGCACGACCGCTGGATCGGTAGAGCCGTCGGGGTTGTAAAATTGCGCTACCATGAAAGTGGTCAGGATGGCGCGAAGACCATAGTAGTTGAAGCGCTCTGCCGCCTCGTTCCCGATGATGTACGGGATACTGGACGGGAATTTGCCTTTCGGTTGAGGTGTAGGCGTATCAGCCATAATTGTCCGGTTGAGTTAAGTTGAAATGTTTTTAACTGTTTTTGAAAATTGATTTTCAGGTATCGGGGCGGGCAAATGTGCGAATTTTTCTCCGCCCGGGTCGACTAGATGCAGAAAGAAATTCGGCGGCAATGTACCAAGCCTTGAATTGTATTGCTCTTTTTTTCGGCTTACGACGTCTTCCCGGCACTATAAAGCATACGGCTGCTGCATTATCTTTGCCCGCTTTTTGAAAAAAAACAACCGTTTTGCCAAAAAAAATGGCGTGACTGGTGACCTTTAAGCAAATTTCAGGATACTAAAATCGGTGCTCATGATACGTTTTGCCGCTGTTGTACTTTTTTTACCCTTACTCCTGGTCTCCTGCGACCCCGAAGCCCAAAAACAGGCTGCCGAGGCTGCCGCCAAAGCTGCGCAGGACTCCGTGAAATGGGCCGCCTACCAGGCTGCCAACTGGAAAAACCACGGCTGCGAACTCATTTCAGACCAGGATATGGTGGAAATATTCGACATCGACCCCGCACGCGACGTACTGAATACAGGCACCCTGCCCGACCAGGCTTTTTGTATCCGGAAATGGAACAAACCCGACTGGAAAGAACGCGAAAGCGCCAATGAAAAGGAAGGCGCCACCTACCTCGACCCGAATAACAGCCTGATCGTGCAGGTATTCAGTTACGGCACCGACGAACACGCCAGGCTCCAACTGGAAATGCTCAAACGCGATCGCCGCGATACCTACGAGGAAGACATCCCCAACCTCGGTGAAGGCGCTTTGTGGAGCACCACCACGGTCACCCTGCTGGTCCGCAAGGGCCATTCGATGGTCAGTATCGCACTCAACTGCATGGATACGCCCCACGACAACCTCGCCAAAGCCATGGAAGTGGCTGAAGTGGCGTTGAAGAAGATGTAAATTGCTGTATTGTTACATTGTTGTACGACCCCGGATTTCCACGCCTGACTCCCGACGCTTACTCATAACTACTTCATGTACTCCACTGCCGAACAACGCGCCCTCTACGATCTTTCCAAAAAGTTGCTGTACACCCCGCAGGCCGATCTTTTTGGAACGCAATCCGAACAACGCGCCGACGACCTGCGCCGCGTGATCCGCTACCATGAGTGGCGCTATTACGTGCAGAATGACCCCGTGCTCAGCGATTTTGAATACGACCAGTTGTACAAGCAACTCGAAGCCATCGAGGCCGCCAATCCCGAACTTGTTACCCCTGACTCGCCGACGCTGCGCGTGGGCAAAGACCTCACGGAGAGCTTCAACCAGGTCGCACACCTGACCCCCATGCTCTCGCTCGACAACTCCTACGACGCCGAGGACCTCAACGACTTCGACGAACAGGTGAAGAAACTGTGCAAACTCCCGAAAGAGTCGGATGTGGAATACTGCGTGGAGCCCAAGTTCGACGGCGGTACTATCGCCCTGGTGTATGAAAACGACCGCTTCGTGCGCGCGGCCACACGCGGCAACGGGCAGGTAGGCGACGAAATATCGGCCAATATCCGCACCCTCCGGACGGTGCCCCTGCAGGCCGCTTTTTCCAAACGCGGTATCGTCAAGGCTGAACTGCGCGGTGAAGCGTTGATAAAGAAAGATGTTTTTGAAAAAATCAATAAAAAACGGCAGGAGGCCGGCGAACAACTCTTTGCCAACCCGCGCAATGCCGCCACCGGCGGTCTGCGCATGAAAGACCCGCGCGAAGCGGCAAGCCGCGGCCTCGAGGCATTTTTATATCAACTCGGCTACGCCGTAGATGCAGCGGGCAACAATGCGCTGGAAAAATTTACGACCCACGACGAAAGTATGCACCTGCTGCGCGAACTCGGTTTCAAGGTGCCGCTGCACCAGCCCGAACCCGGCAACCACCTGGAAGAGACCAAAACCTGCCGCAACATCGCCGATGTGATCGCATTCTGCGAGGCCTGGCAGGCATATCGCGATGAATACCCTTATGAGATCGACGGCATGGTGATCAAGGTAAACAGCCTCGAACTGCAGGCGCAGTGCGGGTACACCAGTCACCACCCCCGCTGGGCGATTGCGTTCAAATTCAAGGCGCGCCAGGCCACCACACGCCTGCGCGACGTGGAGTTCCAGGTCGGCAAAACCGGGGCCATCACGCCGGTCGCCAAACTGGAGCCCGTGCCACTCGCCGGCGTCACGGTGCAGAACGTAAGCCTGCACAACGAAGAGTTCATCCGCGCCAAGGACATCCGCATCGGCGACCAGGTGCTCGTGGAGCGCGCCGGCGATGTGATCCCCTACATCGTCAAGAGCCTGCCCGAATTGCGCGACGGCAGCGAACGCGAAGTGGTGTATCCCAAACACTGCCCGGTCTGCCATTCCGAACTCATCAAACCCGACGACGAGGCCATCTGGCGCTGTGAAAATGCCGAATGTGAAGCACAGGTCGTACAGCGCATGATCTTCCACACCTCCAAACACGCTATGGACATCGAAGGGCTGGGCGAAAGCACCATCGAGCGCTTCTACAAACTCGGCTGGCTGCATTCCATCGCCGACCTCTACCGGCTCGACTACGAAAAGGTGGCGCAACTCGAGGGTTTTGGCGAAAAATCGGCGGCCAATATGCGTGCAGGCATCGAAAAAGCAAAAAAGAACCCTATCCACCGCCTTTTGCACAGCCTGAGCGTCCACCACCTCGGCCAGAAGGCTTCCAAACTGCTCGCTGCCGAGATCGACCACGTGCTCGACCTGCGCGACTGGGACCTGGAGAAATACCAGACGATCAAAGATGTTGGTCCCGTGCTCGCGCGCAATGTGTACCACTTCTTCCACAACGAACACAACATCGAGCTCTTGCAAACCATGGAAAACCTCGGCGTCAACCTGCGCCAGACCGACGAGGACAAAAAAGCCGATGTGAACACCGACGGGCCGCTGTACGGCAAGAGTATCCTCTTCACGGGCACACTCAGCCAGATGACCCGCGAGGAGGCCGAAAAACGCGCCGCCGCCGCCGGCGCCAGCCTCGCTTCCGGGGTGAGCAAGCACCTGAGTATCCTGGTAGTCGGAGAAAAGGCGGGCTCGAAACTGAAAAAGGCGCAGGCGCTGGAAACGGTGGAAATATGGAGCGAAGGCGAATTCCTGGAAAGGGTGGGAGACGCGGGTTGATGTATACTGCCCGTTCAGGCAGGCGGCCCGGACCAATCGAAACAATCAGGACCGAATACCCTTGATTAAAAAAACAAGGCCTATGAAACAAATTTTCAAACTCCTTCTGGTAACGATATGGCCGGCAATGCTGTGCGCACAGCAGGATTCCACACGTACAAGCATCCTGGAGGCCGATACGCTATTCAAGCAGGATGTTGCCATAAACATGGCCTCCTTTGCTGAACTGCGGCGTTTTCTGATTCAGACAGAGCCGGAAGACAAGGCTGCCATGCTTTCCACACTTGGCGCACCTGCGCGCCAAAAAATCAGCACACTCGACAGTATCTATCAGGAGGAAGTGCTTCGTTTTAAAAACTGGGTTACCAGGAAATCGTTGAAGGGGAAAAGAAAAATGCAGCCGTACAGCTATATCAACACGATGATCGTGCTCGACAAGTTTTTCTTTTACCCGGATGTTTATGCCATACTCCTGAATCCTGTCCGGATGAAGATACAGCCGCTGCTATCTCCGGAAACCCGGCAGGCCGCTTTCGATCAAGTCGCCTCTATAATGACAGATTTGGAGCAACTGAACGAACCCGGGAAAACGCAACTGATGGCGGTATACCGGGAGTTTAAGACCCGATATCCCGATTCCCCGCACACGCTTTTTCAGGATACAGACACCTTTTCGGAAACGGAAAAACAGGCCATTGAACTGGTGAATCTGGTGATTTATTTGAACAGGGAGTGAGAGAGGCGGGACGGGGTGTTGCCTTCATCATGCTTCCCGACCGACCGGTTCCCCCGTCAGAACATCTGATCGATCCACGCTGCCAGTTCCTGTTCATCTACGATCGACCAGGCGTGCGGGTTTCGCGTGCCGTTGCTGCGGTAGCCGGTTTTACCCTTGACAAAGGTCGCCTGTTCATTGCCCAATTGTAACAGTTGTGCAAGGAGCGCCGAGGTGTTCAGAAAATTGCAATCGTACGCGCTTCGTTTTTTGTGTTTCAGGTACCAGTCCAAATCTACATCGTGGTAGGCCCGAACGGCTGTATTTTTCAGAAAGCGCTCGTTGCCGGGCGCCGGACAGCTGTGACAGTAGGGCGTAAGCGCCTCATACAGCGCCCGGTTTTCGGCAGGTGTGCCGATTTCTTTCTTCAAGAGTTCGGATACATATTTCGCTTCTGCTACCCCGTCAGGGTCGAAGTCTCGGGTTATTTCCCGTTCAAAATAATTCCACAACTCGATAAGGTCTACCGGTGCATCGATGGCAAAAACGGCCTTTGGCAACAAAGGGTGCCGCTCCGGTTGTTCGTGGCACTGTTCGGCATAACGCAGGGCGATGGCTCCTCCGATGGAAAATCCGCCCAACGCAATACACGCGCATTCCAGGTGATAGCGCTCCTGCACAGCGGCCGTCGCCTCATCGAGTGTTGCCGTCACTAACGAGTCCGCGTACATGCGCTGACCGAAACCCACCACTACCGCCATTATTCCGCGCTCACATAAAGCCGCCGGGATGAGGGTTTCGGTCAGCGCCCCCTCCGCCGTCTCGCCGAAGCCTGCAATCAGGACCACAGCGCCTTTTACCATTCCTGCTTTGGGCGCCACCCACACGCAAGAAGCGCCGGAAGCGCTTTTTAACTCGAAATTTGTTTTTTCGATGGCTTGGGTCCGGGCCAGATGGCAACAAGTAAAGGAGAGGAGAAGAATGCCAAGGAGGTATTTCATTGTGTCAGTACTTTTTTAGACGCAGGATGGTGTAGTACAAACGTTCAATCAGTTTCATATCCTTTGTAATGATTTCGGCGTTGGCGCTTAGCCCCTCCCGGTACTGAATTTTTTTATTGGCGGTCGTTGAAAGATTGTCGGGAAGGGCGATCTTGGACAAATAACCCTGTTCGGTGCCTATGTGGGAAATGAATTCAACTTTTCCTCGTACTAGCCCGTATTCCTGGTATGGATAAGAAGGGAAACGCAATAGTACTTCTTGTCCGATACCTATTTTCCCGAAATTTTCCTGTGGAATATATGCTTCAGCAAAATAGCGACTGTCTCCCGGATTGATATAGCAAACCAGTTGACCGGGTTGAAGCTGTTGGTTCTCTTGTACAAAAGAATTAAATGCTACGATACCATCAACAGGGGCAGTGAGGATGAATTTTTTCATCCAATCTTCTGCCTGGCCTTTGAATAGGTTAAGGGCTTCCTGAAACAACTGGGTTTGCTTGGAAATGATGTCATCCAACTCCAGAATTTCTTTTCTTTTCTCATTTTGCTGGGTTTCGTTCAGAATAATCGAGCCTTCTACCTGCGGTAACGTAATCTTTTTGCCCAGGAGTCTGCTTTTTTCATTCCGGAGGTCTGATTCGGAAATCAATTTTTCTTCCAGCAGCGTCTCGTTCATACTGAATGTCTGTTGTGACAATACAAAGTCTTGTTCCAGCAGACTTTTTTGATTCTTCAGATTTTCTTTTAGCAGGGCCAAATGCTCCAGATCGGCCTCCAGCATAGCCCTCTTTTGAGGATAAAGCCCTCCTGCCAAATAGTTTCGATAGGTAATGCAGGCCTGAGAAAAAACCTGAAAATCTTGTTGTAATTCGCCCAGGTCTCTGTAAGGCTTTAAGTCAAACCACTTTACCTTCCTTACTGTTCCTTCGTTCAGGCCCGATCTCAACTGATTCAACTGTTCATATAGATCAAGCACCTGGCGATGCTTGCCTACACTTTCTGTAAATCCGAGCAAGGCGCCTTTGACCACATGTTGTCCTTCATGGGCATCCAGCCAAATCAACTTCCCGCCGGCACTGGAAACCACCGGTTTAGGCGCATTAATTGAGAGTATGGTAGTCGTCGTAAGAATACTTTCCGGGAATTTGATCAGGTTGGCAATCGCAATCAAACTAATAAAAAACAACAAGATCAGCATGTTTCCCCATCGGACAAGCCAGCTCGGTACTTTACCTAATATCTCCCGGACAGGCTCATCGGAGTCTTCCAACTCATTGATTTTAGATATGTATTCCATAATTTGAGCGTATGGCTGTTGGTTTAATTAATCTCCAAGTTCCAACTGATTTTTTATCAAGGTATAGTAGGCTCCTTTAAGGCTGGTGAGATATTCATGCGTACCTTCTTCAATGATTCTCCCTTTATCTAGCACTACGATATTGTCTGCATGCTTTACGGTACTGAGCCGGTGAGCTACAATAACTACCGTTTTTGATCTGAAGAACTTTTCGAGGTTCTCTATTATGATTTTCTCATTGTTTGCATCTAAAGAACTGGTAGCCTCGTCAAACAATAAAAAACTGGGGTTCTTATACACCGTACGGGCAATCAAAATCCTTTGTTTTTGTCCTCCGCTAATACTGCTACCGCTAGCTCCGATGCGGGTTTTATAGGCATTTGGCAAGGTTTCGATAAACTCTTCAATGTTTGCAACCTTTACCGCATGCAACAGGCGCGTTTTGTCCAGAACGCCGTCCGAATCGGATTCGGTAATATTTCTGGCAACAGTATCGGCAAAAATGTACCCCTCCTGCATCACTACGCCAATATTCTTTCTCCAGAAATCGCTGTCAAAATTATTTAAATTATTAGGGCCTATGTTTATAAGACCCTCACTGGGTTCATAAAACTTCAGGATCAATTTTAACAAAGTCGTTTTCCCACTACCGCTGGCGCCCACAATAGCAGTCACTTTGCCCTCTGGAATTACAAGGTTAATATGCTCCAACACCAAAGGCGAAGTGCTTCCGCCATATCGGAAACTCACATCTTTAAATACTATATCTTTAACTGCCGGCAGTTGGTCTATAAGATTGTCGCCCTCCTTCACCTCATCTTCTTTGTCATGGATTTCTGCCAGGCGTTCCAGACTAATTCTGGCATCCTGGTAGGCCTGCATAAATCCGATGAAACTATTTATGGGTACGTTTAGCTGCCCGATAATAAACTGTATGGAAAGCATGGTACCCAGTGAAAAATCATTATCGAGTACCTGCTTGGCTGCAAAAAATGTAATCAGGATACTCATGAGTTGCAGGATAAAGTTTCCTCCGATATCTTGCAATTGTGAAAGAGACAGGCTTTTTATGGACAATTTGAATAAACGCACCTGTATCAGTTCCCATTCCCATCTTCTCCGCTTCTCTGAATTATTCAGTTTTATTTCCTGCATGCCGTTAAGCAATTGGATTGTACTACTCTGATTGCCTGCCGCCTGATCAAAACGTTTATAATCCAAAACGGCCCTTTTTTTAAGAAAAAGTGCCACCCAAACTATGTTTAGAAGCGTAAAAAAAACCAGTATTAAAAAAATCAGGAAACTGTAATAATACAGTACGGATGAAAAAATAACGATACTAAAAGAAGAAAAAAGTACATTCAGGGAAGAGGAAGACAAAAAGTTCTGTATCCTGGAATTGTCTTGTATTCTTTGTAGCAAATCGCCCACTGTTTTGGTATCAAAAAAAGCAATGGGCAAACGCATCAGTTTAATCAGAAAGTTAGAGACTAATGAAATGTTGATACGACTGGTAATGTGTAGCAACAACCAGCTTCTCAAGGCGTTTGTCATCGTCTGTGAGACAAACAAAACCAGCTGTCCCACCAACACAAGGTGAATAAAATTCAGATTATGCTGCCCAATCCCGATATCGACGATTGCCTGTGTCAAAAACGGAAAAATCAGCTGAATAACACTGCCGATAAACAGCCCGACAAACAACTGTACAATAAGCCTTTTGTGCGGCTTGATAAATGGCAACAGAAACGAAAAACTTTTTTTTACCGCCGCTCCTTTTTCCGTATCATAGAATATCAAAGAGGGCTCCATTACCAAAAGAATTCCTTCTGAATTTTCCTTAACCGGGTTTGGCTGTGAAATCCAGCCTTTAAGGAATTCTTCCTTCAGGTATTTGATCAACCCGAACGCCGGATCTGCTACGTAAACATGTTTCCGATCCGCTTTGTACACCACAACAAAATGCCGCTGCCGCCAATGTGCAATACATGGCATCGGAATGTCGTCGACGAGCATATCGTAGTTAGACAATAACACCAGGCTTTGTAAACCAACAGACTCGGCCGCTTCCGATATGCCCGCCATGCTTACGCCTTCCCTGGTAATGAACGTTTTCTCTCTCAGGTATTCACGTGATATGTTTTTCCCGTAGAAAGTAGTGATCATTTTCAGGCAGGTTGGCCCGCAGTCCATTTGATCCAACTGCTTGTAAAAAGGAAATTTCTGGCGCATAGGAAATCAGGTCACAATCCCGGGTATTTTGCTTTCAGGCATGCTTTCATATCTTCCACCGTTCCGTAGTCCTTAAAATGGTGCAAGGGCCATCCCGTAACAATGCGCTCTACAGGTAATTTTTCGCTTTCAATTAACTTGTATACCGAAAAAGCCCGTTCTCCCTGGCTATAAATGCCGTTTTTATAAAACAACACCAAGTCGGCGGCAAACAACACTTTGTCTTGGGGAAAGTAAAAAAGGAGGTATTCGTTGGTATGCCCGGTTGAATTGCCTATTTCGTATGCTACGACAGGATAATCGCCGTCGTCAAAGAGCCTGTTTTTGTTCAGCGCAATGTCGTCGATAAATGGCCCGGCCGCTTTCTTCCTGTTTATCCGGTCGCCTTTCATCGTATGGGTGGCCCGGGATAAACGATTGAAATAGGAAATATTACCGGGTGTAGTTACAATACGACAGCCGGTTTCCATAAAGGCGCCCACACCGCCGGCGTGGTCCGGGTGATGGTGGCTTATAAAACAATACTTTACAGGATAGTCCGGAAATTTTTCATGCAAATAAGTGATGATCTGACGGCATACTTCAATATTTACCGGTGCATCATACACGGATAAATAATTTTGGTGTTTTGAGACCACCATCTTATTGTTTAGGTTAAGCAGCTTTATTAAAAATAAATGATTCGAAATAGTATCCATTGCTATCTCGACTATCTCTCCCTGGAAAGGCCTTTCAGTGTTTTTGGGGTCGAATTGAATGCTTGATACCTCCAGGGTTCTGTATATGCCATTCGCCGTTTTATGTGTGATTTTTGAAGGAAAACAAAATCCTTTATCACAACTATAACCTTCGTAAGTCACGGTTTCGAAGTAATCTCCCAAAATCGGATGATAGGCCGGCATCCATAGTTCGGTGAATTCTTTTTTAGTCCGGTTGTAGCGTACATAGAATTTATTCCCATATGCGTCATTAAAACCCAAAATTTTGAAATGCTTGTCTTTTGCACTAACCAGGTGCAGTGTCCGTATATTTTTTTGAATACTCTTTACAAGGTTATACGGTGAATAGAAATAAAGCAATGTGTGGTCTTTTATGCTTTGTTTTACAGCAATAGTATCGCCATAGTCCATATATGCACAGGAATCGCCGGCAAACACACAGCTGGACTGGTATTTTTTCCCTCTGTAATCCATGTTCAGGTTTACAGTATATGTTTCGAGTACTTTATTATCAATTGTAATGCTTAACAGCCCGGTGTCCAATTGCCCGGGCGACTCCAAATGGCCTTCAACATACTCCTTTCCCAATGCCTCTATTTTAAAGGATTCGTATAAATCCGGCTTCAGCGCCATTTCAGCCTCTCTTAATACCTTTTCGGCTTCGAAATAGGTGCTGTTTACAGCAGTCAGTTGTGCGGAGGCCTGGCTTCCCAGCAATATCAGGCTGCCAAGCAAAATTGATTTTATCATGACGTGTAATCTTTTAGGAATTGTTCGAAGCTAAAAACATAGGGTTGGTTTGCGAATGGAAGGGTTTTGATAGTCGTATGGTACTTGTCGTACATGCACTGATAATTCTTTATAAAAGCAGCATAGTAAGTTTCTCCCAAGGGAGTAAACAGGTTCTTCCCATACAGATTTTCCAGGTCTACAAACATCTTGGTAACATAAAACCCAAGCCGGGCGAAGGCTTCCAGCCTGAGCAATGGCTGTTCTTCAGCATCCGTGTTTTCCAGGTAGGCGTCCAATGAACTCAGAATACAGGAATAGGTAAACAACCCGTGAAAGATGCTGTAGATATTCCGGTCATCGGCGTCAAAGCCACCCAGGTCCCGGATAAGCGTAGTCTTGTCAAACTTCAGAAAATCCTCTGTTTTAGCCGTCAGGATATTGAAAATGATATGTCCGCACTGATGTGCCAGGTCGTCCATAAAAAACACCTCGCTTGAATCATCTTCGACAATATTTATGAAACAAGTGCCGTGTTGTGTAATACCGGCAAAGGAGTTGAGGCTGTCACTCTTGAACAGGCAAATATTTTTTGTGCACATACATATCAACTCGAAGAATTCAGGGGTATTGAGGCGCATCTTTTCAAATGCCCGGGTCAGCGCATTGCGGTAGCCGTCGGCCAAATCTGACGGGCAGTAATTGACAGAAGGGTCGTGGTCCAGAATTATATTAGGCACAAACTTATATAACTCAACTTCGGTCTTGCCAAGCCATTCCCTCCCGCCGGTCTTGTCCAATAAACCATTTTCGGAAGTATCCAGGTAGCCGATCCCGGGGAAATAGGTCTTTCCGTGTATGTCTTTTGCATGGGGCAGGTCTCCCAGGCGAGGCTTTTCTGCACTTAAATTATGGTATCCTGCCGTGATTTGCTCAATCGGATAATAAGCCTTTGAACCCAGCAAATGGTAATATAGCAGTGGCTCGTCATATACAGACTCATGAAGCGGCACTTGCTGATTTGCCAAATCCGGATAGGCTGCCTCAAATAATGAGCGCAACATATTTCTTAACAAATTCTGGTTTTGTTGAAAGAAGTGCGGATCCAGATCAAAGTCAATTATTTTCATATATATGATCGATTAACAGTGGTTTGCATACAGGGCAATTATCTTCGCAATCAGCATTCCAGTAGTGGTATTCCAAGGAAAGCGGATTAAAAACAACCAGACGGCCGATAGTAAAGCAATACTCATACTGGCCTGTCAGGTACATTACAATTTCTTTCAGGATGAAGGCTCCCAGCAAGCTGACATTAAAAGAAACGGCAGGGTGAACCAGGGAGCCGACAAATAGCTTTTTGTCGTTCCTGAAGTCATAATGTTCTCCGTATGTCTTTTTTTGTAAATTGTTGAAACTTTCGTCGCAACACGTAAATCCGGGAATGTAAAGAGGCCCCAACCTTAATTTTTCAAAGGCATAAGCCATATTGATGTAAGGAATACGATTCCCGAAACAGATACGGCTCAAGTTCGATCTGAAAATCAGTTCCGGGTCGCAAGCCTTGATAATAAAATCCGGATTGTATCTGCCGATGATTTCTTCCAGATCATCATAGGCAATAAACTTGTGCTCCTGGTATTGAATGTCTATCCCAAAATTATGTCGGATGTGTTTTGCGACGGCTTCTACTTTAGGCATGCCGATATCCGCGGCCTTCAAGACCACTGATTTGTGTATATCTGTCTTTGAAACCGTATCAAAATCGACTAAAACGAGGTTGTGAAACCCCATTTGGGCGAGCATGTAGGTAATTGTTGAACCGCCGGCGCCGGCGCCGAATATCAGAATGCGGGTAGAAAAAATACCTTCATTAAAGTTATCGTTGCCTAAATACTGAAAGTAGATTCTGTCCCTGTTAATATCTGTGATCTCTGCAAAATTTTCCAGCGGTTCAAGAAAATCCAGGTTGTTCAGTTTTGAAAACAATGGAATATCCAAATCCTCAGAACTTATTCCTTCTCTCACAACTTGTTGCAACTGAATCATCAGCTGGTCGGAATACTCCATTTCAAGGTACCGCTCTTTATCATTTGCATAACCGATACACACAAATTTACCTTCCTGATAGACAGGGATAAATTTTTTGACGAAGAGTTTTTCCATATCAGAAACGGCATTTACACTTGAATAAAATATAGAAAAGGGGATAACGATGCTAGAGTATGAAAGCCGAAGCGCCCTCTTGTGAAATGGGGGTGCATTCTGTTGCTTACACCTCTTTCGCACACCGTTACCCCCGCCAAACAAGTACTAATACCTGCAGGCAATTGAATGATCAGGTGCTAATGCATGCGTTTTGCGCAAACACAGCCCCTGCTCCGCTCCAATTAAATGTTGTCCGTACGGATCGGCTCGATCGGAGGAAGCGGTGGCAGGTGACATTCAGCAAGTACTCCGCCTTTAACGGCGTCAGCATTCAGGAAAGCTTTACCAGCTTTTGCCTTCAGATCAGCGAACGATGGCTTTCTAGCCTCTGCATTTTTTTGCATATCAGAAAGATTGAATAATTCTCCTCTCCTGTCTGTCGCCATGGAGCGGATGTTCAGCGTCGTGTTTTTTAAGTGCTTTCAGAGTGCACTTTGCTTCAAATTGTGCGCAACAATTAAAAACTTTGACAAAGTTCAAGCGCGTGACTGCCATGTTTTGGCAGTCTGAATATTTTATCTTAAAAAATGTGTGACCCTGAAAATCGGGAGCAGCGCAGGTTGGGTTCGATAGACAGATACCCCGCATGGCAATGCACAGATAACATGAGTCATCCCGAATTTTTAAAATGACTTCGGAGAAGTCAAATGTTTGT
>CALMBD010000222.1 GCA_937861115.1 uncultured Bacteroidota bacterium | reverse complement strand
CTGAACACACGCTCTAATCAATAAATTTCAGGATTTCTGTTACAAATATAATGTCTTGCTGAAATCCCGCCATATTCTGCGTGTTAATTTTTGATAGATACCCAACTGCCTTCATGGGACCGCAAGGTCTGTTCAATATTCCAACTGCGCCGTACTATTCAGTACGCTCGAACGATTTTACCCCCAAAAACCCGTGTTTTCCTGCTCGGGAAAATGCGTTTTCAGGTATTCCAGCAAAGGTTCTATGTCCCCGCCGATAAAATACTGCCAGCTGCCGTCGCTCCATCGCAGCCGCAAGAACGAGCCGCTGCGATTTCTGGTAAAACGATAATCTCGTAATAAAGTCCAGGCGTAATGGGCCTTGGCAATTTCCAGGTGCAAGCCCGGTTTTACGACTTCCAGGTGTAGTCCCTCCGGCCCGGCCGTTGCCAGCGTATCGGCCAGCAATCGTCTTTGAAGCGCCAACATACCAAACAGGACCGCCGGGAAGATGATAATAATGGAAGTCCCCCACAGGTCGGTCACGAAACTCGTCAGCCAAACAGCACCTGTGATTATACCCACGATCATTGCCACAAACAGGATAAAATACAGGCAGCCGTTGGTCGTGCGCTGTTGGAGTTGAAACCTGGTTTCGGAGTCGGGCTGGACATGCATTTGGAAGGCGGTTTTGCGGGCCGAAACAGGGGTTCAGGATGAGTGGCCCGATAGGGGGATGAAGTGGTTAATTCAATACCCGAAAAGCCCTTCCATCGCATCTCCCACCTTTTCAATCGAAGGGATCATTTCCATCTCCAATGTGTTGTTGAGTGGCACGGCGGGCATGTTGGCGGCACCGATGGTGCGCACGGGCGCGTCGAGCCATTGGAAACATTGCTCGGAAATACGCGCGGCGAGGCTTTGCGCAAAAGTATTGTTCACCGGCTCTTCAGTGACGACGAGTACTTTGCCGTGCCGTTTTGCGGCCTCATACATGGCCTGCTCGTCAATTGGGGCAAGGGTACGCAGATCGATAACCTCCACCCGTCCCTTGAACCGGTCGTTGGCAGCATTGATACTCCAGTGTACGCCCATACCGTAAGTAATAACTGCCAGCGTGTCGCCGGATCTGATGCGGTCCTCATCTGCTTCCAGGGCTATACGCGCCTTGCCGAAGGGCACAACGTAATCCTCATCGGGCTCGACGGTCCTGGCGCCTTCTGTGCCGCGTACCTTCGACCAGTACAGTCCTTTATGCTCAAAGATCACCACCGGATTGGGGTCGTAATACGCCGCTTTCAGCAGTCCTTTAAGGTCGGCGCCCGTACTCGGATAGGCGATCTTGATGCCCCGGATATTGGCCACTACACTTTCCACGCTGCTGCTGTGGTAGGGTCCGCCGCTTCCGTATGCGCCGATCGGCACCCGGATGATGCAACTCACCGGCCATTTGCCGTTGGTCAGGTAGCAGGAGCGACTCACCTCGGTGAACAACTGGTTCAAACCCGGCCAGATATAGTCGGCGAATTGTACCTCCACGATGGGTTTTAGTCCCACGGCACTCATGCCGACCGTGCTGCCGATGATAAAGGCCTCCTGAATGGGGGTGTTGAATACGCGGTGGTCGCCGAATTTTTCTGCCAGCGTAGCTGCTTCACGGAAGACACCGCCCAACCTGCGGCCTACATCCTGGCCGTACAGCAGGCATTCGGGGTATTGGTGCATCAACTCCTCTATGGCAAACAGGGCACAGTCGACCATTACTTTGGCTTCGCGGTCCTTTGGAGAGCGTTCTCCCGTTTCCTCCGTTACCGGTGTCGGTGCCAGATCGTGGGTATAGAGATCCTCTGGCCGTGGGTCTTCGGCATTTCTGGCTTTTTCAAAGTCGCTTAGCACCAGTGCTGCGGCGTCTTTTTCTAATTGCTGTACCTGTTTCTCGCTAAATCCGCTCGCCAGCAGGGTATTGCGCAAAATAGGGTAGGGGTCGCGCTGGGCATGTTCCTCCAGGTCGTCGCGGTACCACTCCTTGCGCACACCCGAGGTATGGTGATTGAGCAGCGGTACCCGCGCGTGCAGCAAAAACGGCCTGCGTTCACGTCGTATTGTTTCCAGTATTTGGCGGACCTGGGTCCAGCAGGCTGCAAAATCGTTGCCCTCTATGCTGATCGCCTCCAGGCCGGGAAATCCCCTGGCGTATTCATAGGCATTGGCGACCCGGGTTTCTGCTGCGTTGGCCGAAATGTCCCAGCCGTTGTCCTGCACGAGGTACAGGATGGGCAGTTTTTTAAGCACGGCCATCTGGAAGGCCTCGCTGACCTCGCCCTCGGTGACGGATGCATCGCCGAGCGAACAAACGACGACCGGTGGCATAGCCTGTTCCGCATCGTCGAACAAGTTCATCTGTTCCTTGTACCAAAAGCCAAGTGCGGAGCCGGTGGCGGGGATGACCTGCATGCCCGTGGCGCTGCTCTGATGCGGGATCTTGGGAAAATCGGGGCGGCGCAAGCTGGGGTGGCAGTAATACGAACGGCCACCGGAAAAGGGGTCGTCGCGTTTGGCCATCAGTTGCAGCATCAACTCGTAGGGTTGCAAACCCATACCCAGCAGTATACTGTCGTCGCGGTAATAGGGATAGGCATAATCCTGAGGCAGCAACTGCAGGCCAACGGCTAACTGTATTGCTTCGTGGCCCCTGGAAGTTGCGTGCACATACTTGCTGACAAACTTGAAATTGGCTTCGTATATTTCCGTCATGGCCTTGGCGAGGGCCATGCGGAAGAAGGCTTTTTCCAGGGTCTTCTGATCGGGAAATCCCGTTGTAGTGGTGTTTTTAACGGGCTTTTTGGATGCCGGCGCTGCGGTTTGCATGGTTGGGCAGTGTTTTGAGCGTGTTCGCGAATGATTGGCCGGGCCAGAAAAACGGCTTTTTGCCTTGTCTGGCTCCTGCGAAAACCCTCGAACACGCGCTTATTTGAGAAGGCCCGCAAAGGTAAGGTTTATCTTTCACTCCGCTAAAATCCCGCCTTGATGTATGCCCATCCTCCCTGCTGTTTTTTGATGATCTCGACCATGCCGGAGGGTACGGTACCTGCCTCCGGCAAAAGGTCGTCGCGTTGTATCTTCAGACTGCGCATGGTATTCTCGCAGGCACTGAACTCAACGCCTTTGGCCTTTAATGCCTTGATTTTATCTGCCTGGGTTGTTTGCGCCCTGATCAGAAATGGTAATCCGCCGCTGTGGCAAACCACCTCGATTTTTGTATTCGGCGCTGCCTCGAGAATATGGCCGATTTGCTTGACGAGCGCTATGTGGACCAGGGAGTCCCCATTGGTCAACTGGATGACGACCTTGTACTCATTGAGATCGGGGGTGTGCGACGCTTCCTGTGAGAACACAGGTGCCGAACAGATTAATATACTGACAATCAGAATTGTATAGCGAAATGCTTTCATCTAAAAAGTGTTTTTTCAATATATTGAGAAATGGCTGCGCTTGTTATGACCTGCGGAATGGTTTGATCGTCTGGCTGAAAAAACTGTGGGGATATTTTTCCACTTTGGGAAATCCCAGAGCAATGTCGCGCCCGTCTTTGGGCATCCAAACCGTTTTGAACAGGTAATCCCAGATACTGAGCGTTAAGCCGTAGTTCACTCCGTAGCTGCCTTCGGGCAATTCTTTTGCGTGGTGCCAGATATGCATCTGCGGGCTGTTAAAGATATACTGCAAGGGGCCGAGCGGCAGATAAATGTTGGCGTGGTTCAGGTGCCCGATGGTCAGGGTGAACAGATGCACGATGAGGAATTCCTGGATACCAAACCCAATCATGGCCAGCGGGATATACTCGATACTCCGGTAAACAAGGGTCTCCATAAAGTGATAGCGCAGGTGTGCGGCAAAACCCATCTCAAGCACGGAGTGGTGCACTTTGTGGAACTCCCACAACTGCGGAACCCGATGCAGCAGCCGGTGCGTATTCCACTGGATAAAATCGCGCACAATAAACAGGATGAAGAGCTGCGCCCAGCCCGGCAGGCTCGCTACATTGATGGCGACCAGGTTGCGCACGCCGAATGCGCTTGCCAGGAAGTCGTTAAAAGCATGGACCACCACGTCAGAAACAGCCGCATATCCCACCAACCCAAATAAAAAGAAGTTGAAAAACATGTAAAACACATCGAGCCAGAAGTCACGGCGGAGCGCCGGCTGGTTTTTTCGCCACGGAAACAGCAGTTCCAATCCGTAAACGACTATCGAAATGCCGATCAGCCAGTAAAAATAATTGCCCCAGTGCGGGTGCATCACCTCCTTCCAGAGGTAATTGGCATAGCCGCGGTACCCGTTCAGGAATATCTCAACGTACTTTTCCATTTTTCTGCTTGTAAAAATCTTCAATAGGTTGGTAGGGGCCGTATTTATGTTGTTGTTCGCTGAAGGTATCGGCATAGGGCCCGAAGGGATGGTCGACGGGTTTTTTGGAAATGTCAGGCCAGTCCTGTGCCAGGAAACGGTGTTTGGGCCGGGGTTGCGAATTGACGAACGCCGCCACATCCCAGGCTTCCTCATCGGTCAGTTGCGGATTTTGGTATGTAGCGCCAAACGGCATATTGGCCTTTACATAGCCCGCAAAACGGGACACCCTGAACAACCCCGCCGCTTCACTATAACTTTTCATGCCCCACAAGGGCGGGTAACTGCGCGGACTTTCCGGCATGGGCAACCCCGCTCCGTCGGGCCCGTGGCAACTCGCGCATTTGGCAGTGTACACGGCCTGTCCTTTTACCGGATCTGCCGCCCGGTCGGGATACGGCAGCCGGAGGATACCCGATCCTTTGGGCGTCTGTTGTGCCGGCACGTTCGACCCCAACCATCTGATATAGGCAACAATCGCGCGCATTTCCCGGCTGTTGGTATCGAGTGGCTGGCCGTCCAGACTGCGCATAAAGCAATCGTTCACCCGGAAGGTAATACCTTCAGACTGGCCGGATCTGGCGCGAACTTTCGGATAGGTGGCGGCTACGGCGGCGTAATTGTTGCCAAAAGGTTTGCTTCCGGCATCGAGGTGGCAGTTCTGGCAATTCAGTGCGTTTACGCTGTTGGGGCGTACGAGACCGTATGCCCCGAAGTAGTCGCCCGTTCGTGCGATGAGATCCCGGCCGTAAGCGATCAATTGCTCTTCACGCCCTTCCGGCAGGGTTTGTGGGTCAGGAGCATTCCAGTCTACCTGGTCACTGTAAGCCATTAAAGCTTTGGTTCTGATCTCCTGAAGACGGTGTTCTTTGCCGCTGTTTTCCTGTATCCAGAATACGGCAATGCCACCCAGTACCAGCACGGCAGCGCCGCGCAGGATTAGTCCTAGAATAACGATACCCTGGCCGGTGGAGCCATGGGAACCTTTCAGGTATGTTGTTAAACGACTGTAAGCACGTATGCCGTGCAAACCGATCAGCACGCCGGCGGCGAGGGCGAGGGCTCCGGTGGTAAGGAGGAGGTTGGACAGATCATCCATTGGATATCTTAATTTTTCGTCACCGGTTTGCCGGCATCCTTCCACGCGATGAAGCCACCGTTCAGGTCGAATACCTGCGAGTAACCGGCTTTTGCTATTTGCTCCGCCGCATCGGCGCTGCGGCCCCCTTTGGCACAATAAACAAGTACCGGTCTGTTTTTATCAAGTTTGCCGAATTGTACCGCAAAATCGTCGTCGTATATATTCATATTGACAGAACCTGCGATATGTCCGGCGGCGTATTCTTCCGGTGTTCTTACGTCAATCAGTTGTATTGTTGAGTCTTGCTGCAATTTGGTTTCGAAATCTGCAGGAGAGATTTTTGCCTGCGCCTTTACATTCGAATGCTGACAGGCCAAAACCGCCGCAAGTAGCAGCGAAAAGAGTAATTTTCCCATGTTTGCATAAAATTTGGTTTGCAGTAAAATTGTTGTAAAATTAGCACGTCTTTCCGAATGTTGCCGGACTTTTTGTCCTTTAAACGCCAGTAATTTAATTCTTTTTTACCACTATTTGACCTTATTTTTGCCGAAATTTTATAGAAAAACGCGCCTTCTTAAAAGATTCCTGCCGCTGTATCGTTTCAGCGGCAGATTCAATTTTGATTTTCTCATTTTCAAAACAAAAACTCATGAGTGATACAAGGAATTCGCGTACCTACAGCATCGTCGTCACGGTTTTACTCGTCCTGGCGGCTATTTTAGGGTTTGTTTTCTGGCAAAAGTCCAAAGGATACCAGGAGGAGAAAGAAAAAGAACAAACGGAACGCCAAAACCTGGAAACAGAAAAAGTAAATATTGAACGCGAACTGGACAGCCTTGCCAATGCTTATGCGGTTGCCCGTACGGAAAATGAAAACCTGCAGGGCCGACTGACGAGCACGGCCGAGCTGATTGCCCAAAAGGAAAATACGATCAGACAAATAAAACAGACCTCTGCCAAAGACATTCAGGGGCTGAAAGATCAGGTGGCTGCCCTGCAAAAAACCAAGATCGAATATGAAACGATTATCAGTACCCTGAGAAGCGAAAATGAACAACTGCGCAATGAAAACGAGCGACTCACAGGCGAGAACGAGGAGTTGAAAGGGACCAATACCGCACTCAGCGGGCAGGTCCAGGATCTCGCCAAGCAACTGGAGGAACAAATTCGAAAAACACAATCGGCTACTTTCAAGGCCACATCCTTCAGGGTGACTACATCCCGGAAGACGGATAAACTAACCACGAAAGCGCGCCGTACCCGCGAAATTGACGTAAGTTTCGATCTCGCAGATGTGCCGGAGCCATTTCTCGGCCCGCAAAAACTGTACATGTCTATTACCGACGAAAAGGGCAATCCAATCGTAAGCGACAATCCGGTAAAAGCGACGGTGTATGCCCCTACCGGTCCGGTAGAGATTATCGCCCAGCAAGTGAAGGCAGCAGTGCTTGAAAATACCCAGCGCATGTCGTTCCACTACAAGTTTGACGAGCGCCTCAAATCGGGCAATTACGTGGTTGCAATTTATTGTGACAAGGGTTTGCTCGGTGCGTCGAGTTTCAGGCTGAACTGATCGCGGCTATTCAGTCGAATCGATGTCTGTGGCGTCGGGCGATGTTTTTGCGTCGCCCGACGTTTCTTTTTGCAGCAAGTCGGACCATCGGCGAACCGGAATACGGTTGGCGGGGCGCCATTCACCGCTTGCCCAGTCGAGGGCCTCCAGATTGTTGAAATTCATCTTGTAGTCGAACTGAGACGGCACATCGTACACATAACCGTGGTAGTAGTACTTTTTCCCCAGTTCCTGCGCTTTGGCCAGTTCCAGCAGCATGGTGTAGGTGCCAAAACTGCGCTGTTTTTCGTTTGGGTCGTAAAAACAATAGGTCCCCGATACAGAGGTTTCGCCGATATGGATGAAACTGCATGCCAAGGGCGTACCGTCGCGGTGGGTGATATAAAACTCCATTCCCGTTACCGGCTGCTGGTGCGATTGGGCGTTGAGGAAGGAAGTGATAGACTCCGGCCGGCGCTCCTCGAAGCGCGCGGCTGCATGAAGGGCAAAAAGCTGTGATTTTGACTGGGTAATACGGATCGGGCCGTAGCGAACGTTTAAATCTGTGGCCCGGCGCAGCAACCTGCGTTGGCTTTTGGAAAACTCAAGACCATCCAGTCGGATGCGCAGCGGAGTCGTGCGGCACATTTTACCCCGGCACACAGAAAAATTATGCCGGACAATGGAATGCCCCAACAGGCGCCAACCCTCGGCCATGTATTGGTCAAAGACATCCGGCGGAAGGGCCTGCATCTCTACACTTTCGTCTATAATGTCCTCCAAATAAGAGGTTTGGGTTTGCATAACTTATGCCAACAATTTTTAAGCCATTCAAGTTTCCTGCAATTTTAGGGATTTTGTTTGTGAACAAGGTTATGAATATTACTTTGCGACATATTCCAAACCGGTATATAAAAGACAAATAATTTTTATGAACGTTGACACACCTACAGCACTGCTGTACCATACCTATAATAGTTTATTCCTCAGTTTGCCTTTTCGCGAGATCGAAGATACGGGTACCCGACTGGCACTGTTCAACCGCCATTGCCGGGAAGGATTTCAGGCGGGGAAAACGCCTATTCAGATCATCGAAAGTTTTTGGGGCGGCAGGTCGGAAAAGGCGGGCCCAGCCATCAGCCCGGATCAGTTGCTGTACTTTATACAGTACGCCGAACGGCAAGTCGTATTGTTCGACTCGGTGGAGGATGCCCTCTTCCGCCAATCGCACGACCTGGATGGCCCGGGGTCGGTAAAGCATATGCTGACCCGCCTCGATACCCCGGCGCGAAGGGAGAAACTGCTGGATAAAATCCGCGAATTCAGTCTCCACCTGGTTCTTACCGCGCACCCCACACAGTTCTATCCCGGAAAGGTGCTCGGTATCATCAATGACCTTGGCAACGAAATCCGCGACCACAACCTGGAAAACATTCGACTGCTGTTGCTCCAACTGGGCAAGACCTCTTTTCTGAACCGGGAAAAACCCACCCCATACGACGAAGCGATCAGCCTGGGCTGGTTCCTGGAGAACGTGCTGTTCAATACCCTGCCCGATATATTGTTCCGGCTGTTGCGCGCGCTGGACCAGGATGTGGCGACTTTCGAGAACCCGCATTTGCTGGCACTTGGGTTTTGGCCGGGCGGCGACCGCGACGGCAACCCTTCCGTGAATGCAGATATCACCAATCGCGTTGCCGGCCGCCTCAGAGAGGGTGCGCTCCGGTGTTATTATCGCGAAATAAGGCAGGTGCGACGGCGCCTGACTTTCAAGAATGTCGAAGATTGGCTCTCGTTAGCGGAAAGCAAAATATATAACACCCTCTACCGCCCGGAATCGCCGGATTGTTACCACTCCTGTGCAGAACTGATTAGCGACCTGATCGAGGCAAGAAAGGCGCTTGATGCGGATCGCGACAGCAAAAACCTGCTTGAATTCAGGGCCCTGCTCGATCGCTTTATCCTGAAAGTCAGGGTGTTCGGCTTTTATTTTGCCATCATTGATATCCGTCAGGACAGCCGGAAACACGGCGAAGTATGGCGGGCTATTCTTGACCTGTGGCGTGAAAAATACCCGTCGTTCGATGTGCGGGCCATGGAACAGGCAGACGAACCCGCCAGGATCGATATGCTGCTGAATGCCAGATTTCGGCTGGAGGAAAATGACTTTGCCGATCCATTTGTCAAGGAAACCCTGCGCTCCTTCCGGGCCATCAAATCGATTCAGCAAAAGAACGGCGAACGAGGCTGCCACCGGTATATTATCAGCAATTGCCGGAATGCCCTCAACGTCGCAGAAGTGCTGGCCCTCGCACAACTAACCATCGGCGACCCCGAAACGGCTGCAGTCAACCTGGATATCGTACCCCTGTTCGAGACCATCGAAGACCTTGCTGCCTGCGGCAAAGTGATGCAGTCGCTGTACACGCAAAAACGATATGCCGACCACCTGGACAGCCGTGGCAACCTGCAATATGTCATGCTGGGCTTTTCCGATGGCACCAAAGACGGCGGGTACCTGCGCGCCAACTGGAGTATTTACCGCGCTAAAGAAGAACTCACCCGTATAAGTCGGCAGAATGGTGTGACCATCGTATTTTTTGACGGTCGCGGCGGACCTCCGGGTCGCGGCGGCGGCAACAATGCCAGTTACTATGCCTCTCACGGGCGCGAAATCGAAAATAAAGCCATCCAGGTAACCATTCAGGGGCAAACGATCAGCAGTTCGTATGGGACTCATGCGTCTGCAACCTATAATGTAGAGCGCTTGTTAACGGCAGGCCTGGAAAACCACCTGTTTCCGGACCACGTCCGGGAGATGACCGCCAAGGACAGGCAATTGATGGATGAACTGGCCGACCAGGCGTATGAAGCCTACCTGAAACTGAAAAACCACCCCGACTTCGTCCCTTATCTGGAAAAAATGACGCCGCTGAAATGGTATGGGGAGACGAATATTGCCAGCCGCCCGACCAAGCGCGGCAGCGATTCTGAACTGCGGTTTGAAGACCTCCGGGCCATCCCTTTTGTCGGCGCGTGGGCCCAAATGAAACAAAACGTACCGGGCTATTACGGCGTGGGCAGCGCATTGGCTGCGTACAAAGGCTCCCGGAAGCGCACGATAAAGGGGCTTTACGACCGTTCCCTGTTTTTCCGGACGCTCCTGGAAAATTCGATGCAGTCGCTTTCCAAATCAAACTTCGACCTGACCAGATACCACCGGAAGCACCCGCGCTTTGCGAGCTTCTGGAAAATGCTGCACCAGGAATACGAATTGACGGAACGCATGCTGAAGGATGTTTCGGGTCAGAAAAACCTGCTTTCCGACAATCCTACGTCGAAAGTTAGTATTGCGCTAAGGGAAGAGATCGTCTGGCCGCTCATTGCCATTCAGCAGTATGCGCTTCAGAAAATGCAGGAAGAGGGTATCTCGCCGGAAGCCATGGAATTGTATCGCAAACTGGTACTCCGGGCTATGTTCGGCATTATCAATGCGGCGCGCAATGCGGCATGAGTGCAAAAAATAAGCCGTTTGTCTATCTGACAAACGGCTTATTCACATGGTAAAACAAGCGAATGAAGTGTTATTCTCCGCCCTGCAACTCGCGTTCCAGTTCTTCCATTTTGACGTAGTCAATTGCCTCACTTAGGGTCGGCAATATTGTCAGGATGGTGTCCAGCCGGGATATTTCCATCAACTTGGTAACCATAGGGTGCAATTGTCCTGCAAGAATAAAAGAACCGCCGTCTTTCCACAACCGGTGTCCTGTCAAAATGGCGCTCAGTCCACTTGAATCCACAAATTTGACATTCGAAAGGTCGAGGATCATATTGCGCACCCCTTCCTGATTAAAGAAAATCAGGTCGCTTTTGAAACCCGGCGCAATCGTGGAATTCAGGTTTTCTTCGTCGAGGGAGAGTACCGCGTACTGATCTTGTTTATCAATCCTGTATTTCATAAAAACCTGATTTTCAGAAAAATAATTGGTAACTTTGATGATTAAAAATCTTTTTTCGGGACAAATGTAACCAATGCCGGACTCTTTTCTCCAAAATTTTATGCGGCTTTTTGGCGGGATGCTGTACCTGACATTGCGGCAGCCCTGTTTTTAATGGCACCATTTTTCCTGATCATTGTGTCTGACAGCAATTTTTCCGGCGAACATTGTGTTTACATTCTGCATGAACCCGAACGGCGAAAAAATTGTTAAAGATGCACCGTACGGGTTGAATATTACCCGCTAAATAGTCTAAACTTGTCCCGGAAAAAAGGCACAACTAATGAACAATAAATTTTCGCCCGTTGTCAAACAAATCATCAACCAAAGCGGCCAGGAAGCCCGGCGGCTGGGTCACGATTATATTGGCACGGAACACCTGCTGCTCGGTATTATTGCCGAGCGCGACAGTTTGCCGGTAAGGGTTCTGGATGCCCTGCTGGTAGACGTGCACGATTTGAAAAAACGCCTTGAACATTCAATACCCCGCTATAGCGCCTATCCGCCCGCAGAAAATCTCTTTGTCGGCGAATTTCAGGTGACTACGCAGGTTCAGCGCGTATTAAAGGTAACGTTCCTCGAAGCCAAACTGATGAAGAACGAGGAAATTTTCCCTGAACACCTCATGTTGTCCCTGCTCAAACATCCGGACGCATTTGCGACCAAACTCCTAAACGAATACGACGTGGACTACGAAACATTTAAAAAAGAACTCGAATACGTGCGCTCCGAACAGGATTTGACACCGCCGAATCTGTTTGCCCAGGCTTCCAATGAAGGCTCTGGCGAATACGATGAGGACGATGAGCGCAACTATCGCTCCAGCCAGCAAAAGGGCCAGCCCAAAAGCCGGACCCCTGTGCTGGACAATTTCGGACGCGATATCACCAAACTTGCTGAAGAAGGCAAACTCGATCCGATCATCGGCCGCGAGCGCGAGATCGAACGCGTCAGCCAGATTCTCAGCCGCAGGAAAAAGAACAACCCGATCCTGATCGGTGAGCCCGGTGTGGGTAAAACCGCTATCGTGGAAGGCCTTGCCCTGCGCATCATGCAGAAAAAAGTGAGCCGTACGCTGTTCAACAAAAGGATCGTGATGCTCGACCTGGCTGCCCTGGTGGCCGGCACCAAGTACCGCGGACAGTTTGAAGAACGCATCAAGGCGATCATGAACGAACTGGAAAAAAGCCGCGACGTCATCCTGTTTATTGACGAGATACACACGATCGTCGGCGCAGGCGGCGCTACCGGATCATTGGATGCTTCCAATATTTTCAAGCCCGCGCTTGCACGTGGCGAACTCCAGTGCATCGGCGCCTCCACCCTCGACGAATACCGCCAGTATATTGAGAAAGACGGCGCACTCGACCGCCGCTTCCAGAAAGTAATGGTCGATCCGCCGAGCCAGGAAGACACCATTCACATCCTTCAGAATATTCAGCCGAAATACGAAGAGTTTCACAATGTGACCTACTCTCCGGAAGCGGTTAAAGCATGTGTCAGACTGAGCGACCGGTATATCACCGACCGTTTCCTGCCGGACAAAGCCATCGACGTGCTCGATGAAGTGGGCGCCCGCGTGCACCTCAAGAATATCGTTGTGCCCAAGAATATTGAGGAACTGGAGAAAAAGATAGAAGACCTCAAAGAGGATAAAAACCGCGCTGTCAAAGACCAGCAATACGAAGAAGCGGCCAACCTGCGCGATCAGGAAAGCAAATTAATGCGCCAGCTCGAATTTGCCAAAATGGAGTGGGAAGACGAGACCAAAACGCGCCGGTACCCTGTAGAGGAAGATGATATTGCAGAAGTAGTGGCCATGATGACCGGTATTCCGGTTCGCAAAGTCGGCCAGAGTGAAAGCAAAAAACTGGTACACATGGCCGACGACCTCAAGAAAATGGTTATCGGTCAGGATGAATCGGTCATCAAGATATCAAAAGCCATCCAGCGCAACAGGGTGGGCCTGAAAGATCCGAAAAAGCCTGTGGGCTCCTTTATCTTCCTTGGCCCGACGGGTGTAGGTAAAACCGAACTTGCCCGGGCCTTGGCGCGCTACCTCTTCGATTCCGAGGACGCTCTGGTGCGGATTGATATGTCCGAATACATGGAGAAGTTTTCCGTGAGCCGCCTCATTGGCGCGCCTCCCGGTTATGTGGGCTATGAAGAGGGTGGACAACTTACCGAAAAAGTGCGCCGCAAGCCTTACTCTGTGGTGTTACTCGACGAGATCGAAAAAGCACACCCCGACGTATACAATATTCTGTTGCAGGTGCTCGACGACGGTCAACTCACCGACGGCCTCGGCCGCAAGGTGGACTTCAAAAACACCCTCATCATCATGACCTCCAATATTGGTGTGCGGCAGTTGAAAGACTTTGGCCAGGGGGTGGGTTTTGCCACCCAGGCACGCCTGGATGCTGCTGAAGAAAACAGCAAAACGGTGATCCAGAACGCTCTGAAGCGCACTTTCTCACCGGAATTTCTGAACAGGGTCGACGATGTGATGGTCTTCAACGCGCTCGGTCGCGACGAGATTTTCAAAATTATCGACAATGTGCTGGAGGGCCTCATGAAGCGCCTGAGCAATATGAAGTTTACGCTGACGCTTGGTGAAGATGCCAAAGAATTCGTTGCCGAGAAGGGCTACGACCCCCAGTTTGGCGCTCGCCCCCTGCACCGTGCCCTCCAGAAATATGTGGAAGATCCGCTTGCAGAATTTATCCTTAGCGAAAACCCGGGAGAGGGATCCGCGCTTGTCGCTACGCTCAATGAGGCTAAAGACGGCCTGGTAATCACCTACGAAGGCACGAACAAGAAAAAGAAGGGGAAGACGGTTGAAACTGATGAACCTCCCACCGCCTGATTTTTCTGAATAATTATAAAACAGCCTCCGATGCTTTTGCGCCGGGGGCTGTTTTTTTTGTTTGCGTTAATTTTTTTCTTTCCCGGCTGTAACATAAGCTTTGCCCCGGCGTCTTCTTTTCAAATAAACGCCGATACCGGGATGAATTGGACAATTTTCCAGGAGCAAATATTTCCGATCCGAGATAAACTTTATCGTTTTGCTCTGCGCATTACGGGCAATACTCATGAAGCCGAAGATGTGGTGCAGGAGGTGCTGGAAAAAATCTGGAAAACGCCCGAAGCACAATCGGAACAGGTACTGAACTGGGAGGCCTGGTGTATGACGCTCACGCGCAACCGCTCGCTCGACAAAGCGCGCGCACAAACGCAACGCAGAACCACAACACTCGATGGCCTTGGCGAGCGCCCCGGCGTATCGACGAATCCGGCGCAGGCTGTCGAAACCCGCGACCTGGCTGAAATCGTCCGGCGCATGATGCAGGAACTTCCGGAAAAACAACGGCTGGTTATGCACCTGCGTGATATCGAAGAGTTGAGTTACGAGGAGATCACCGAAGTGCTCAATATCAGCCTTGAACAGGTGAAGGTCAACCTTCACCGTGCCAGGAAAGCAATAAGAGAACAATTGAATGCAACCGTCAACCATCTAACCGAAATATCTTAATATGAACAAGGTCAGCGATATACAAGCCCTTTTGGACCGTTATTGGGAAGGGGAGACAAGTGTCGAAGAAGAACGACTGCTCAAATCCTACTTCAATTCCGGCAATGTAGACGAACATCTGCTTCGGATTGCACCGCTCTTTCAGGCATTGCAGAGAGAACAGTCCGTACAAATGACTACATCGAAAGTGGTGGAAATCCGGGCGCACAGATTCTCCTGGCACGGATGGGCTGCGGCTGCTTCGGTCGCTTTACTGATCACAGCCGGTTTTTGGTGGTGGAGCAAACCGCAACACCCTGCTGTTGAACAGATTGCGCAAACAAATGCGCCGCCACAGGAAGCCGTAACAGTCCTGCCCAATGTCGCTGAACCTGTACAAGAGTCGCCGGCGGTTGCCGGAATAGTGCAAGAAAAACCCCTGCATAAAAAAGGCAAACAGGTAATCCGTTCCAAACCGGCTGTTGACCCGGAAGCGGAAAAAGCGATGGAGGAGATCAAGGCGGCACTGGCACTGGTTTCCTCCAAGATCAAAAAAGGCAAACATGAAGCTGCCAAAGGTGCGCTCTATCTCGAAGAGGTCGATAAACTATTCAAGATCAAACCAGAAACGGAAGGCTAGGTCATCCCTTCTTTCAACACTTAACAACTCACCAATTCAATCAGTAAACGCTATGAAAAAGTCTCTTTTCCTGTTACCGCTTTATTTTCTGGCGGTAATGCCCTTGCAGGCACAGAACGATGCCATTACCCGGTTTTTTGAGAAATACATGGACGACGAACGTTTTACCGTCGTATTTGTAGCCCCAAAAATGTTTCAGCTGGTATCGAAGATCGAAACCGACGATGAAGACTGGAACAAGGTAAGGGATATCGTGAAAGACCTTGGCGGACTTCGTGTGCTCACCGCCGACAGCATTGCCGACGGGCTGTCTTTTTATAAAGACGCCTTGAGCCGGGTGCCGCAAAGCGAATATTCCGAGCTGCTGACTGTTCGCGACGGAAAAGAAAATGTCCGGATCTGGACCAAAGACAGCGGCAACATCATCGAAGAATTACTCCTGCTGGTTGGCTCGCCCGATGAATTCACCATGCTCAGCTTTACAGGCAAGATTGACCTCGACAAAATATCCGGGTTGTCCAAATCCCTCGATGTAAAAGGCATCGAACAACTGGATAAACTCAAGTCAAACAAAAGTAAAGACTGACCTACCTATGAAAACTTACCTCTTGGGGCTGTTCCTGACCTGCGCATTTGCCGCAGGAGCCCAGGACTACGGTCTGTACTGGAAATACAAGGACTACGACGGCGGTATTGCACTGACAGTCCCGTCGCTGGCCATCGATATGGGGTCCTGGTTTGTCGACAATAAATCGGACCGGGTGCTTCTCAGAAAGATCAACAAGGTACGCGTGATGTACTTTGAAAACGGCGAGAATCCGGTAACCGACCGCGATCTCCGGAGATTTGACCGCAAAGCCAAAAGAAGGCATCTGGAAGACCTCCTGTTCGTCCGGGAGGGCAAGATGCGCGTAAGGATACTCGGCAAGGAGCGCAACAACGCAATCCGGAAAATAGTGGTGCTGGTGAGTTCGCCCGATGAATTTGCCCTCGTAAGCATCAAGGGCAAATTCCGGTGGGACGACATATCCAAGGTGCTGGACAAATACGGGAAAAAATCCGGAAAAGATGGCAAACCGATTGTACCGCCAGCGGTAAAAGTGCCTGTAAAGCGTGTTTA
Source organism: uncultured Bacteroidota bacterium (assembly GCA_937861115.1). Classification (GTDB taxonomy): domain Bacteria; phylum Bacteroidota; class Bacteroidia; order Chitinophagales; family Saprospiraceae; genus M3007. The sequence continues at coordinate 16,678 of CALMBD010000222.1, read as the reverse complement.
ATTGAATAGATCAAAATAAAAAACGGCTCTGTCGATAGTTCGACAGAGCCGTTCCTGTTTCTACCCGCAAGATTCTATTCGTCGTCGTCGTCGAATTTCCGGTTGGTGAAACCGGGGTCTTCCATACTCTCGTTGTCGACTTCCCAGTCATCGCCATTGTTGTGGGAGGGGCGTTTGGAACCCGGGAGACGCACCTTGTCGCCAATCGGTTTACCCGAGGGTCTATCGTCGTCATCCGGACTGCCGAACGGATCGATTCCGGCATTTTCGGAAGGCATTTCCCTGCCGGAGTTTGCAATATTTTTCCCGTCCACGCTTTTGGTGGCGTGGGGAACGAGACGCAGGCGATTCTTGTCAATCAGGTTACCCGTTATGATACAGATGCCGTAAGTTTTGTTGTTGATCCGCAACAACGCATTCTTCAGGTCCTGGACGTGGCGCTGCTGGCGGGTCAGCATACGCTGGAGCATCTCCAGGTCCGTATGTGCCGTAGAATCGTCATACCAATCGCCGCCCTGCTGATTAAATCCATTTTCATTGAGGTCATCGATCTGTTGCTGCGTCCGGCCCAGTTCTTCCTGCGCTTGATTCAATTTCTCGTCGATGATCGCCTTGAATTCCTGGAGATCTTCATCACTATACCGTACTTTCGGTTCGTTAGACATAGTCGAGGTCAGTTTTTGTGAACTAAAGTCAATAACTATTGAGGCGGGGAGATATTCGGGGGGCAAAATTAGGTCAAAAAAAACTTTGGCAATCAAGTGAATTCAAAAATTTAATGTTCCCTTCAACTTATTTTTTCAAACTATACTATTATTTTCCAGTGTTTCGGCCTTGATAATCAAACTTTTATTGACAATGTCATCTAAATGGCAGAACCTTAAAACGGGAAAAAAGCGCTACTTTTGCACCCGAATTTGCCTAACTGAATATGATTGAGACAAAAGCACCGCGCCGCCAAAAACAAAGCACCACAATTACAGAGGCCTACCGGCAGGAAGTTCTGAACGATTTCAGGATTTGCTGTCTGAGCAGGGAGGCCAGCATTATTGCCCGAAAAGAAGTACTCATGGGCAAGGCCAATTTCGGTATTATCGGCGACGGCAAGGAAGTAGCTCAGGTGGCTATGGCCAAAGCCTGGCGCAAAGGTGACTTCAGGTCCGGTTACTACCGCGACCAGACCCTGATGCTCGCGCTCAGCCTGATGAACCTCGATTCGTTTTTTGCGCAGTTGTACGGCGACCCTTACAACGATCCTTTTTCGGGGGCACGTCAAATGAATTGCCATTTTGCCACCACCTTTATCGATGATAACGGCAACTTTGTTGACCTGAAAAACAGGTATAACATCTCGTCGGATGTCTCGCCGACTGCCGGTCAGATGGCCCGGGGCTTCGGCCTCGCTTTTGCTTCAAAGAAATTCCGGGAAAGCCCGCATCTGTGTGGAGACCTTTCCGATAATGGCAACGAAGTGGCTTTTGTCACGATTGGCGATGCCTCCACCTCAGAAGGCATTTTCTGGGAAACCCTCAACGCCGCAGGCGTGTTGCAGGTACCCATAGCAGTAAGCGTCTGGGACGACGGCTATGGCATCAGCGTTCCCAAAAAATATCAGACAACCAAGGAAAGCATTTCAGAAATACTGGAGGGCTTCCGCCCCGACGGCGCGAACGACACCGGCGGTATGGAAATATATACCGCAAAAGCCTGGGACTATCCCGCGCTTTGCCAGATGTACAACGAGGCTATCAGTGAAATGCGGGTGACGCACCGTCCGGCGCTTTTCCATATCCAGGAGGTCACACAGCAACTCGGACACTCCACCTCGGGCGACCACCGGCGGTACAAAAGTCCGGAACGGCTCGCTTTTGAAGAAGAATTCGACTGCAACAAACGAATGGCTGCGTGGATGATCGACTCCGGCATTGCGACAAGCGAGGAAATTGCGCGCATGGAGGCAGAGGCGAAACGCGAAGCCACTGCTGCGGCAAAACGCGCCTTTCACGCCTACCATGATAAAGTTCAACAACTGAAAACCGAACTGTTGGGCATACTTCGCGCCCTGCTGAACGAACATCCTGAACTGGAACAGGCTCAGGCGGCCATCAACGATCTGGAGCCCAAAAAAGAGGTGTTGCGCTATGAACTGCTGCAGACAGCCCGTCGTGTGCTGCTTACTGCCGGCAATAAACTATCCGGCAATTCGCCACTTGCAGGGTTTATTCATCGGGAAACGGAGGAGGGGAACCAACTGTTTTCCGGGCACCTGCTCAGCGAGACACCCCGATCGCCGTTGAAAGTACGTGTAGAGCCACCTGTTTATTCAGACGACGCGCCGCTAAAGGATGGCTTTGAGGTGCTCAATGCCTGTTTTGATAATAATTTTGAACGGCACCCGGAGCTGTTTGCTTTTGGGGAAGACGTAGGCCAGATAGGCGATGTCAACCAGGGCTTCCGTGGCATGCAGGCCAAATACGGCGAGGCCCGGGTATTCGACACAGGCATTCGCGAATGGACTATTATGGGACAGGCGATCGGCATGGCCATGCGCGGACTTCGGCCCATTGCTGAAGTCCAATACCTCGACTATCTGCTGTACGGCCTGTCGCCGTTGTCTGACGACTTGTGTACGCTTCGATGGCGCTCCAACAACCTGCAGGCAGCGCCGGCCATCATCCGCACCCGGGGGCATCGCCTGGTAGGGGTGTGGCACTCCGGCTCACCTATGGGTATGATGCTGGGCTCCCTGCGCGGCATGCACGTTTGTGTACCCCGCAACATGACCCAGGCTGCGGGTATGTACAATACCTTGCTTCGCGGCGACGACCCTGCCATAGTAGTGGAAGTACTCAATGCATACCGTTTCAAGGAAAAACTGCCCGATAATGTCGGCACCTTTACCGTGCCGCTTGGTGTGCCGGAAGTGCTGCGAAGCGGTTCTGATGTGACCATTATCACCTATGGCGCCAGCGTACGGGTTGCTGAACAAGCATGCGAGATACTTGCCGGTCAGAATGTTTCAGTCGAACTTATTGATATACAGACACTCCTGCCGTTTGACTTGTCGAACAAGTGTGTTGATAGTTTGAAAAAGACCAATCGCGTGATTTTCCTGGACGAGGACTTTGAGGGCGGCGCTTCAGGCTACATGCTCCAGCAGGTGCTGGAAAAACAAGGCGGTTATCGTTACCTCGATGCGCAGCCTGTAACACTCCATGCCAAACCGCACCGCCCGGCCTATGGTCAGGATGGCGATTACCACTCCAAGCCGCAGGTGGAAGATGTGATCGCTGCTGTGCTCGGCATACTGGATTAAGACTGATTTAACGCCATTTGTGTTAAAATTTTATCTGGCTGCTCCGACCGGAGTGGTGTGCCATATTTTTGGAACAGTCTTTGCCGATAATCCGAAATGTATAGCCGTTTCCCTCCGCTGGTTACCGTTTTCTCGAAAAAAACGTTAACTTTAATCCATCCGATTTAACGTAGTTGCACAATCTCTAAACTATGTCCAACATCTCATCCACCGGTTTCCGTCCCTCGACGGGATATTCTGCCTTTAGTTTCACTGCCACCAAGAATATCAATGCTCAACTGATCAGGTGCGATATCGTATTTGGTATGCCCAGTCAGGATTGTCGTGGCACTGGAATCTGTAAACTTTCCAGCGAATTCCATCTGCAGCCGAATTTGAAAAGAGAATGTCGCCAAACGATAGCCTTTGCTTCAAAGGGTGATGGTGTGCTGTCTCTGCTCTTTTTCAGGTCCCTGCTTTGTGTCGAATTGTTTCGTCGGCAATTCAGAAAAGGTGTTTTTGAAATGCCTGAATCCTGCCCAATTGATGCTGCTTTACAAGCAGCCCTGGACTTGCCCGGCACAACACTGCTGGCCGGAAACTACGCGATAGTTCAACAGGGCGACTGTTTTCGCGTCGATGTGCGGTGCGCCTGAAACTGGATTTAAACAAAGCAAAACAGCCTGAAACATCACTTTTGATGATATTCCAGGCTGTTCTTTCAAATCAAGATACCTATTTCTTCCGTGCTGCCCGCACCAGGAAAAATGCCAGGGCGGCAAAACTCATTACACCGAGGAGGTGATACCCCGACTCGCCCAGCGCTCCGGAGATGCTGTGCTCCATGCTCAGGGAATTGATCGCTCCTGCTGTAACGTCGGAAGCCTGAAATAATGCCACGATTACACCTGCCAGGGCGCCGCCTGCAACCAGTCCGGTAGCAAACAGGCTTCCTTTACCCAGATCGGCGTCTTCCGTTTCTTCTCCTTTGCGTTTCGCCATCCAGTCGGTCATACCTTTCAATGCGCCGCCTACATATATAGGCAGGGTAGTGGAGAGCGGCAGGTAAAGCCCCACGGCAAATGACAGGGATTTCACGCCGCACAATTCCATTGTAACGGCGATAAACAGGCCGACCAGCACAAACTGCCAATCGAGGTTGAAAGAGAGCAGGCCCTTGATCAGGGTGGCCATAAGCGTAGCCTGTGGGGCATTGAATTTTTCACCGATCGCGTGTTCTATACCCATCGCACGCATGTCGGCGGTGGGATTATCGAGAAACAACACGGTGAAGCCAATCACAAGCGACGATACGACCACGCCTATAAACAACGCCAGTTGTTGATAGCGGGGCGTGGCGCCAACGATATAGCCCGTTTTTAAGTCCTGGGAAGTGGCGCCTGCATTGGCTGCCGCGATGCAGATCATACTACCCACCACGAGTGCCATGGGCTCGAATACTTTGCCCGTCCAGCCCACACCGATGAATACCAATGCCGTGCCCATGATCGTGGCGATGGTCATGCCTGATATGGGATTGTTGCTGCTGCCGATGATACCGACAATGCGGCTCGACACCGTAACAAAGAAAAATCCGAAAATAATAACCAGCACACCGATCAGCAGTTTGCTGAAAAATCCCTCGCCGGGTACATTGGGAAGTATGGCCATCAGCACGATCAATGCCAGACTGCCGAACCCTACCACCTTGAGCGACAGGTCGTTTTCAGTGCGAACCACTGCCGCGTCTGCAACACGGTTTTTGATTTGAGCAAAACTCTCCCGGAAGGATGAGATGATCGTCGGCATGGTCTTGATCAGGGTGATGAACCCTGCGCCGGCTACTGCGCCGGCGCCAATCTGGCGGACATAGGCGCGGTACACTGCCTCGGAAAGATTCGTAAAGACATGCATGGCAGGATCCCAGCCGTAACGGTATCCGATGATCTCTTTGGTATGCGGGTCATAAATATTGAGCAGGTCCAGTTTGACCAGTTGCGCCGCAATTACATCCGGGGAGACCAGGGTGGCCAGCAGTGGTATCAGGCCGAGCCAGGCCAGAACGCCGCCCGCTACCAGTACCCCTGCGATGCGGGGCCCGATGATATAACCGACGCCAAGATATTCCGGTGTGATCTCGCCGCTGACTACCGCAGCCGGCAGGTACTTGTTGGCAATGCCGGTCGCCCATTTCGGCACCTCGGCGATGACGTGCAATATCCGTTGCAGCACAGCGTATCCGAGTGCAAAACCCAGGCCCTGGTAGGCGGTTTTGGCAAAATCACCGCCTTTTTCGCCGGCTACCAGCACCTGCGCACAGGCTGTGCCTTCGGGGTAGGGCAGGTTATCGTGTTCTTTTACAATGAGCGATTTCCGCAAAGGGATCATCATCAATACGCCCAGGATACCGCCGAAAATAGCAAGCATGAGAATCGTCCAGTAGTTGAAATAGCCCTTGCCGATACCGTCGCTGAGGAATAAAAATGCGGGTAAGGTAAACACTACCCCTGCCGCAACGGATTCGCCTGCCGAGCCGGTCGTCTGGATGATGTTGTTTTCCAGAATCGTGGTACCGAGGAACTTGCGGCCCAGGGAAATGGCCAGCACTGCAATGGGAATAGATGCGGAGACGGTCAGGCCGGCCTTCAGCGCCAGGTAAACGGTAGCGGCGCCGAAGAGGATGCCGAACAAGGCGCCCAGAATAACGGCCCGAAGGGTAAACTCCTTTACCGAGGTGTTCTCCGGGGCGACATAGGGTTTAAAGTTAGAAGTAGTGGGCTTTTCCATACGCAAAAAATAGTGTGAGGACTGTTTTAATGTGGATTAGGTGTTTAGGAGGGGCGCCGGCTGAAGCCGGCGGTACCGTACCGCCGGCTTCAGCCGGCGCACTCGGCGCGGTACCGTACCGCCGGCTTCAGCCGGCGCACTCGGCGCACTCGGCAATATCATCACGGCGAAAGGTATATAATTTTGGAATTAAACCAATTTCGTCTCATCTGCACGTATCAGTGTTAAACTTTGGATGTGTCGCCCGTTTTTGCAGGTAATTAACGTTTTGGCGCAGCAAAAAATCGGAAATCCTAGTCCTCATTCTCAAATCGTCTACCTTTGCCGAAATTTTTCCCAACAGCATGAAAAAACTTCTCCTTTATTCCCTGCTTTTTTGTTCCATTCTACCAAAAGCATTTTCTCAGGACAAACATTTTACTCAGTTCTATGCTGCACCGCTTACCCTTAACCCGGCGTTGACGGGAGCGATGGAGGGGCGTTACAGGGTCGGTACAATTTACCGCGACCAGTGGCGCAAAGTACTGGAAAACCCGATCCGGACCTTCGCCATCGCGGCTGATCTGCGTTTCGACGCACCGGGCAAACGCGTGAAAGAAGATGCGATAGGGCTTGGGCTCATGTTCTTCACCGACAAGGTAAGTGTGGTGGATTTCAGCACCACTCAGATTGCCGTTTCGCTGGCATACCACAAATCGCTGGGTTCCGACAACCGCCAGTTTCTTACCCTTGGATTGCAGGGTGGACTTACCCAACGAAATGTGAACTACGAGTCGCTCGACTTTCACGATGAATTCGACGGCTCCTCCGGGTATAATTTTCAGACAGGCGAAGATCTTCCTGCCAATAATTTTTCCTTTTCCGACTTCAATGCCGGGCTCAACTACACCGCCGTGGTGGGGCGTTCGGGCAACGTATTTGCCGGACTGTCGCTGCACCATTTTCTGCAGCCTCAAATTTCATTCTACGGCAACAGCACCGAAGGCGACAAGCTGTATATGAAGGTTTCGGGACAATTGGCAGCCAGTATTCCGCTCACGCGCGACAACCGGGTATCATTGCTCCCGCGTTTCCTGGTGTCGAAGCAGGGACCGCATATGGAAGTCAATACCGGCACCAATTTCAGGTTTGCGCTGGGTCAATATGGCGGCAGCGCCCTGCACGTGGGCAGTTGGGTGCGTCCGGTACGCAACGACGACGGTTTCGGTCTTGATGCAGTAGTGGCGCTACTCGGCGTAGAGTTCAGTAATGTATTGATCGGATTGAGTTATGATCTGAACCTCAATGCTTTACAGGCCAAACAACGCCAGGGGGCATTCGAGATATCGATCACCTACCTCGGCGAATACGAGAACGAAGAGATTCTTTGTCCGAAATTCTGATGACTATAGCGGAACGGACGGCGCATTGATCGCCTCCAGGTAATGCAGGTAGCGCTCAAAATGGGCCGGTGGCATTGCCTTGCCCGAAAGGAAGAAATCAACATGTCCCGGCCCCTCGTTCAGATTATCGCCCAGTTGTTTGATCAGGTTTTTGACAGTGCCCAAATTCCCGTCAATGATCTTGACTTCCGGTGGTACCACCTGTTCCATAAAGTTTTTGAAAAACAGGAAATGGGTGCAGCCCAGCACCACGGCGCCGTATTTTGAAAAATCAATGTCCCGCAATTTGTTCTGCAGGTAGGGCATGACCTTTTTTTCGTCGAAATCAAAGTGTTCAGCCAGCAGTACCAGTTCCTGAAGGGGCAGGTAGTCCACCAATTGTTCGGTATCGACACGGGCAACAAGGTTTCTGAACTTTTCTTCCTTAAGGGTGAGTTCGGTGGCGAATACCAGAACGCGCTTCCGGTGGCCCGCCTCGACGGCCGGTTTGACCGCGGGTTCCATACCGATGATCGGGAACTCGTACCGCATCCGCAGGTCCTCGATGGCAACGCTGGTGGCGGTGTTGCATGCGACCACGATAGCTTTTACGCCGCGTTTCGCGACAAAATCGATGGCTGCAAACACCAGTTCGCGGACGTTTTCCTTGGTGCGCACACCGTAGGGAGCATTGTCGCCGTCGGAAAAATAGATATAATGCTCCCGGGGCAGCAGTTTCAGCGCTTCGTGTAGCACGGAGAGTCCGCCAATGCCGGAATCGAAAAAACCAATGGGCTGATCTTTCTTCATGGATGAAAAGTTGCACAAAAATAAGAATGGGATAACCCCAAAGGGCAATCCCATTCCAAAAAATCCGCAAATGCCGGGAAATCAGTTTAGACCCAGTTTGGCTTTCACCAATGGAGTTACGTCGAGCGATTCCTCGGCATAGATCAATACCTGGGTACTGAGGTCAAAAACGAGCATGTATCCATTTTCCTTGGCTACATCCTCCATAGCCTTGTTTACTTTGTCGAGCAACGGCTCATACAGTTCCTTGCGTTTTTGCGCGAGTTTCTGGTATACCTCCTCCTGGTATTTGGCGATACTGGCCTGTTCTTCAGTCAGTTTTGCCGATTGGGCTTCGTAATCTTTGGGTGAAATATTACCCTGTTCCTTTTTGCGTTCCAGTTCAGCCGCATTGTCCTGCAGCGCTTTCACCCGTTCCTGTCCTTTTTTGGTCAGCTGGGTTTGGAAGGCGGTCAGGTCGCTGTCGGCCGCCTTGACATCAGGCATGAGGGAAAGCAAAGCGACGGAGTTGCAGTACCCAAACTTTTGAGCCTGACCAGGAGTGGCCAGGAACAATACAAATAGGAGTACCGGTACGAAATACTTGTTCATTTTCAGTGTGTTAGTAATGAATGGTGGCCGTTTTGACGGCAGAACTATTTTGGCGGCGCAAAATTAGCCCTTCTTCAGCATAGTTTTAACGTCTTCCGTCTTATCGTTGCGTTTGTCGGCATACAACATACCCGAAGCGCTACCCTTGTCGAATACAAATTCGTAGCCTTTATCCTCTGCAAACTTCTGAATGGCGGCATAGACCCGATCCTGGATGGGTTTAACCAGCTCTTCGCGCTTTTTAAACAGGGCGCCTTCCGGCCCGAATTTTACGCGCTGCATATCGCGCACTTCCTTCTCCTTGTTCATGATCTCTTCTTCGCGTTGTTTTTTCATCTCCTCGCTCAGCAACACCTGCTCTGCCTGGTACTTGCTGTAAAGCCCTTTCACCTTATCCTGCTCCTGGGCAATTTCCTGGCGCCACTGTGTAGCGACTTTATCGAGTTGTTCCTGTGCTTTCTGGTATTCGGGCAGGCTTTCCAGGATGTCCGTTACATCTACATATGCAATGCGTTGTGCGGTAGCAAGCGCGGTAAGCAAAAAGGCGAAAACCGCGGTCGAAATAATCTTCTTCATCATGATTGGTTGAATGTTGATTTGTTGAATAGTGCGTCTTCGAGGTTCGGGAACTCAAGGCCCCCGGTCAGGGGCAAAATTAGGTGTTTTCCCTGCGAAGCGCGGCAATTGTGACGTCGTATGTCGGGGTAAAGTTGCTTAACCGTTTTAATTTTTTTTTGCAAACAAAATCTAACCTGCTCGTTTTCAACATCCAACAACGGGTGTCGCCATCATTTTGAAACCAACCTTAACCTTCGTTTAACCAGGTCTTAATTGAATTTAACGCGAAGCAATACCTTTGCGCGCCCGAATCCTTCCTGATGATGTTACTTTGTGCTAACCGAATACTTGACCAATTATGAACACCAGCCCTGTTCACCACATCGGCCCCGATCCACTCACGCTCGATAGCCTGCAAAACATACTCTCCGCACAACACCAACTGGCGATCTCCGACAAATCCCGGCAGCAAATTAACCATTGCCGCCACTACCTGGACGCCAAACTGGCACACTCCAAAGACCTCTTTTACGGCATCAACACCGGCTTTGGTTCGTTGTGCAATATCCGGATTTCTGAAAGCGACATCGAGCAACTACAGTACAACCTGGTAGTCAGCCATGCCGCCGGGACAGGCGATGAGACGCCTCCGGAGATTGTGCGGATCATGCTGCTGCTCAAGGCGCAAAGTCTTTCCTATGGCTATTCGGCCGTCCGGGAAAAGGTGGTGCAACGCCTCGTCGATTTTTACAATGCAGGTATTCTGCCTGTCGTATTTGAACTCGGTTCGCTGGGCGCGTCGGGCGATCTGGCGCCACTGGCACATCTGAGTCTGCCACTGGCGGGTCTGGGTGAAGTCTGGTATGAAGGGCGCCGGCAACGCGCAGACGTGGTATTGCAACTCCGGGGCTGGTCGCCGCTGACCTTCAAAGCCAAAGAGGCGCTGGCCCTGCTCAACGGCACACAATTCTCTGCAGCATACGCCGTCTGGTGTGTGCTGGAAGGCAGACGCCTGGCAGCGCTGGCCGATCTGAATGCAGCGATCGGATTCGATGCGTTCAATTGCCGGCTTTCGCCACTCGACGAGCATATCCACCGCATTCGGCCGCAAGCGGGACAGGTCCGCGTAGCCGAAACGGTATTAAACCTGCTCAAAGGCAGCGAAATAGCCGGTTCCGAAAAAACCGATGTGCAGGACCCCTATGCATTTCGCTGTGTGCCACAGGTACATGGCGCCAGCCGGAATGCCCTTGCACATGTAGAGCAGGTACTGACGACCGAGATCAATTCCGTAACCGACAATCCGAATATTTTTCCTGACGACGACCTGATCCTGTCCGGCGGAAACTTTCACGCACAGGCGCTGGCGCTGCCGCTCGATTACCTCGGTATTGCACTCGCCGAACTGGGAAGTATTTCCGAACGCAGGGTTTACCAGTTGATTGGCGGGAACAGGGGACTGCCGGCATTTCTGACCGATAACCCGGGGTTACATTCGGGCATGATGATCGCTCAGTACACGGCAGCTGCCATTGTCAGTCAGAACAAGGGATTGTGCACGCCTGCATCGGTGGATAGCATCATCAGTTGCAATGGACAGGAAGACCACGTAAGCATGGCCGCCAATGCCGCTACCAAGGCCAGGCGCATTGTACTCAACCTGGAACGCCTACTGGCCATTGAATTCATGGTAGCCATGCAGGCCCTGGAATACCGCCGCCCCGGGCGCTCCTCGGAAAACATTGAAGCCTTGTTACACCGATACAGGGAAACCGTACCCCGGCTCGAAGGCGACAGGATTTTGCACAACGACATCGAGGCAACCATTCATTTTTTGAGAACCGTGCAGGTATAAAAACAACCTTATTTATTGCTTTCTGGCGCCGTCTTAGGTAGAACGAGGTAAAACCACCCGAATTTTGTCTCCACCGAATCAATATGGTACCGGTTTGTCAGGTACCGGATACCAAGACTGGTATCGGGATTGGTCTTCAGCGAGTCCAGCCAACCGAATTCACTGACGACTGCGCTGTCGAGAATACTCTGGTTGAGGGTAGTATTGACCAGCGTCGCGCCGCTAAGGTTGGCGCGAAACATATCCGTATAACTCAGGTGGGTGTTTTCCAGATTGGCGCCGGCAAGATTGGCATATTGCATATTGGCGCCGCTCAGATTGGCATGCCGCAGATCGGCCGATTCAAAATAGGCCTTGTACAGGTTGGCGTTTCGCAGCCGAGCCTCCCTCAGGTTGGCACGCGCAAGCACCGCTTCCGTCAATTCGGCCTCACTCAGCCGGGCCCCGCTCAGATCGGCTTCGTCGAGTTGGGCATGGTTCAGATCGGCGCCGGTCAGGTTGATACCGGCTAGAAACTCTCCCGATAATACCGCGCCCTTCAGGTCGGAAAAGGAGAAATCTGCTGATCGATATATTTTGCGCAGGCTTCGCTGGTCAATCTCACTACTGGCTATGGAAAAAAGCAAAAAGCCGCGTTCCGGACTCAGTTCACGCAAAACAAGCGAATCGTTGCCCAGATACCGGTAGGGGCGCAACGAATTGCTGAGCGCGATGATACGCCCGATGAGCTGCGGCGTGATATCGCGAACCCCTTTAATTCCCACATCCTCTTTGAGTTCCTGATTGACTGCATCGAGGATATTCCCCATTAAAAAGACGAGCGAACTGCGCCGCTCGGCCTCCTGCAGATAGGTTTGCTGATCGAGGCGGATGTTCTGCTGGTTAAGCAACTGGTTTTGTTGCACAAGCAGTTTATTCTGGTTGTACAACATGACTGTGCCGAGCAGGCCGCCAAGTCCAACGAACAGCGATTGAAAAACCACTACGATCCATCGCCTGAAATTCATCCAGGCCACCCATGCCGACGCCCGCCGAAACAGGATCGTCAGATCGCGCCTGGCGGCGGTGTAATCTTTCTCAATGGTATGGAACACCAGCGACTGGGCGACATTGTTCAGTTCACCCAGGTCGGTGTCCGACACCCGAAACAGTCTTTTCAGGATGGCCTCCTTGTTTTGTACAACCCAGAAGGCCAGTAAAGCGAAAAGAATAATCAGCCAAATGAACCCGCGAATCAGCGAACTGAGTTTCTCCTGCAGGGCATTGAGCCCCATCTGACCGATAATAGCGCCCAGCAGAATGCCGATAACGAGGGCAATGATGGTTCGCGACAATACGTCAATTCTTGCTCCGGTCGAATCTTCCTTTTTGTGTTCTTCCATAATGAACATCAGGCTGCCAGCCTGTCGAGGCAAATGTAATTGAATTCCTTCACAGATAGAATTTGGTGTCATTACTCGAATTTGCGGTACCTTCGCCGCGAAACGGAGTTGCAATATGACAGGCTCCCCGGAGCATATAAAAGGTATAATTTTCAACCTGGACGGCGTCATTGTCGACACAGCGAAGTACCACTACGTCGCCTGGAAAAGGCTGGCGAACCAGCTTGGCTTTGATTTCTCTGCCGGACAGCACGAATCATTGCGCGGACTGAGCAGAATGGCCAGTCTGGAAAAAATACTTGAATGGGGTGAAATATATATGACGGAGGCGGAAAAGCTGCATTGGTCCGATGTCAAAAACAACTGGTACGTGGAACTGATATCCAGCCTGCGACCCGGCGACGTCTTGCCCGGCGCTTTGTTGTTCATCCGACAGGCCCGCGAAGCAGGCCTCAAGATCGCCCTGGCTTCCGCTTCAAAAAGCGCCCGACAGGTACTCCATTCCACAAGACTGGAATCCTATTTTGATGCAGTGATAGATGGAAATATCACACGAAAGGCCATTCCTGACCCGGAGTGTTTCTTGCTGGCCGCCCGCGCCATTGATCTTAACCCTTCCGAGTGCCTGGTTTTTGAAGATTCGGCATTGGGTGTAATGGCGGCTCTGGCAGGAAGGTTTACTATCGTAGGGATCGGCGACCCCGGTTACCTGCCCAATGCGCACCTTGTTATTCCGGGTTTTGAGGACCTTTCCTACTCAAGTCTGCTTGGCAGGGTTTCTGAAGCAATATTCTCTCACTCATAATGTTGGTAATACCATATCCATTTACGTAAAGCAATGAAAATCAACTTCATCCTCGCCATAATTGTCATTTGCACCGGCTACTTAACCTGCAAAAGCCTGCAAAAACCAGCGCCCGAAACGCCTTCGGATGCGCCTGTAACAACTGTACCTGACCCGGCTGAGGGCTACAACGTCAAGGCTTCGCACGTCATCAAGGGAGAAAACCCGGACACGGCGCCTACGATGCAGGTAAGCAAACCTCCTGCTATGGTCAACGTCCCGATCGACGCGCTTCCACCGGCCACTGCCAGCCACAAAGCCTATCTCTGTTCCGGTTGGTGGCATATGAATATGGCATATCAACCCAGCGACACGACTGTCCATAAGCAATACCAGTCCAAATGGCTTCGTTTCCGGCAGGATCAGAGTTTTGACATTCTGATCAAAAACAAGGTAGTCGACACCGGGCGCTGGAACTGGGACGAAACCAAAAACGAGATTTACCTGTCTTGCAAGGATCCTTATATCAACAACACCTGGCACGTCACAGAAAAAGGTTATGTGATGATATGGAAGGGAAATACAGACCTGAATGTAACCGGCATCCAGGTCAGGGTTGTCGGATCTGGTACGGAGCCTTCCGGCGATTAGGCGCACCCTAAATCAAATGTATGAACATGAGAAATCTGCTATTCTTCATTGTTGCGGTGGCAATGTTTTCCTGCCGGAATCAATCTCAACCCACGGTGCAAACAGCTCCTCCCACACCACCCCGAATACACGACCCATCCGAGCCGGAATGGGCAAAAAATGCTGTTTTATACGAATGTAACACACGACAGTTCTCACCTGAGGGAACATTTGAAGGTGTACGGAAACAGCTGCCCCGGCTTAAGGAACTCGGTATAGGTGTCCTGTGGCTGATGCCCATTCACCCCATTGGAAAGGAAAACAGGAAAGGCAAGCTGGGGAGCCCTTATTCGGTTCAGGACTATTACTCGATCAATCCGGACTTCGGGACGATCACCGACCTTAAAAACCTGGTCCGGGACGCACACGGACTCGATCTGAAAGTTATCCTCGATTGGGTGCCTAACCACACATCGTGGGATTCCGAGTGGAAAAAATACCATCCGGAATACTTTACGAAATACAACGGCGACTTTACTGTGCCCCTCAATGAACACGGTGAGCCTATTACCGACTGGTCTGATGTATGCGACCTTGATTACGGCAACCCGGCAACCCGCCGCGCCATGATCGAAGTCATGCAATACTGGCTCAAAACCTGCAACATCGACGGATTCAGGGTCGATATGGCAGGTCTGGTGCCGAACGATTTCTGGGCGGAGGCAAGACTTGCCCTGGATTCTGTGAAACAAGTGTTTATGCTGGCCGAATGGCAGGATGAACCCGCGCATTTTCGGTCCTGCTTCAATGCCAACTATGGGTGGAAATGGAAAGACGTGACCAAAGACATCGGCTCAGGCGCACAGGATGCGCAATCGCTGGATACCTTGCTGGAATATCTCGATGATTTTTATCCGGACAACTATTGTCAGGTGTATTTTACCCAAAACCACGACGAGAACTGGTGGAGCGGTACGGAAAGCCAGTTGTACGGCGCCTCGGCCGATGCGTTCAATGTGCTCATGTTCACCTGGCAGGGTATGCCGATGCTTTACAACGGACAGGAAGACGGCCTCTCCCAGCGATTGAATTTTTTTGAAAAAGATCCTGTTCGCTGGAAAAAATACGCCAAAAAGGAGTTTTTCCAAAAACTTTGCAACCTTCGCCGTGACAATCAGGCCATCTGGTCGGGTAAGTACGGGGGCGAATTGGTCAAAATTCCGACAAATATGGATGAGTACGTATACGCCTTCGCCCGGGAAAAAAACGGAGACAAGGTGATTGTGGTGCTCAACCTGAGCAAACAAAACCGCACTGCCACGCTGAACCCCGATAGCGACATACCCGGCGCTTATACCAACCTGTTTGGCACGAGTACCGTACAGGTAACCAGAGATATGACACTGACTCTAAAACCCTGGGAATATCTTGTACTAACAAACAAGTAATTGACTGGACGCAATTTACCCGAAAATGCCCTCTAACGGCGAACAACACGGACACCATCACCGGCTAACCCTGGCCGGTCTGATTATTACTCTTGGCATCATCTACGGCGATATTGGCACATCGCCGTTGTACGTGATGCGAGCAATTGCCGGCTCAGGTATAGTCGACCGGGAAACAATACTCGGTGCGGTATCGCTGGTTTTTTGGACGCTCACCATTCAGACGACATTCAAGTACGTCACCCTCGTCCTGCGCGCCGACAATAACGGCGAAGGCGGGATATTTTCACTGTATACGCTGGTCAGACGGCGGCAAAGGTGGCTGCTGTTTCCGGCGATGATCGGCGGCAGCGCCGTATTGTCGGAGGGTATGATCACCCCGCCCATCTCGGTTTCGTCCGCAATTGAGGGTCTGCAATCCATTGAAAGTCTGCACGATGTCCATATTCCTACCGTACAGATCACCATCGGTATCATTTCAGGTCTGTTTATTTTCCAGCAGTTCGGTACGGCAACAGTCGGGCGCTTTTTCGGACCTATCATGTTGATCTGGTTCTCCATGCTCGCTATTTTCGGCTCCATTGAGGTTTATGGTCATCTCTCTGTTTTACACGCGCTAAATCCGGTATATGCCGTTAAAATGCTCATGCACCACCAGCATGCCCTGGTGCTCATGGGTGCTGTCTTTTTGTGTACAACCGGTGCAGAAGCGCTGTATGCCGACCTGGGTCATTGCGGGAAACAGAATATCCGTGTGAGTTGGGTGTTTGTCAAAACCAGCCTGGTTTTGAACTACCTCGGTCAGGCGGCCTGGTGCCTTCAGTTTGAAGGACAGCCGCTGCCTATGATAGGCGACGAAGCGGTAAATCCTTTTTACGGGGTGATGCCTGCCTGGTTTTTGCCGTTTGGTATCGCCATTGCAGCCATGGCAGCCATCATTGCCAGTCAGGCCATGATCTCCGGTTCTTTTACACTGGTCAGCGAAGCGATCCGGCTGGGATTGCTGCCCAAACTGACCGTCATTTTTCCCAGCAACCTGAAAGGCCAGTTATATGTGCCGGCAGTCAATTTTCTTCTCTGGGCAGGTTGTGTATTTGTCACCCTCTATTTCAAGGAAAGCAAGTACATGGAGGCAGCATACGGCCTGTCCGTGACGATCACCATGCTCATGTCGACC
>CALMBD010000221.1 GCA_937861115.1 uncultured Bacteroidota bacterium | reverse complement strand
ATCTACAAATAGTAAAACATATAAAAATCAAAACTTTAACAATCGATATAAAAACGAACCTGGCATTTATGCGGAAAAATTTTTTCAAGTCGCAACCTTCGAACGCCAAACATGGTTCTGAATCTGAAAAAGGAAAAATTGCACGTAGTTTTGCCCCTCCTGAGTTCTAACTAAATTTTCACCATGAAAGAAGTGTTTATTATCTCCGCCGTCCGCACACCCATAGGAAGCTTTGGCGGGGTATTATCCGGTATATCTGCTACCCAACTCGGCGCTACGGCCATCAAGGCTGCACTGGAAAAAGCGGGCGTTGCCGCCGATCAGGTCAATGAAGTGCTGATGGGCAATGTTGTAAGCGCCAACCTGGGCCAGGCGCCGGCACGACAGGCGGCCCGGTTCGCCGGCCTGCCCGACAATGTGCCCTGCACCACCATCAATAAAGTATGCGCATCAGGCATGAAGGCCATTACGCTCGGCGCGCAAAGCATCATGCTGGGTCTTAATGATATTGTAGTGGCGGGCGGTATGGAAAACATGTCGCAGATACCTTATTACCTGCCCAATGCCCGCTGGGGGTACAAATACGGCAATGCTGAACTGGTAGACGGTTTGGCGAAAGACGGCCTGACCGATGTGTACAACCAGAAAGCCATGGGTGTTTGCGCAGATGCTACGGCTACGCGTTATCATATCAGCCGGGAAGAACAGGATGCTTTTGCCATCGACTCCTACAAACGCGCGGCAGCTGCGACAGCGTCTGGTTTTTTTAAGTCTGAGATCGCGCCCGTCCTGATTCCCCAGAAAAAAGGCGACCCGCTCCAGATCGTTGAAGACGAGGAGTTTAAAAAAGTAATGTTCGACAAGATACCCGGATTGCGCCCGGCATTCACGCCCGACGGTACCGTAACAGCCGCCAACGCAAGCACCATCAACGACGGCGCCACGGCCCTGATCCTGGCCAGCGAAGCCGCCGTCAAACGCCTGGGTCTGACGCCTGTAGCCAAAATTCGGGGTTTTGCCGATGCGGAGCAGGAGCCGGAGTGGTTTACCACGACACCTACCATCGCTGCGCCCAAGGCCCTTAAAATGGCTGGCGTAACTAAAAACGACATCGATTTCTTCGAGGTGAACGAGGCTTTCTCCGTAGTTACACTCGCCTTTGAAAAGGTAATGGAGATCGATCACGACAAAACCAATGCCTTCGGCGGCGCCGTATCGCTCGGCCACCCGCTGGGTGCTTCCGGTGCGCGTATCGTGACCACCCTGAACAATGTGCTCCACCAGCGCGACGGCAAACTTGGTCTTGCCGCGATTTGCAACGGCGGTGGCGGTGCTACTGCTATCGTGATAGAAAAGGTATAAGATTCGCCACCTTTTCTGATCTTGCATCCTCGATGAACGCAGATAAAGAAAATGGTGGAACCCTGCCGGATGCCCTCCTTATCCGGCGTGTCTTTTGGCTCGGAACGGCCGTCTATGCTGCATTGGCAGTATTGGCGGCCGTTTTTTATCTGGAACGCATGGTTTTTGCCGATATGGGGTTCCAGACTTTTCACATCCTGCGCACGGGGTCGCTGCAAATCCAGAGCGGGCGATTCGGCGCCGCGTGTACGCAGGTTTTTCCCTGGCTGGCGCAAATGACGGGCATGCCGCTGAAAGGCGTGCTGCTGACCTACTCGCTGGGTCATGTGCTTTACTATTTTACTGTTTTTCTGTTGGTTACGCTCGTGCTAAAGCAGTGGCGATGGGGGCTGGTGCTGATATTGACCTCCACGCTGATGACGACCCACACCTTTTACTGGCTCTCGGAAATGCCGCAGGGCCTGGCATTCCTGATCCTGCTGCTGGCGTGGCTGCAGGACCGGGATAGTCTTTACGCTGTGCGGTGGTGGCAATACCCTTTGCTGATTGCCGCTTCGGTCACAGCCTTCTATTTTCACCCCCTGATCTTGTATGCCCTGTTGTTTTGCGGCCTGTTTTTTATAGTCGAAAAGGGCGCCCAACCCGGACAGCGGGCTTTGTACATACTGGTAATCAGCGTATTCCTGCTTATAGCCTTTGTCAAATACAAGGTGCTGAAACTCGACTGGTACGATGCCATGTCGCTCGAGCGCGCTGCCGCATTTCGCGAACTTTGGCCGCACTGGCTGGATATTCAAAGCAATCGCGATTTTGCCGCATGGTGTATGCGCGATTATTACCTGATCCCGATCGCCGTGCTGCTGAACGGCGCATTTTATATCCGAAAGCGCAACTGGCTGAAAGCAGGGCTGGCAGTGTTGTTTCCCGTTGCATATATCCTTGTTGTGAATGTGCCCTTCCACGGCGGCGACAAACAGTTTTACCTGGAAAACCTGTACCTGCCCCTGTCCCTGTTCGCGGCCGTGCCCCTTATATTTGATGTACTGCCCGAGTTGTTACCGCATCGTCGTATGCTGCTTGTGCTGGCGGGCATCGCGGCGCTGCGTATGGTGCACATCGGATTTGCGCACCGGCCCTGGACGGACCGGTTGCAATGGGAGCAGGCATTCCTGGACCGGACAGCCGGTTTGCCGCATCGAAAACTGGTGCTGTCCGAGCGGCAGGCGCCGATGGATACGCTTGTTTTTTCGTGGGGGACCTCCACCGAATTCCTGATGCTTTCGGCGCTGAAACACCCCGACAGTACGCGCTGCATGATAGTAGATGCCTCACCGGAGCGTTTCGACACCCTGCTGGCAAAGCCGCGATTGTTTTTAGGGGCATTTCGGAACTATTCTTTTGATGACTTGCCGACCAGGTATTTTAATTTAAAGGATACCAGTGCTTATGTCAAATGGGAATAAGGTGTCCAAATGCATTACTTCTTGCCCAATAGTCGAAACATGTTTTTCTTGTACGCCTCTACTCCCGGCTGGTCAAAAGGATTGACTCCCAGCATATAACCGCTTATGGCACAGGCTTTTTCGAAGAAATAAAACAGTTGCCCGAGGAAATAAGGGGTCGCTTCAGGTATCCTGACGACCATGTTGGGCACACCGCCGTCGACATGCGCCATACGCGTTCCCTCGGCAGCCTTTTTGTTGATATGGTCGAGCGTTTTTCCGGCCAGGTAGTTCAGCCCGTCCAGGTCATCGGCTGCCTTGGTAAGGCTGATGTCGGTTTCAGGCCGTTTGATTTCCAGCACCGTTTCGAACAGGGTGCGCTGTCCGTCCTGAATGTATTGTCCCATGGAGTGCAGGTCGGAAGTGAAGTCCACCGAAGCAGGAAAGATACCCTTACCGTCCTTGCCTTCGCTTTCCCCGTAGAGTTGCTTCCACCATTCGGCGATATAGTGACAGCGCGGTTCATAGTTGACCAGCAATTCGATGTTTTTGCCTTTGCGCAGCAGGATGTTGCGCAGGCCGGCGTAACGGTGGCAGTCGTTTTCCGAAAAGCCGCTTTTATACTGTTTCCTGCCGTCTGCTGCACCGCGCATAAGGGCGTCGATATCGATACCGGCGGCGGCCAGGGGCAGCAGCCCGACGGCGGTCAGCACCGAAAATCGCCCGCCTACATCGTCCGGCACCACAAAAGTGTCGTAGCCCTCCTGGGTGGCCAGGGTTTTCAAAGCGCCACGCGCGCGATCGGTTGTGGCGTAAATGCGCTCTTTGGCGCCCTGGCGGCCGTATTTCTCTTCCAGTTTTTGCCGGAACAGGCGGAATGCGATGGCCGGCTCGGTTGTAGTACCTGATTTGGAAATGACGTTTACCGAAAAATCGCGGTCGCCGATGGCCTCCAGTATCTGGGTATGGTATGCTGCACTCAGGTTGGTGCCGGCAAAGACAACGTCGAAATGTTTTTTCCTGCCGCCCCGGAAGGGGAGTGGTGGCGTGGGTTGGCAGAACTCAAGAGCAGCCTTGGCGCCGAGATAGGAACCGCCGATGCCGATAACGATCAATACTTCGCTCTGTTTTCGAATCCTTTTGGCTGCTGCCTTGATCCGCCTGAACTCCGACCGGTCGTATTTTACCGGCAGGTCCAGCCATCCGAGAAATTCGCTGCCGGGGCCGCTGTGTGATTCCAACAGTTTCGCGGCTGCGGCAACCTGCGGTTCAATAGCGGCGATTTCGTGTTCCGTAATAAACTGCTCCGTGGCAGTAGCGTCGAGTTGTATGCCTGACATGTGGGAAATAACAGTAAAAGATAACCCGCAGGTAACGGCAGGGCAGTTACCTGCGGGTAACAGTGTTCAGAAATTTTTCGATTTTAACTCGTAACTCAGCAAAAAGCCGTCGTATTTCACCCAACCGATCTGATCGGACCAGTAGACGGTGTCGGTATTAAACGTCAGCGCCTGCTGATACGTGATCTTGGCGCAATTGGGGATGTCTCCGGCGATGGTGCTCACCGTCAGTCCGTCTTCGAGTACGGTATAGGTGGCCTGGCCTCCGTCGAACTTGTGCGTCCATGATTCACCCGCCTTGGCATTGGCCTTGTATTGCCAGTTATCGGCGCCGGCTATGGACTCGATTCCGGTGTAGAACTTGTCGCCGCAGGCTTTGTAAAAGAAGTTGTCGATACCTGCCAGTGCTGCCGGTTTCGGGGTGCCGCTTACGCTGACATTAAAGCTTCCATCTGCATTCTGGTCACCGTAGGTGTATGTGACATCACCGGAGCTGCCGAACAGTTCGTCGTAAGCAAAAGTGATGCTGTGACCGGTTTCCATGAATGGAAAGTTGGGGTTTGGTCCGCCACAATCATCATTGCCGTTATCTTTTTTACAGGAGGCAAGCATGGATAATGCGGCTGCTGCGCACAGCAGCAAAAAGGGCATTTGATTTTTCATAAAAGGTTGATTTAAAAGGTGGAAAATTGGAAATACAAAAATACCCCAATTACGCTGACCTGCAACGCCTTCGTATTATACTTTGGCCAGTTCTCCCTTCAAATAATCAATTACCTTGATCTCGACCGGATCGACACTGCGCAGGTCCGCGAGATAGTACGACGCCCAATCGCCGAGATACACCAGGTAAAAGGCCTTTTCAATCTGTGTTTTGCCTTTCGACCATACTTCAATCGAGGAACCGGTGAAGTGTTCCACGATCTCTTTATTGATGTCCATCCGGATGGAAGTGCGCTGGAAATCGTCGCGATTGCGCAGCCAGATCACGGCTACATCGGGGCGGTTATTGCGCCAGCCTACGAGTTCGTTGTGGTTCATTTCCGGCACAACATGGTGCCAGCAGAGCATTTTGGCGTTTTCATTGATCTGCTGCCGCCAACGAACCGCAACGGCTTCCATATGGTCGGCGATATACAACACCGGCGTTTTGTCGACCAAAAATCCGGCGATGTTTCTGGCGCGCTTCTGAATATCGGCATCGTCTTTTGCCAGCAGTTTTTGGGCAGATTTTACGGCAGTAAACAATTTGAGCGGGATCAGTTTTGCTGCGCGGAGCACGCCCATCTGGGCGACGACGGAGTAGCCGAGGCAGGCGCGGGGACTGCTCCAGCTTGTCGGCAACTGCACATAATCGAGGCCGTGGGCTTTGGCAAGTTCGATCAGTTTGCCTCCGGAGGCGATACAGACGATTTTGGCGCCTGTTTCAAGGAGTTGATGGAATGTACTCAGGGTTTCCTCCGTATTGCCACTGTAGGAAGAGCAAATGGCGAGGGTATATTTGTTGACCCAGGTCGGCGCCTGGTAGCCTTTGCTGACAAATACAGGCAATTTGCAATAGGACCGAACAAACTCCTGCAGAAAATTGCCGCCGATTCCGCTGCCGCCCATTCCGGATATCAGGACAGAACGGTACGGGGCGTCGTGTTTTTTCAGGTCGATTTTTGCTGCGATGTTGAGCGCTTCCTCCAACTGTTCGGGGAAACGCGCGATCATTTTGTTCATAAGTAAAGTGCTGCTTTGAGGTGTTTGCAAGGTGCGCGCAAAACTAACAGGATTTGAGGAATCTCATTTGCCGGATCATTCTATTCCTCCCGGACGGTAGAAATTTCTCCGCTCCGGAGGTTCACAATGATGCCGTTTGCTGGCGGGTCGCCGAACATGGTCAGCCGGGCCTGAAGTGCGACCCGGTCGCCGGCGCCAAGGCACGAAAACCCTTCCTGCAGGATTTGATTCAACTCCGCAGTGATCTTGTCTTCCGGATACCAATACACCGTTTTTTTATCGAGGATATCCTCCAGCAGTGATTCTTTGATGGCCTGAAGTTCGGGACGGCACAAGGGACTGGCATTGAAGGCCGTATTGAGCGAACGAAGTATTTGCACATGCATCCCCGAGCCGAGCATGCTGGCAGCCTTGTTGGCCTCCGTTTGAAAGGTCCAAACCGGAAAAAACGACTCGATACTATCGGCCGGAAACAGGGTGAGGCAGATATTAAAATAAACGTCGTCCTGGGTATCCGTCGTTTCCTGCGCTTTGTTGCTCCAGAAACGGTAATCGGCAAACAGATAGGGCTGGCGGCCCTCCCTGACCGACTGAAACACAAAACCCGGCAATGCCGCCTGAAACCAGCTCTCATCGGGCTGAAAACCGGCCTCTCCGGATTCGGGCCGGTGTGCCAGTACAGCCGTCAGAGTATCCCGGAGCCCGATCGCTTTGCGGTAATCGGCCATCATGTCCTGCGCGGTTTTGCCGGTATAGCCTCCGGCGACCGATTGAGCCAGGGCGGCGCACCGGTCGCGGGCAACGGCGCCAAAATAGCACAACATGCGTTTGCGGAGCAGCCAGGCACTGTCTTCCCGGAGCGGCTGAACGGCTGCGCAAAACACCCAGCCTTTGCGGTTATCGGCGGTTTGCACCAGCATCCAGGGGCTTTGATGCAACTGGTCATTAAACGAAATAACCGATTCGAAGCGGCTTACCTCGCCCAGGTCGGTCACGCGTTCTCCGGCTTTCAACAGGTGGAGGGCTGCGCTCTTTTTGCCGGGCGATGCCTGCAATGCAATTTGAGAAAATACGACAACCAGTTGATCCTGAGCAGGTTTACTGTTACAGCCTGCAATTAACAGACCGAGTAGAAAAACCGTATTACGCATTTGAAGTAAGTTTACGCACAAATCTATACAACGACCGAAAATCGCATTGTTGCATGAAGACCATCCGCCTTTCCTTATTTATCCTGTCAGTATGGAGCGCTTGCTCCGCTGCATACGGCCAGATCATCGACGATTTTTCCGACGGCGACTTTACCCAAAACCCGGCGTGGCAGGGCGACTTGTCTAATTTCAAGGTCAGTATGGCGGGGGAATTGCAACTGAATGCCACCGGTGCCGGCCAGTCGTCAATATGGGTCGGCGGAAATATGCCCGACAGCCTCATCTGGGAATTCAATGTCCGCATGTCCTTCGACCCTTCGGGTTCGAACCTGCTGCGGATCATGCTGCAAACCGATCAGCCCGACGCTGCCGCTTCAAACGGTTATTTTCTTGAACTCGGTGAAAGCGGCAGTGCCGATGCCATCCGCTTTTTCCGGCAGGATGGCACGGTCAGAACACAACTGGCCGCAGGGCAACCCGGCCTCGCAGCCAGTTCGCCCAACCTTAAAATAAGGGTAAAGCGCACGGCAATGGGCGAATGGACCGTGGAAGCCGCCGCTTCGGGCATGGCCTTGCAGCCTCAGTTCGTCGTGACCGAGAACACCTGGCCCGGCGGAACCGATCGCTTTTTCGGGTTTCAGTGCGTATACACCCCTTCCAACACCACAAAATTTTACTTCGACAATATCAATATCCGACCGGATGTGCCCGACACACAGGCGCCGGTGCTGCTTTCCGCCGTTGCAGATAATGCCGACGCCGTAACGGCGGTTTTCGATGAGGAACTTGATTCCGTTTCCGCAACGTTACCCGCGCATTATGAACTCAGCCCGGGGGGCGGACAACCGGCCTCGGTGGTGTTGCTTGCCGACCGGCGCTCGGTGCGCCTGAACCTGCAAGCGCCGCTGACAACCGGCACGTATACCCTGCAAACGCTGGCCATACAGGATGATTCCGGCAATGAGAGCGGGGTGCAAACAACAACCTTTACGTTTGTCAAAATCGATGCCGCTGAATTGTTCGATATTGTGATCAATGAAATAATGGCCGATCCTTCTCCCCGCGTCGGCTTGCCGGAAATGGAGTGGCTGGAGTTGTTCAACCGCTCCGGAAAAACGCTCGACCTGGCTGCCCTGCGCCTGCGCGACGCAACCGGGTCGCCTGTAACATTACCCGCGTATATGATGGGACCGGGCGAATACCTGGTCGTCACCGCAACAGCAAACACCGATTCGCTGCAGGCGGTAACACAGGGTACAGTGCTGGGCGCATCGATCAGTCCCTTGTTGCTCAATAACGACGGCGATATCCTGACCCTGACCGATGCCGGCGGAAATGTCATCGACCGCGTGGCATACGGCAGCGACTGGCATACGGAGTCCGGCAAGGACAACGGTGGCTGGACCCTGGAGCGCGTCAATCCCGACCTGCCCTGCCTGGGCCGGATCAACTGGCGCTCTTGCAATGTATTGCCCGGAGGAACGCCGGGAAAACAGAACTCCGTGTACAATACCGCTCCCGACCTGGCAGCCCCGCATGTGCTGGATGCATTTCCCGAATCGGCCACTTCGGTTTTGTTGCGTTTCACAGAGGGACTCGGCGGCGCATCAGCCTCCAATGCCGGCGCTTACCTGTTCAACCCGCCGGTAGCCGTCGTTTCGGCCGTGCAACTGCCGGGCGAACCTTCAAAATTGCGCCTGACACTAGGCGGACCGCTTCAGCCCCATATCCTGTATGCCATTGTGATCGGCACGTCTGTGGCGGACTGTTCGGGAAATGCGATCCCGGCCACAGATACCGCATTTGTCGGGCTGCCCGAAAAACCTGAACCGGGTGAAGTGGTGGTCAATGAAATGATGTTCAACCCTTCGACGGGCAACCAGCGGTACATTGAATTCTTCAACCGCAGCAGCAAGGTGTTCAACTGGGCCGAGTTTTTCCTGGCCAATTTTTCCGACGGCGCGGATGTGGAGGCCTTTGCCGATAACAGGCTTATGCTGCCGGGGAGTTACGACGTTTTTACGCCCGGTGTGCAGAATATCACCGGCCAGTTTAACAACATCCATCCCGAAAACGTGCTGGGAAACACCTTCCCTTCATTTGACGATAATTCGGGTAACGTAACCCTGTACTGGTCGAAAGGCGGTCAAACGGTGGTGGTCGACTCCTTTGATTATGCGGCTGGCCTGCACAACGGGCTGCTGAGTTCCAGCGACCGGGACGGTGTCGCCCTCGAGCGCATCGACGTAAACACGCCGACCAATCTCGCCTCCAACTGGACTTCCGCCTCACCCCTTGTGACCGGCCTTCCGGGCACGCCTACGCTTCCCAATTCGCAGCGTCGCAGCACGGCAGCCGCCGGCGACGAACTCATCACCCTGCCGCTTGCACGCCTTTCTCCCGACGACGACGGCTATGAAGATTTTCTGGAAATCCGTTACACATTGCCGCAGGCGGGTTTCGGCGCTACCATGACGATTTTTGACGCAGGCGGTATTCCGGTCCGACGCCTGGTCCGGCAGGATTTAATCGGAACCGAGGGCCTGCTGCGCTGGGACGGCGATTTCGACGACGGTACGAAGGCCAAACCGGGTATTTATGTGCTGTTCATGGAATTGTTCGGACCCTCCGGCGAGACGCGCCGCGTGAAAAAAGCGTTTGCGGTAGTGTCGCGTTTTTAGACGATTTTCTGGTTTGGCGGGTCGTTTTCTGACCCGCATATTTTCAATTTTCGATAATCAGGTACCATGACAAACACCTCACTATTTTTTCGCCTGCCAATCCTGTATGGGATAAGTATCCTCCCGGCAATCTGTTTTGCCCTTCTTTTTCCGGCCTGCGCCAGTAAAGCCCTGTTGCTCGATCCCGCCGATCTGGGCAAAAACTATTTTTACGAGGTGAGCCTCAACGACATGGAAAACGACCGACTGGCGGTAAGGCTTTCGGTGTATGGCATCAAGGCCAACACGGTAGATTTCAACTTTCCGCGCATCGTGCCGGGTATCTACGGCGCCATGGATTTTGGCCGCAATATTGTGCATTTGAGGGCATTTGCCGGCGCTGATACGCTACCGGTGGAGCGGACGGGCATCAATACCTGGAAAATCAGCAGGGCTTACCAACTTGATGAGATCCGGTATGAAGTCAACGATGGCTGGGAAGTCTTCGGCTCGGGTACGACGGAGGGGTTTTACAAATCGGCGGAGAGTTCGTTTACCAAGGACACGGTCTTTGTAATCAACAACAACTGCCTGTTCGGTTATTTCACCGGCGGCGAAAACTGGCCGGTATTTGTGTCTTTTGAAAAACCCGACGGCTTTTATGCGGCAACATCCTTGCGAACGGCGCCTGCCCAGTCGGGCAAAGACGCTTTTCAGGCGGCAAACTACCGCGAACTGGTCGATAATCCGATTCTGTACGCCCGCCCCGATACGGTCAACCTGAATATTGGAAATACAGTGGTCACAATAGCCTGCTATGCCGATTCCGGCGTAAAACTGGCGCCCGATATTGCCGCGAAAATCCGCCCCCTGCTCGAACAGCAGCGGGAATATCTCGGCGGCGCCCTGCCTGTGGAGCACTACACCTTTTTGATATACCACTCCCTGCTCGACCGGCCGGATGAATACACTGCCGACGGGCTGGAGCACAACACCTCGACCCTTTGTCTCTACAATTCCCAGATGGCCCCGGCCCTGCTCAACAGTTTTGTCTACGGCGTTGCAAGCCACGAGTTCTTTCACATCATTACCCCCCTGAATGTCCATTCCGAGGAAATTGAACGGTACGATTTTCTTGCCCCCAAGATGTCGCAACACCTGTGGATGTACGAGGGCATGACGGAATATACCACCATGCACATGCCCATCCGGCAGGGACTCGAGCCACTCGACGATTTTTTATCGGAAATACGGAATAAGGTGCAGCAAATGCAGCGTTTTGACAATACCATTCCGCTCACCGAACTCAGCCGGGCTGCGATGGACCGGCAGGACCAGTACTACAATTTTTACCTGCGCGGCGCGCTGGTTTGCCTCTGCCTCGACTTGCGCCTGCGCGAACTTTCACAAGGGAAATACGGCACGCAGGAACTGATGCGCGACCTCGCGGCCCGCTACGGAAGAAACAAGCCGTTCAAAGATGAAGAGTTGTTCGATGTGATAACTTCCATGACTTTTCCCGAAATTCGCGGGTTCTTCAGCGATTATCTCGAAAATGCCCGGCCTTTGCCCTTAAAGGCGTATCTTGAAAAGGCGGGACTGAAGTACAACGAAAAGAGTTCAAAGATCGAGGCATCATCCGACGCTACGCCGGAGCAACTTCAGTTGAGAAAATGGTGGCTTGGTCGTTAAATTTGTTCCTTTTACCAATCTAATCGGCATGAAATACAAACCGATCCTTTGCCTGTGCCTGTTGTCCGTCCTTTCGATTGGGGTATCCGGACAGGCACACCCCGACTCGCTTTCACAACCAACCCAAAGCCGTGTACTGCACTTTGCGGAAAGCGACGGCGGTGAAACCACCCGCGCTGTGGTCAATCTGCTGATTCACGACGAATTTGAAGAGACCGTGCTGGGGGCGACAGCGCTGTTGCAGCGCAAGGACCCCGCCTCCGTTCACGGAAAAATATCGCAATGGGACGGCCGCTGCCAGTTCAAAGTATCGCCCGGGGTGTATGACTTAAAGATACAACTCACCGGCATGGTCACCTTTGAACGCACGGCGCTGGAATTGCTGCCCGGCAGGCAATACGATATGGAAATCGAGATGGTCCGCATGCGGCCGCCGGTGCCAAGCGCGAAGCAACAGGCGGGGAAGAATTGAACGTTGGGCTGGTGCGTGGTGTGTTTGCTATTTTTGCGCCTAAATACGATGATGATGAAACGACTGATCTCGATACTTCCCGTTCTTGCCATTACCACTCTTTTTGCCCAGACGCCTGCAGGATACTGGCAGCAACGTGTTGAATACCAAATTGATGTGCGCCTCGACGACCAGAGCCACGCCGTACAAGGCAGGGCCAAACTCAAATACTTCAACAACTCGCCCGATACGCTCCGGCGGGTGTTTTTTCACTTGTACTGGAATGCCGTCCAGCCCGGCAGTTCGATGGCCTCGCGGGCCCGGAAAGAAACGAATACCCGGCTTTACAATGCCCTGAATGCGCTGCAGCCCGGTGAAACGGGCAAGCAGGAAATTTTTTCCGTATTGCAAAATGGCGGCGCCGTCGGCTACCGGGTCAACGAGACGATCATGGAGGTTACCCTCAGCCGACCGCTTAACCCGGGCGATTTTGACGTGTATGACATTGCCTGGCAGGCGCAGGTGCCGGCTTGTGTGATTCGGGGCGGGCGCAACAGCCCGGCAGGCGTCGCGTATTCCTTTACCCAATGGTATCCCAAAATGTGCGCTTACGACCGCTCCGGCTGGCATGCCGATCCCTATATCGGGCATGAGTTCTACGGAGATTTCGGGTCATTTAAAGTCGATATCACCCTGCCCAAAAAGTACATGGTGGCCGCTACCGGTGTATTGCAAAATGCCAGTATCATCGGTTTCGGTTATGAAGCGGATGGCGTAAAGCCGCCGCCGAACTATGGTTTCGTCAATGTCTGGAAATTCGCCGCCGATAATGTGCACGATTTTGCCTGGTCGGCAGACCCGGAGTATGTACACGAGAAGGTGCAAGCGCGCGACGGACTCACCCTGCACTACATCTACCGGCCCTCGGAGGCCACCACGCCGGTTTTCCGGGAGATGCAGGACATGACTACGCGCCTGCTGCCCTATATCGAGACTACCTTCGGCCCGTACCTGTACCCGCAGTTTTCCTTCGTACAGGGCGGCATGCGCGGCATGGAATACCCGATGATGACGTTGCTGGATATTAGCGGCGCCGACTGGCGTAATCCGGTGGCCGTCACCCACGAATGGATGCACAACTGGTACTACGGCATGATCGGCAACAACGAAAACGACGAGACATGGCTCGATGAAGGCTTGACCAGTTTTGCCTCGACGGATGTGCTTTTTCAGCATGATTCTGCCCTGGCTCAAAAACGGTTGCGCTATGCCTACGAGGTCGTCGGGCAACGCAATAGCCTCAACGATGAGCCGATGAGCACCCCCGCCAACCTGTTCGCCAATGAGGAAAACCTTTCCTATTGCGCCTATTCAAAAGGCGAGGTGTTTATGTGGCAATTGCGTTATATCATTGGCGATGAAGCGTTTAGAAAGGGTTTGCTGCGCTACTTTGCCGACTGGCATTTCAAACATCCCAACGGGGCGAATCTCTTGCGGACGATGGAACGCGTATCGGGTATGGAACTCGACTGGTACTATGCAGGCTGGATCAAAACGACCAAAAATATCGATTACAGCGTGGAATCCGTGACGGCCGACGGCGCTTCCGCTACGAAGATCGTCCTGAAGAATAACAGCAGCATGCCCATGCCTGCCGAAGTGCTGATTGACTTCAGGGATGGAACATCCGAGCGGCACTATATCCCGCTTGATGTACAGTACGGCGCCAGGAAGTTTCCAGAGGGAACGAACGTCAAGACGCACGAGCCCTGGAGTTTTGCCCGGGATGTATACGAATTCAATCTGGACAAACCGCTCTCCAGCCTGAAGGCCGTCACCATCGACCCCGGCGAATGGACGGCGGATATGAAGCGCGACAACAACCGGAAGGCATTCTGAGGTATTATTCCTCCACCTCCTTCCGGTTGTCCTCGGGCACCCGGTCGATCAGTTTGTTGTACGGATCGATGCCGGCACGAACGGGTTTTCCCTGCACCGTCAGCACAATAGTGTGTTCGCCGTTTCCGAGCCGGTGTTTTTTCAGGTATAGCGGTTGCGTCAGTTTTTTGCCGCTCTCTTCCACCTTGTCCTCGGCAAAAATGCCGATGTCGATGAGGTCGTTGGTGTCCGGCGCTTCGGACTCGTTGCCTTTTTCGTCGGCATACATTTTTCTGGCTTTCACCTTGAGCGTTACTTCATACTGGTTATCGCCCGTTTTCTTCGCCTTGGCGCTGATGACGCGGTTTTCATACAGCGCTATCTTCAGCCAGGAGTCGTCCAGGTAATAGTGCAGCGAGTCGGGTACCACTTTTTTGACAAAATCATACAGGTCGTAACTGCCGGGGAAAGGCGGCGTTTCTTTCAATCCGAAACTGTCGCGGAAGGCGCGAATGGCGCCATTCAGGGTCGATTCGCCAACGTAGTCCTGTAGACCGTACAATATTATACTGCCTTTCTGATACCACTGGTAAGGCCGGTTGCAGTTGATGAACACGTTTTCCTTTTTGCTTTCACTTGCCCGGCCGCGCAGGTAGCGGTCGAGGTCGTATTTCAGAAACTGTTGCACGTTGTCCGGACCGTATTTCTGTTTGGCGATCATGAGTGCGGAGTACTCTGCGAGCGATTCGGACACGAGGTTGGCGCCACGGGTATAGTTGGGCGACACCTGGTGGCCCCACCACTGGTGTGCCAGCTCGTGTGCGGTCACGTAATACGCATAGTCGTAATCATTCGGATCGCTGAAATCGGCAAACCAGCCGCCATCTTCGGAATACGGGATGGTATTGGGAAACGACTGGGCGAATGCGGCATATCGTGGAAACTCAAGGATACGCACCTGCCGGAACTGGTAAGGCCCAAAGTTTTGGTAGAAATAGCCCAGTCCGTCCTTGAGCGAGGCCACGAAACGGTCGAGGTTGTAGGCATGTTCGGCGTGGTGGAATATCTCGATGTTCACCTCCTTGCCATCTGGCGATACCCATTTGTCGCGGAGTACTTCGTATCTGGCCGAAACGAGGTTGAAAAAGTAGTTGATCTTGCTGTCCTGCTTGTAATGGAAGTAATGCCGGTCGCCTTCCGTCCATTCGCGCTGCAGGTATCCGGGTGCTACCGCGATCTGGTCGGGTGTAGTGCTGACGATACATTCAAAGGTCACGAAATCGGCATCGTCGTTGAACAGCAGCGTCCGCTCCCCGTATGGATCGCGGTGGGGCGGCAGGTCGTCGGGTTTTTCCGGCAGGTCGTATTTCTTGCGGTCTTCGTCGCCTTCGAGTTCCAGGTTCTGGTCGTAGCCGATGGAGGGAATGCCGCCACTGGTGAAAGTACCGTTGAAGAGCACTTCGCGGCGATAGCCGTCGTTTACAAATCCCGGATTTTCTATGGCAGTGGTTACCTCAAGGGTTGCCGTGTCGCCGGGCATCATGGGGCGCGGCAGGGCGTAGATGCGGTATCCGGCAGTGTCCGGACGGGCGTAGAAAAATGTCATCGCAGGCCGCGGCATCAACTCGAATTTCGATACCTGAAGCGGCTGCTTGTCGAGCAGCAGGGAGTAGTGCTGGCCGTCGGCGGAGAGCAGGTGCAGGGAGTCGATCCGCTGGTCGGTCTTGTTCCTTATTTTTAATACCGCCCGCATGTTGATGCTCCGCTTGTCCGGAAAAATATCGGCATAGAGCATTACATCCGTCACCTTGGGTTGCTGGATCCTTTCGTACTTTTTGTATTTTTTCTCGTATTCCGACTGCAGTTTTTTCTGCTCTTTGCTGCTGCGATGTTTGTTCAACACGCTCACGTTGTAATAAATAAAACTTGCGCTGCCGAGCCAGACGATCGCCAATGCCGCCAGCCCGAGGCTGAAACGCGGATTCCAGCGCTGCCGGAATGCTTGCCATCGCCGTTTGAAACTTTGCTCGGCGCCCCTCGACCACAACAGCGCGGCGAGAAAAAGCAGGATGAACCCGAACGCCGTCCAGTACAGGTTGAACCAGAACAGGGGTTGTCCGAAATGCCCGAAATCGTTCATGTCGGAGATCAGATAGCCCGGTTTGAAACTGTAGAAGGCGAGGTTGTAGCCGTATTCCAGGAAATTGCGCAATACAAACATGACAATCCAGATACCCAGGCCGACGAAATGGCCGATGAACTTGTTGTTCACCAGCGCATGCACGAAAAAGGCCAGCATCGCCATTTGCAGGTAATCCCAGAAGGTAATGAGGTACAAGTCGATGAAATAGTATTCGAACTTGAAGTTGAAATAGCCGTGCAGCACCTGTACGATCACGCCGACGGCCATCGGCAGCGTAGCCAGCATCAGGCAAATGCCGACGATAGCGAGGAACTTGGAGCCCAGTTGCACCCAGTTCGGCACCGGCAACGCGTCGCCGATACTGGAAAAATTGGTGGCCCGATCGCGGTGCACCGTTTCACCCGCATAGAACATCAACAGGATAAATACGAACAGGCCATAATTGTATGTCTTGAACAGCAACATGTTCATCGTCAGCGGCCGGTCCGGGACGCCGTAGCGCAGGTTGCCGATCCAGTCGTCGAGAAACAGAAAGATGACCGCCCCGAGCATGATGGAGATAAAATAAGTGTCGCGGAGGATGTTCCGGAACTCCAGTTTGCCCAGGTTCCAGAGGTTCGACCAGTCGAGCCGGCGGGAAAACAGCCGGGCGACAGACGGCAGGGCAACCCTGGCCGGCACGAGCGTTGTATCTTCTTTTTTAGCCTTTTTGCCCTTGCTGCGTTCGGCCACAAAACCCTGGATACTGAAGCGGAAATAGATGCCGAGCAAAGTGAGCAGCCCGATGCCCGTCCACAGGATTCTGTTCCATAGCAGATTGCCCTGTAACGGCACCAGTTGGGTGTTTTGCTCTGCCGGCGTCAGGTATTTGATGGCGTTGGTATGGGTATTAAAAGCGAAGGGGTCGAGCATATCGACCAGATCGCGTTTTTCAAGGTCGCGCACCAGAAAGTTGGCCAGCAGGTACAGGATGAACAGCAGGATGGAGGCCGAGTACAAAACCCGGTTGTTGCGGGTGATCGCCACCAGGCCGAAGAAGAGGCAACTGGTAAAGAACAGACTGGGCAGAAAAACCGTCAGGAAAGGCCAGAAATAGTAGGAAGCCACGTTGGGGCCGAAACGTTCGGGTTTGGCCCAGTCAAAAATCGGTCCCAGCCAGGAGCCGATGATATATCCCGCAATGGCGCCCGTACTGATCAGGATCAACACCGAAAAAGAGCCCCAAAACCGCCCCCAGAAGTAGGCGCCGCGGGTGACGGGTGTCGACAACAGGTATTCCTTGGTCTGGTGCTCGATATCGCGGTACAGGGGCACGCCCATGACGGCCGAACTGATGAGCACGCAGTAAATGCCCAGTATGGCCATGAAGCCGCTGATCGTCGCAGGGGCGTTGTGGTACACCTTTTCACTGGCGGGGGTGCCGCCGTTCGCCACAATGAGCGCCGTGAGCAGCAGCAGCACCAGGAAATATATATAAGTAGCCGGACGACGAAGCCGGTATTGGAGTTCGAAGAGAAAAATAGAAGAGAACATAGCGTGGAGTTGCGGGAATGGGCGGTATTCCCCTATAAAGTAACGAGGTCCATTTTTGTCGAAATAGCGTTGAAGTACACGTCTTCCAGCGACGGTTTCATGTGCTCAAAGCCGTTGCCGGGGTTTTCGTCGGCAGCGATCCGGATGAACAGTTTGCCTTCACTCAGGTTGGTGGCAATCACCCGGTATGTATTCCGATAATCGTCGACTTCGCTTTTGGCGATCGACTTGGCCCATATTTTTCCCTCCAGCATTTTGATGGCATCGTGCGGCGTTCCGACGTACAATACCTCACCGCCGCAGATAATGGCGAAGCGTTTACACAGGGTCTGGACGTCTTCCACGATGTGGGTGCTGAGTATGACGATGGTGCTTTCCCCGATCTCGCTCAGCAGGTTGTAAAAACGGTTGCGTTCCGCAGGGTCGAGTCCGGCGGTGGGTTCGTCCACGATCAGCAGTTTGGGATTACCCAACAAGGCCTGGGCGATACCGAAGCGCTGTTTCATGCCACCGGAATACGTGCCCAGGTTGCGTTTTCGGGCAGGCCAGAGGTTTACCTTTTGCAGCAGCGCATCCACGGCCTGTTTGCGCTCGCCGCTGTTGGCCAGGCCTTTGAGTCGCGCTATGTGGTCGAGCATCATTTCGGCGCTGACGCGCGGGTAAACCCCGAATTCCTGGGGAAGATAGCCCAGTTGCCGGCGCACCTGCTCGTGTTGTTTTAATACGTCAAGGTCGCCGAGACGGATGCTGCCGCTGCTGGCATCCTGCAGGGTGGCGATCGTGCGCATCAGGGTGGATTTGCCTGCGCCGTTCGGACCAAGCAGTCCGAACATGCCCTGGGGAATGGTGAGGGAAACGCCATTAAGGGCCTGGACCCCGTTGGCGTATGTTTTCATAAGGTTTTCAATAATGAGTTCCATGCTGTAAGATTGTCACATCCTGTTAAAAAATATCACGCGATAGCGTATGGGCAAAAGTATTGTTTGTGAATCTTTTATTGTGGAATATCGACAAACAAAAAAGCGCCCGGTCTTTACGACGGACGCTTTACTTGTTTTCATAGCATTTTTACGATCAGAATTTCATTACCTGGTGGCTCGCGGTGCTGCCGTTTTCAAAAAGGACGCGCAAATAATAGGCGCCAGCAGGCGGGTTGCCCAATAGCCAGATGTTCCACTCACCGGAGGAAATCTCTGTGCTTTGCAGCGGCAACACCCTGCCGCTGGAATCGTACATCTCGACCGCGCTGATTTTTTCGCCTGCTTTTACCCGGAATTCCCTGCTGACGGGGTTGGGCTTCACTTCCAGTGCAGTAACGCCCTTCGGCTCCGTTACCGGCGTAAGGATGTTGATGCCCTGCCCTTCGACGATCTTGTAAAAGTTATTGACGGCCAGGTTGGTGAACACCTCGTTCAGCCCCGAGGGCCAGCGCACTTCAAGCGAGTCGATAGTGCCCGCCTCGTTCAACCCGAAATGCTGGCGCAGGTCGTTCTGGCTCTGAAACGAGTTATGTGCGGTCACCTGCCTGATCTGCCATACGGTGTTTCCGCCCAGGTCTGCTTTTAGGCGCAGGGTGGCGCCGATAGCCGAGCGGTTACTCGTACTCCCCTGCAGGGTAAATTGCGCCCACTTGCGGTTGCCTGCCAGTGTAGTATTGCGGAACAATGCCCTGCCTTCACCCGGGCCGTTGGTATAAAAGTCCAGGTCGCCGTCGTTGTCATAATCTGCGAAGGCGATGCCGCAAACATTACTGCCCGCCGTACCTGCCGTGGCTGCAGCCGTAAACGTGCCGTCGCCGTTGTTCTTGTAATATTTTACCGCCGCTACACCGTCCTCCGTCGTCAACACGTCGAGGTAGCCGTCGTTGTTGACGTCGCCCCAACAATTGGCCAGGTGTCCGACGGTAGTGGTAAAGGGCGTCGTTACAGATTGATAGTTGCCGCCGTTGTTGCGGTAAAAGCGGGTCGGGGCCAGGGCGTAGTTGGTAAGACATACATCGAGGTCGCCGTCGTTTTCCACGTCAATAAAATTATAGGTCTGGCCGTCCTGCGGACTCATGAACGGCACGCCGGTGAGGCGTTGCAGGCTGAACGTGCCGTTTTCCTTGAGCATGTTCCGGTAGTTGAAATCGGGTAACGGCCCCGGCGGATTGGCCACCGGTCCGCTGCCGATGAAGAGGTCCATGTCGCCGTCGAGGTCATAATCGGCCCAGACGGGCACCGTATAGGCGCCCAGCATATCGGTAAATTCATATCCGGTGATCTGGTTAAACGATCCGTCGGTATCCTGCAGGTAAAAGCGACAGGAGAAAGGCCCCGAAGGGTGGAAACCGTTGGCATGGACAAAGAGCGGGTCGAGCCTGCCGTTGTTGTCGGCGTCGGCAAGGGCGCAATCCCAGGCAGAGTAGTCGGAAAAGTTGGGCAGGCTGGTGTTCAGTACGGAAAAGGTATTGTCGCCATTGTTGTGGTGAACGCCCGAGATCAGGCTCGCCGTGATGCAATCCGGATGCCCGTCGTTGTCCATATCGCCCCAACTGGAACCCGCAGCACCCTGCCCGGTGGTGGCGCCGCTGACATTGGTGAGTTGAGAGAACTGGCCGTTGCCGTCGTTGTGGAACAGGAAACGCTGGCTGACGAAGATATCGGGAAGGTTATCATCGTCGAGGTCGATCCAGGCCACGCCTTTGTAGGTGGCGGCCGTATTGGCAAAAGAGACGAGCGGGTTGCCCGGATCGGTCACTTTTAAAAAAACGCCCTGGGCGTGGAGGCACCAGGGAAAAAGCAAAAAGAGGAGCATCAGTTGTTTCATGTGTCGATTTGTGTTTGGTGAACTTTTGCCCAAAACTGACTTTTACACGTCGAAATAGAGTCAATTCCGATAAAGTTTGACCTTTCTGATGTCTCTATGACGGGTTACGACCCCGCAACCGTTTTACATTTGTCCCACACAACGACTACTGACCTATGGTGCCCGAACCTTCCTTTGATACATGGCCCGTCATATTCCTGATCGCCGCCGTGCAAGGTTATTTTATAGCCCTGATCCTGTGGCGCTGGAAAAACGGTAACCGGAGGGCCAATCGCCTGCTGGCCGTTCTGCTGCTGCTTTTTGCACTGACCATGTCGGAATACGTGTTGTACTGGACCAATTACATCTTCCAGTACATGCACGTGGCCAACCTGAGTTCCCAGTTTCCATACCTGTTCGGGCCCCTTGTCTGGTTGTACCTGCGCAGCATTTACACACAAAAGCCGCTGCGGCTCCGGGATGCCTGGCACCTGGCGCCTTTTGTCCTGGCGACCATCCTGTATCTGCCGTGGCACCTGCTCGATGCGGAACTCAAACGGGAAGCCACGCTCACGCAGCACAATTTTCCGGTCAGCATGCCGGTCCTTCGTGCCCTGCTGTGGAGTCGTATTGCACACCTGATCGGCTATGCGGTGTGGAATTTTATGTACATCCGCCGTCAGCCGCGGGTTGGTGCCACTACACGCTGGGCGATGTCGCTCAATCTGTTCTACACCGGATTCGTGCTGGCCTACACGTCCTATTTCATCCTGATTCGCTTTCCGTTTTTCAACCTCTCCTGGGATTATCACATTTCGGCAGCCATGACGGCCTTCATTTACCTGATCGCATACGCCGGGTATACCCAGCGCGCGGTGTTTGATGGTTACCACTGGTCAGAACCCAATGCCCCGGTCAAGTACCGTAACTCGGGCCTGACGCCGGAGGCCAGCCGGTCGCTGTTGCAAAACCTGACCAGCCTGATGGTTCAGGAAAAATACTTCCAGGACCCGGAGATAAGCCTTGAAAAACTCGCTACGGCGCTCAATTCCGGAAAACACCACGTATCCCAGGTCATCAACGAGCACCTCGGCGCCTCCTTCTTTGAATATGTCAACCAACTCCGCGTGGAAGAGGCCAAACGGCTGTTGGGCGAAACCAGCCGCAGCGACCTTCATGTGATCGAAGTGGCCTATGCGGTGGGCTTCAACAATAAAGTGTCGTTTTATTCCGCCTTCAAGAAATCGACGGGCATGACCCCGACGGAATACCGGCGGAGCCACGGAAAAAGTGACGGGAGTGACGCGCAGCCGGGCGCTGTGTAACACAATTTGACCGATTGCAAAGTCATTGCCTACTGCCAATGGATTCCCGTATTTTTACCGCATGATGGCCAACACGACCGGCGCCGTATTCCGTATTACGGCCTTATGGGCTTTCTCCGAATGTGCTTTGGGAGGTGTCATGCACGCCTTGAAAATTCCTTTCACCGGCATCCTTGTAGGAGGCTTTTCGGTCTTAAGCATTGGTATGCTGGCGCATGTGAGCGGGCGCAGTGCCGCCGCGATGTTGCGCGCCACGCTTTTGGTAGTATTGGTAAAGGCCATCGTCAGCCCGCACTCGCCGCCGACAGCCTATCTGGCCGTAGGGTTCCAGGGACTGGCCGGCGCACTGATCCTCAGCCGGGTGCGCCCGTTTGCTTTGGCTGCGTACCTGTTCGGCTTTCTGGCCATTCTGGAATCGGCGCTGCAAAAGATACTCGTTCTGCTGCTGTTTTTCGGGAAATCGCTGTTCGAGGCCTTCGACCTGTTTGTGGGAGGTGTCCTGGACGACTTTGGCCTTCACAACGAGGTTTCCTGGTCGGTAGTAGCGGCAGGTTGCTATATC
Organism: uncultured Bacteroidota bacterium; assembly: GCA_937861115.1. Lineage (GTDB taxonomy): Bacteria > Bacteroidota > Bacteroidia > Chitinophagales > Saprospiraceae > M3007. The sequence goes on along the minus strand of CALMBD010000221.1, from coordinate 5,211 downwards.
GGACTGTATGCGGCCTGGGGTCTGGTCCTGGGTTATTGGATCACCCGGCTGCCCGGTCAACTGGAACGCAGGGCTGCCGAATATACCCTTTTGGATTTATCAGAGGGCACACGACAGGCGCCTGTTCCGGAGAAGAAAAAAAACAAATGGCTCATGCCCTTGCTGGTGCTGGTTTTCATCGTCTGCGTGTTCCTGTTTGCGGGCGGCAAGGCATCGGGGGCGCAGAAGGCGTGGTATGCCGTAGTACGTACGGCGGCAGCGTTGTTTGCCTGGTTTTTCCTGTTGCAGCCGGCCATCGCCTGGTTCATACATCGGTGGGCTGCAAAGAAAAGCGCATCCGAAAAAGGCGCAGTGCAACAAATCCTTGCTTTCATGCCCGAATGGCAGGCAAGGGTCGGGCCCTTGTACCGGCATGTCGCGGCAAAACATCGCGGATGGCGCCGTATTCCGGCCTTTGTGATCGGGATGTTTGTCCTGGCGGTATATGACACCCGGGAACCCGAGGGGCAATCATCGTAACCGGGAGCGCCTGACCGGCTGTATAAATATTAAAAACATGACGCTACCGCCACTTCACGGCCTTATTCTCACGGGAGGACACAGCACCCGGATGGGCAGTCCGAAGTGCCTGCTCGACTACCACGGCAAGCCGCAATACCGGCACGCGGCAGCATTGCTGGCGCCTTTTTGTGAAAGGGTATTCCTCTCCTGCCGGGAAGCACAGCAAGACTGGTTTGAAGGGTTCCCGCTGGTTTTTGATATGCCTGATTTTGGCGGTATCGGACCGATGAGCGGGGTGCTGTCTGCCATGAAAGGTTCGCCGTCGCCTTCGGCCTGGTTCGTGCTTGGCTGCGACTATCCCATGCTTGAAAGCGCCGATGTGGCGCAATTGATTGCCGCAAGAGACCCAAAACGGGTGGCTACCGCATTTCTTAACCCCGACACCAAAGCACCCGAACCGCTGGTCGCGATGTACGAATCAGCAGCCCGGGATTTAATGCTCGAATGGTTTGGACAGGGAAATCAGTCCCTGCGTGTATTCCTGGAACTAAATGATGTTGTTCTTGTAAGGCCGGATCGACCGACACGACTGGAAAGTGTAGATACGCCCGGCCAAGTACCGCCGTCCAGGTACCGCCGGCTTGGTACCGCCGGCTTTAGCCGGCGAAAACGCATTATTCCCAAATAGCATTAAAGCGACAATCATATTGTATTGGAATCAGGGAGAGTTCGCCGGCTAGGTACCACCGGCTTTAGCCGGCGAAAACGAATCAATCCAGATAAGTATTTAGGAGACAATCAAATTTACTGTATCTATTGCGTTTCGCCGGCTAAAGCCGGCGGTACCCACCTCACCGCACCAAAGTCACATCCCCCCGGTACAACACCTTTTCACCGTCTTTGAACAGTACCTCCGTTTCGTACACAAATACTGCCGGCGGGACTTTTTCGCCCTTCACCTTTCCGTCCCAGCCCGAAAAAATATCGTTGGGCATGAAATCGCGGTTTTCAAACACGGCTTTTCCCCAGCGGTTGTACACACGCAAATACAGCACTTTATCTACGTCTTCTCCGCCGAAAATGGTAAAGAACTCATCGCCGTCGGTGGTTTTATCCGGCCAGAAGACATTGGGTACATACACATACCGCTCTTTGTTGACGACGATCAGGCGGTCTGCCACGGCCTCGCAGCCATTGGAGTCTGCCACCGTTACGCGGTAGCGAAAACTGTGGTCCGGGTAATACAAACAGCCATCGCACAACAGACTGTCGAGTTCGGAGGGCGTAACCGAGGTATACACGGCGCGGGAAGAATCGCTTACAGCCGTGCTGCGCCACACTTCGATCGACTGCCCGAGGTGGATAGTGGTATCCGGGTCGAGCACCACCAGGAGTTCGGCGGGTTCCACGAGGGTCACGAGCGTGTCCCATTCGCAGCCGTTGGCGCCCTGAATGGTCAGCAGGTGATCGCCGGGCTCGAGGTAGGTCAGCGTGGGGTCGAGGTTGAAAGGTTTGTCATCCAGCGCGTAAACGAAAGGCCCCTGCCCATCGATCACACTGTCCACCCGGATCACGCCGTCGCGGCTTTGGTAGCAGCTGATATGTTTGAGAAACAGGCCTGCTCCGGTGGGTATTCTCGGTTCGGTTACCTGGACGCTGTCGGTTGACGAACAGCCGTTGGCATTGTTGGTCACCGTGAGGGTATACAAGCCTACGCTATCCACTTTGGCGCGCAGGCGGTCGGCGCCCGAAACGATATGTCCGAGCGAATCACTGATCCAGGCATAGGAGTAGCCGGCCGGCGGGTCCACGCTGACATCGAGTTCGGCGGGAAACTCGGTGCAGTTCAGGGCCTGCGGTTTTTCGAGTTCGATTGTCGGGCGATACGAATCGGGCAGGATATTGATAAAATGCGAGCTGGCGCAGGGCGGATTTTGCTTGCAGGCGTTCGCGGCCTGTACGCACAGGTTGCCGCTTTGGGTGCCGGTGGTAACCTGCACGATGTTGCCTCCCGGGCCGAGTATCACAGCCGGTACCGAGTCGCCATTGACCAGCGTACCCGGCGGCCCCGACCAGATATAGGCGCCGGCGCCGGCAACGGGGTCTACCGAAAACTGGAAGGTGGCGCCCGAGCAGAGGTCTGTCGGCCCGGTGATGGCGCCCACCATGCCGAGTGCCGGCTCAAACACGGCGTCGTTGGGGGTCACTTCGATGGTGAAGTTGCATAAATCGCCGGCATAGCCGTCGACCAGCAGGTAATAACTGGAACCCGGGTTCAGGTTCGATACGGTTACGGAGACGGGGGTGATACCGCCGAACTGTTTGCCGATGTTGCAGGCCAGCGGGGCCGACTTACAGTCAGAATACAGGGCGATCTGGACGCCGTTGCTGTCGTTGCAGAAGAAAGGAGAAGCAGTAAACGTTGCCGTCGAGGTGTTGGCGATAAAACCGATCCACTGCACGTTTTCGAGCGTGCCGCAGAAGTCGATGGAGTCGCCGCCATCAGAATCACCGTTGATGGTGGTACCGATATAACCGTCGAAGTTGCAGAAAATACAGGCGTCTTCGCAGTTGCCTGAAATTTGGGAGGAGAAGGTACAAGGGGTGGGAAGCTGGGCAAAAAGGCTGGCTGTGGCCATTGCCAGCACAAAAGGCAGGAGTGCTGTTTTAACCATGGAATCGGCATTTAGAAATTGAAGATTGCGGATTAATCGCCGGGTGCCGGGGGCCTGCTTTCCGGAGATGCAAAAACTGGATTATCAAGTGTAAACAAGGCCTAAACGCGGCCTGTCCCGGTGAATTGTGCGGTTAAGAAGAAAGTGGGATAATTTAACTTTGGGAGGGTAGGGGGGCAGTTGAATGGCTGTAGTTGACCGGGTTGACAATATCCTGGCTGGTGTTAATTTCCGGGATTAAATCACACAAAAAAAAGCCCTCTTTTTTCACGAATTTTTGAAAAAAGAGGGCCTGAATAAGTACTGCTGGCAAGAAGCAAAACTATTTTTTCAACACACTCGCCACCAAATCCGCCGCTTCCTGAAATTCCACGGCGCCCATGACCTTCAGACCGGATTCGTCGATAATCTTTTTGGCGATGTCGGCATTGGTGCCCTGCAGGCGCACGATAACCGGGACAGGGATATCGCCGATCTTTTTATAGGCATCCACTACCCCCTGTGCCACGCGGTCGCAACGCACGATACCGCCGAAGATGTTAATGAGGATGGCCTTTACGTTCGGGTCCTTGAGGATGAAACGCATGGCGTTTTCCACGCGCTCGGCGTCGGCGGTGCCGCCTACATCGAGGAAGTTGGCGGGCTCGCCGCCGGAAAGTTTGATCAGGTCCATGGTGGCCATGGCCAGACCTGCGCCGTTGACCATGCAGCCCACGTTGCCGTCGAGTTTGACGTAGTTGAGATCGTATTCCTGTGCTTCCACGTCGGCCGGGTCTTCCTCGTCGGTGTCGCGCAAGGCTTCAAGGTCTTTGTGGCGGAACAGCGCATTATCGTCGAGCGTGACTTTGGAGTCGACGGCAATGATATGATCGTCGCTGGTTTTCAGGCAGGGGTTGATTTCGAACAGGCTGGCATCGGAGCCGGTGAAAGCGGCGTAAAGTTTCAGCACAAAATCCACCATCTCCTTGAAGGCCTGGCCGCTGAGGCCGAGGTTGAACGCCACCTTTTGCGCCTGAAACGGGCGCAGACCGAGCAGTGGGTCGATGAATTCCGTGAATACCCGGTCCGGGGTTTCTTCGGCTACTTTTTCGATATCCATACCGCCGTCGGGCGAATACACGATCACGTTGCCGCCACGACCGCGGTCGGTGAGGATGCTGATATAGAATTCCCGGTGTTCGCTCGGGCCGGGGTAAAATACGTCCTGGGCGACAAGCACCTTGCGCACTAATTTGCCTTCGGCAGAGGTCTGCGGCGTAATCAGGTGCATGCCGACCATCGTCTGTGCGAGTTCGCCGGCCTGTTCAGGACTCTTGGCGAGTTTTACGCCACCGCCCTTGCCGCGACCGCCGGCATGTACCTGGGCCTTGACGACGCACCAGTCGCTGTTGTACAGTTCCTTCAATTTTTTAGCGGCCTCTACGGCTTCTGCGGCATTGTAGGCTACAATGCCTTCCTGGATTTTTACGCCAAACGATTTGAGTAATTCTTTCCCCTGGTATTCGTGCAGATTCATATTGTCTGTGTGAGTCTTGGATGATCAGTGTTTTAATTGGCGGCCAAAAGTAAGGCGAATTCACCGGAGCATCGAAAAGGCACGGATTTTTTTCAAAAGGCCAAGTAGAAGGGTGGGGTATTGTTAGCGCTTATTTTCCTCAGTTAAGATTTTCTTTATTGTATTTTCTATTTCGACAAAAAACCGGAACGTTGAGGGACGGTATCAAAATTCAAGTCAATGCCTTTTTTGTCCTGTTGTAAACACCTGTCCACTCTAAAACGAGTAAATACGAACGTTGCCCGCCCGTGATTCGGACGGTTGATTACATCATGACAAGGGAACGTTGGGGCATTTGTTAAAGGCAAGGTTAGTTGGACAGAAAGGCACCTCGCGTTCACTAAAGCCACCGTGGGTTTGACAGAAAGGCACCTCGCGTTCACTAAAGCCACCGTGGGTTTGACAGAAAGGCATCGCGCGTTCAGCAAAGTCACCGTGGGTTTGTCCTGTTGTAAACATCCGTCCGCTATACGAGGGGTA
>CALMBD010000220.1 GCA_937861115.1 uncultured Bacteroidota bacterium | reverse complement strand
TCCACCGTCCACCGTCCACCGTCCACCGTCCACCGTCCACCGTCCACCGTCCACTTAATGTTCGTGTCCAATGATCCTTTTTTGATCAGGTATTGTCACGGTGATTGCAGCATCATTGTCGAGGATGACGCACTGACAACCCAACCGGCTTTCGAGGCGCGGGTTGATTGCGCGGTCAATAAAATCTTCCTCCTTGTCGGAAATCTCTTCCAGAAAATCTTCGCCCTTCTCCACATACACATGGCAGGTGGAGCAGGCGCAAACACCGCCACAATTGTGGTTCAGGTGTATGTCGTATTCCTCCGTTAATTCCAGGATCGACAAATCTTCAAAACTTCCGGTCACCGTCTTCGACGGGATACTTTTATCTTCAAACAAAAATGTAACTGTCGCCATATTTATGGGTCATCGAGGCAAAAATGCGCGCAAATATAGAATTAGACTAATAAACAAGGTAGCCCGTGCAAGGTTTCCATATCCGCCCGGAAGGAATTTTTCTTTTACCTGCTTCGGTGTATTTTTTCAGGCTGATGACGGGTATTAGGGGTAACCCGGGGTTATTCCGGACTTTATGTCGAAAATTGAGTAATTTTGTCCACATTGTTTTTCGGCAATATGAAAAACGCCTACATTTCGCCAACGGAATAAAATTCCAGAAAAACACATTCGTTACAGCAACTACCTATGCAGTTCGGTACCCATCAATCGCAACCTCCGCAGGAAAGCCCTGAATTCAAACGCTGGAAATTCCGCGAGTTGAAAATCTATGCTTCCACGGAATGGCTCGCCGATAACAAGAAGAAATACAGACAAGTATTTGACCGGCATGAGACAACCTATATCTACGCCGAGCTTTCTTTTCACAACAAGCATTTTGATATCGAGGATTGGGAGGTGAACGTAGAACTTCGCTGCTATGCCGTCAAAAAGCAACGCAAAGAGATATGCAACCTGCCTTTTCAGCGCAAAGTAAGCAAATACGACCCCGTCGGTTATATCCGCGAAGGCTGGGGCAACAAACAGGAGGGCGTGTTCTGGAAAAAAGGCGCCTATTACTGGGAAGCCTGGATTGAAGGAGAGAAAGTAGCCACCAAGTATTTCTACGTCGAAGATGCCGGCCGGCCGCTCACCAAAACGGATAACCCCTACTGCCAGATCACTTCGCTGCGCATGTACGAAGGGCCGTACGACGATACACCGGAGTTCGAACGCCTCTACATGCGGCATTTCAACGGCGAGGAAACCCGCTACATCTACGCCGAGGTGACGCTCAAAAACGTCCTGCTCAGTAAACAATGGCAGTGCGAGCTCTTTATCAAATTCTACAACGATGCCCGCGAACTGAAAGGCCAGGTTGTGCGCCTGCACCGCATGGAAAAAAGCGATGACGGCGTCAAAATAACAGCGGGCTGGGGCAGCAACGTAAAAGGCTCCTGGCGCAACGACCGGTATACGGCCGAAATCGTGTTCATGGACCAGTTGCTGGCGATCATGCCTTTTGAGGTCGGCACAGATTGGGAAGAAGGCGTCAACGGGGTTTGGTTGCCCGATAAAGGGCAGCATATTTTTCTCCAGCCTGAAGAGGAAGACCTGGAATCTTTCGAGGAGGTGCTGTCCAAACTGGACGCCCTGATCGGCCTTAGCGAGATCAAAGCCAAGGTCAGGGAACACGCTCAGTATATCCAGTTCCTGCAACTCAGAAAAGAAAGAGGCTTTTCAGAACGGGATGGCATCAACGTCCACTCGATATTTATCGGCAACCCCGGCACCGGTAAAACCACGGTCGCCAAAATGATGGGCCGCCTCTACAAAAAAATGGGCCTGCTCTCCAAAGGGCATGTGCACGAGGTGGACCGCACCGATCTGGTCGGCGAATACATCGGCCAGACGGCTCCCAAGGTAAAGGATGCCATCGAAATGGCACGCGGGGGCGTCTTGTTCATCGACGAGGCCTACGCGCTGGCGCGTTCCGCCGAGGACTCCAAGGACTTCGGCCGCGAGGTCATTGAGATACTGGTCAAGGAATTGTCTAACGGCCCGGGCGACCTGGCCGTGATCGTCGCCGGATATCCGAAGGAAATGAAAACCTTCCTCGACTCCAATCCCGGACTGCGCAGCCGCTTCAAGATGACTTACGAGTTCCCGGACTATCTGCCTCAGGAACTCAGCCTGATCGCCGAGTATGCCTGCCGCGAGAAGGAGGTTCTGCTGGCCAAAGAGGCGCAATTGATGGTCGATGAGTATATTACCGAAGCCTACCGAAGCCGCGACCGCGCATTCGGTAATGCGCGGTTTGTGCACGACCTGATTGACAAAGCCAAGATACAACTGGGGCTTCGGCTCATGGCCGACCCGGAAGTGCGCAATATGCCACCGGAGGGGCTGAAAGTCATTCTCCGTGAGGATGTGGAAAAAGTGAAACTCATCCACAAGCGCCCAATGCCCAATATCCCGGTCGACGAAACACTGCTGGCCAAGGCGCTGCATGAACTCGACAGCCTGATCGGCATGCAGAATATCAAAAAAGACATCCGGGAACTGGTGCACCTCGTGCGATACTACCGCGACACCGGCCGTGATGTGCTTGGCCGATTCTACCTGTATACGGTGTTTGTCGGCAATCCCGGAACGGGAAAAACTACGGT
>CALMBD010000219.1 GCA_937861115.1 uncultured Bacteroidota bacterium | reverse complement strand
GACGGTGGACGGTAGACGGCTTGCCCGCCGAAGGTTTGCCGATGGCGGGTAGACGAAAGGAAGAATTAAAACGGGATAATTTACTCGCCTTTGAATTCCGGTTTTCTTTTTTCCAGAAATGCGGCGACGCCTTCGCGGTAATCGTGGGTCTGTCCGGCTGCGGTTTGAAGTCTGTCTTCCAGGGCAAGTTGGGTCGGAAGGTCGTGGCTGAAACTCTGGTTGAGGGCCTGTTTGGTAAAGGCAAGCCCGCGTGTCGGCATTTTTGCCAGTGTTTCGGCGAGTTCCAGGCTCTCGATGGCGAACGTCTCGTCCGGAAAGGTTTTCCAGATCATGCCTATGGCAGCAGCCTCCAGCGCCGTGATTTTATCGGACAGCATCGTCAGTGCTGCCGCGCGCTGCATGCCGACAAGTCGCGGAAGCGTCCAGGTACCGCCCGAATCAGGTACCAGTCCGATCCTGGAGAACGCCTGGGTGAAACTGGCTGAGCCCGAGGCCACCGTAATATCGCATGCCAGTGCGATATTGGCGCCGGCGCCGGCAGCCACCCCGTTGACCCCGCAAACAACCGGCTTTTCCAGTGCCCTGATCTTCAGTATGATCGGATTGTAACCCGATGAAATAATCTCCGTCAGGGAAGGCCCCTTCGGGTCGATTACTTCTTGCAGATCCTGCCCGGCGCAAAATGCCTTTCCGGAGCCTGTAATATAAACGGCGCGTACAGATGGATCCGTTTCACAGATGTCCAATACCTCCAGTATTTCCTGCCGCATGGGGGCATTCATGGAGTTGAACACCTGCGGACGGTTGAAGGTGATACGGGCGACCGAGTTTTCAATAGAGAAAAGGATATGGTTGTATTGTTTCATTGCTGAATTGCTGAGACTGTTTCATTGTTAGTATTGCTGAATTGTTGCATTGTTGGGATTGTTGCATTGTTGATACTGTTGCATGGCGTATCAGGCAGCTTGTATGCTTTCAGGTGAAATGGCCGGAACGGGATAAACCTTGCCTGATAGCCAGCACCAATGCGGGGCAAAGATATGTTTCATACGGCTCTACTCGCAATTCTGAATCAGCCACGTTATGCCATATCCCGTTAAATAGCCAGACAACACGTACCAACAATGAAACAATCCTAACAATGAAACAATGAAACAATCCCGGCAATGCAACAATCACCCCGCAATCTCCCGGATAGCCAGGACGAGTTTGTCCAACTCACCCAGGGTAGTATAGACATTGGGGGTCACCCGCACGCCGTTTACTTTTTCCCAATCGATCGAAGTCGTATGTATTTTCCATTTATTGAACAACAGCGACGATATTTCGACGGCCTTTCTGCCCTCAAACCCGAAATTGCCGATCGCACAGCCCCAGTCGGCGTGCAGCGAGGTGTATAATTTGATGCCGGGCAAGTCTTTCACCTGTTCCATCCAGTAATTTTTCAGGAAATGCAGGCGCTTTTGCTTGCGGCCGGTGCCGATGAAATTGTGCAGATCGAGCGAATAGCCGATCGCCATTTCCGTCGGAAAACTCCTGGTACCGAGCGATTCAAACTTGCGGATGCTGTCGCCTTCGGGATTATCGTTGCCCAGCAACGGCCAGACCCCCGGTATCTTCTCCTTTTTAATCCATAACAGACCGCTGCCAAACGGTCCGCAGAGCCATTTGTGCAGACTGGTGCCCCAATAATCGCACCCGAGGTCCGGGATTTTATAGTCGAGCAGGGCAAACGCGTGGGCGGAGTCCACCAGCACTTCGATGCCGCGTTCGTGCGCCCGGTCGGCGATCTTGCGCACGGGAAGTATCTGCCCGTTCCAGTTGATGATATGGGTCAGGTGGACAATCCGGGTTTTATCCGTGAATTTTGCGGAGAAGGCATCGGTGAGATAACTTTCATCTTCCGAGGGCAGGTCCAGATCGACCCATACCAGGCGGATGCCGTCGCGTTTTTCGCGTTGCCGCCAGGCATTGATCATGTTCGGGTAGTCGTATTTGGAAAGCACCACCTCATCGCCCGCTTTAAGATTCAGGCCGAAAATAATGCTGTTCAGCGCCTCGGTGGAATTGCGGTTGATGGCGATCTCCTCGGTGCTCACGCCGGCCAGGGCAGCCAGGTTGTAGCGCAGCGGCTCGCGGTCTTCTTCCAGGATGCGCCACATATAATAGGATGGCGCTTCACAACACATGCGGTTGTAATAATCCAGCGCATCCATGGTTGCCCGGGGCGACGGGCTGACCCCTCCGTTGTTCAGGTTGATGATACTCGGGTTCGCAGCATAGGCCTGGCGAATCTGTCGCCAAAAGTCTTCCTCGCTGTCGGAAGGCTCGAATTCAGGGGAAGAAGGAAGGCCCGGATAGGCTGCGGCAAAACTCTGGTGCAAAGCAATGCTGCCCAGCAGCGTGGAGGCCTGGCGGATAAAACTGCGGCGGTTGGTCATGGCTTACAATACTTGGTCAAATACCGCCCAAAGAAAAACGAAATTGCGCTATTATCCAGTCCTTTCGCAAACGTTTCGTTAAGTGAGACCTGTTGTTATGTGACCCTTTTACCTTTCTGCGTTTAAAACTTACACTTTCACTAAATCCACTATTTCAATGAAGAAAGCATTCATCCTGACGTTCGTTTTTGCATTCATCACCTTTGCAAAGGTGTGGGCACAGAGCGAAACACAACCCGCCAAAGTAACCAAGCCTGCCAAAGATAAAACGGAACAGATCAAACACGCAGAAGAGAAATCAGACGGCGCTGCCTTTAGCGGCAAAGGAAAAGGCGGAGACAAGGATATGGTGGAAAAAAGCGAAAAAGGGAAATCCAAGAGCAAGGTAAAGAAGAGCAAAAAAGGCAAGAAAGGCAAAAAGGGCAAGAAAGCAGAGAGCGATGATGATGTGAAAGAACAAGGCGAACATCATCACGAGCATCACGGCGACAAAGACGAGCATGAGGCAAAGCCCAAAGCAGGGGATGGCAAGCCGAACGGCACCAGCAGCCCTCAGCCCAAGCCGAAACCCGCCGGCAAAAAACCGGTTGAAGCCAAACCTAAAATGAAGGAAAACGGCGGCAACGGCAACGGATAAAATATCACCTTCAGCATACCATGAGGACAATACCCCGCGTCCCGGTTCATCCCGGGATTGCGGGGTTTGTTTTTTTTAATCACTATCCGCCAATTCCATTTCGATTTGCCGTTTCTGCAGGTCGACGGAAACGACCCGGATTTGCACCCGGTCGCCCATTTTGAACTGGCGCTTGTAGCGCCGGCCAACCGCACGCAGGTTGCCTTCCTGCACTTCATACGCATCGTCGAGATACTTGAAATCGACAAGTCCTTCCGCTTTTGATTCCGGTAACTCCACAAAGAAGCCGCGATCGATCATACCGCTGATAATACCTTCAAAGGTTTCGCCGATATGACGGCGCATATACTCTGCCTGTTTGTATTTGATGCTTTCCCGTTCGGCATCGGCCGCTTTTTTCTCCTGGGCGCTGACGTGTTTGCACTGCTCTTCCAGTTTGGACTTGTCGACACGGTATATCTTGCCGTCGAGGTTGCGTTCCAGCAGGCGGTGCGCCAGTACATCGGAATAGCGCCGGATTGGAGAGGTAAAGTGGCTGTAATGGGTAAAACCCAATCCGTAGTGCCCAATATTGTTGGTGGAATATACGGCTTTAGCCATGGTGCGAATGGCGAGCGGCTCGAGCAACTTCAGCCGATCGTCTTTTTGAGCAGCCTTCATCAGGTGATTGAACGATTTGGCGATCTGCTTTGGCGTATCCACATTCAGGGGATGACCGAGTTCGGCTGCAAAACGCGCAAATTCCGCCACTTTTTCCATGTCCGGCAGGTCGTGTACCCGGTAAATGAAGGGCACCTCCTGCTGACTTTTCCCTTTCTGGTCGATAAACAGGGCCACTTCCTTGTTGGCCAGCAGCATATAGTCTTCGATAAGCATGTGCGCATCCTTGCGCGCCTTGACGTAGGCCTCGATGGGCGCTCCGTCGGCATCGAGCCTGAAGCGTACTTCTTCCGTTTCGAAGCCGATCGCGCCGTTTCGCTCCCGTTCCCTGCGCATCTGCTTGGCAAAGTGGTCCAGGGTTTTCAAGGCCCAGTCGAGTTCGGGAAAGATGGTCAACTGGCGCAGTCCTTCATCCGGCTTGCCCTCAAGGATAGTCTGTGCTTCTTCGTAGGAAAATCTTTTCGCCGAATGGATCACGGTGCGGCCGAACCAGCGCGACACGATTTTTCCTTTCTGGTCGAAGGTAAAAACAGCGGAGAAGGTCAGCCTGTCCTGGTGGGGGACCAGTGAACACAGGTTATTCGACAATTTCTCTGGCAGCATCGGATTTACGCGGTCGACGAGATATACCGAAGTGCTGCGGCGGTAGGCTTCCTTGTCGAGTTCCGAATCGGGCTTCAGGTAATAGGTTACGTCGGCAATGTGTACGCCGATTTCCAGTTGGCCGTTTTCCAGTTTGCGAATACTCAGCGCGTCGTCAAAATCCTTCGCGTCTTCGGGGTCAATGGTGAACGTCAGTATGTCCCGGAAGTCGCGCCGCCGCGCAATCTCCTGTGGCGAAATCTTTTCGGGAATGCGCGCGGCTTCCGCTTCCGCTTCTTCAGAATGCGAGAGTTCGAAACCCTGGTTGATCAGGATCTTTTTCATCTCGAAGTCGTTGCCTCCGATCTCGCCGAGCGTTTGGGTCACTTTCCCGATGGGCACACGCCCCTTGCCTTCCTGCCAGTCGGTAACACGCGCCACCACTTTGTCGCCGTCGCGGGCGTCGCCGCAGGCTTCAAGCGGGATGTAGATATCGACCGGCATATTGGGATTGTCGGGCAGCAGCAGGGCGTACTTCCTGCTTTTCCGGAGGGTGCCGATAAAAAACTCGTTGGAGCGCTTCAGTACGGCCACCACCTCGCCTTCCGGCTTGCGGGTCGACGGCCCTCTTTTGCCGCCGCGGTGCGGCGGTGCAGAGAACAGCAATACTTTTACAATATCGCCATTCAGAGCGCCATTTACATATTTCGGGGGAACGTACACATCGGAGTCCATCATCTCGCTGACGATGTAGGCGGCGCCTGTACGGGTCATATCGACGCGGCCTTCGATAAATTTTCGCGCGGCCTGTGGGCGCGTGCTTTGGGCGCCTGCCCTTTCAAATTTTGGCGCGCGTTCGGGAGCAGCGGCTCCTTTATCCCGGATTTTTTCCTTTTTGCTGGGGACTTCCCTCGTATTTGGCTCCTCTTTTTCACCGGCATCCAGGGTCAGCCGGTTGAGCGCAATACCGAACTTGTTGGTGTCGGCCTCCACGACCGATCCTGCTGTCACCAGTTGGCGCAGGGCGTGCTCAGCCGAGTCTTTGTTGTTGATGACGTGTAGTTGCTCGGTAATCTGTCGGGGGGAGAAGCGTTTTTGGGGATGGGCAAGCAGAAATTTCAATATCTCTATCTGGAGGTTTTGGGCACTCAACTTTTTGCCGCCGCTTTTTTTCTTTTTGGTCATATTCTAATGGGTGTGAAACCGTTTTTTCCTAACAAAGAACTTAAAGTTTCACGGATCATGCGATTGAAAATGAATAAATAAATTTGAATTTTGGTCGTGCACAAGAATGCGACGACACACATAAAACCCCTTTCAGGCAAAAAAAGTTGCAGGAACGGCGTTACCCATGCTCCGGGTGCGGGTCTGAATGTTTGGTTTTCTTTAACCACTACTACACAACCAGACCGCAGTATTCGCCGTTTAATGGACTAAACAATGCAAAACACCATGAAAAAACTGCTTTTCGCCCTGTTGATCCTGTTTGTCGCCCCTACCCTTCCCGCCCAGAGCAAGGCGCCGGCAAATGCTGAAAAAAGCGATCCGGAAGCCAAAAAGGTGCTGGACAAGATCCGGAAGAAATATGAAGGCTATAAAACGCTTGAAGCGGCATTCTCGCTGACCATCGAATTGCCGGGTCAGGACCAGGAGGTTCAAAAAGGTACGATTGGTCAGGAAGACAAAAAGTTCCGCCTTGAAATGGACCAGCAGATCATCGTCAGCGATGCAACAACGACCTGGGTTTACCTGAAAAAAAACAATGAGGTACAGATCAACGACGCCGATCCGGCCGATACCGAAAGCGGATTTCTGACGCCCAGGGACTTGCTCAAGCGCTACCAAAAAGGCGACTATACCTACGCGATAACGGAGAAAATCACCGAAAACGGCAAATTAATCACCCAAATCGAGTTCAAGCCGAACGATAAAAACTCGGAGTATTCCAAGTTAAGGGTCAGCATCGACGAAAAAGGCGGCAGCATTAAGGCCATCAAGGCCTTCGGCAAAGACGGCTCGCGGTACAGTTTTGCCATAACGCGCTTCACGCCCAACAAAACATTTGATGCCGGTTATTTCTCCTTCGACACCAAAAAATACCCGGGTGTCAAGGTAGAAGACCTGCGACTGTAACCCTCCTTATTGTACTATGACTTTGAACGTCCCGACAGCGCCACCTGTCCGGACCCTCAGTACGTACACCCCTTTTGAGAGATTCAGGTGTTCAAAAAACACCGTGTTGCGTCCCGGTTTTAGCGGCTGCTCCACGTGGTGCAGCATCCTGCCCCCTATCCCGAGCAGGGTCATATCCAGCACACCCGATTCCCGGCTCTCCAGTTCCACCCTGAAATCGCCTGCGCCGGGATTGGGCACGATCCGCACCTGAGGCAGTGCATCTTCCGGGCTGCCTGTACCGGTGGTAAAATCGATGCTGGTCGACTTTGTCGATGTACCGCAAAGGTTAATCGCCGTGAGTTTTACGGTATAAATTCCGGGCATTGCATAGACGTGTACGGGGGCTTGCTCCGTACTGGTGCTGCCGTCGCCAAAATCCCAGAAATAGGAAAAGGCATTCAGGCTCGTGTTGTTGAAGGAGGCCTGCAAACCATTAACCTGCGTGCTGAAACTTGCCGCGGGATTGCCGTACACCTTCAGGTTCCGGATCAGGGTATCGGCGCCGAGGATATTTTTGACGATCAGGCGCACCGGCTTCGTGCCGGTGGTGAAAAACCGGACGGCATGCGGGCCCGGCCCAACAGATGTGGGAGGCTGCGCCGTCAGGCCGTAAAACCACTCGTAGTTGGTGAAGTTGCCCCCCGTTTGTGTCGCGGTAAAAAAGACGGTATCGGCAAGGCAGGTCGTATCGGCAGACACGGAAAACTGGGCAAAGGGCTGGCTGACATTAAAATCCGCAATACCGATATTATCCAGGTAGAGGTTGTCGCCGGGTGTTGCCGGCTGGCTGTTCCAGGCCACAAAGCGGATGATAACCTTTTGCCCGCTGAACTGATTCAGGCTCACAGCCTCTGTCCGCCAGTCGTCGCCATCCTGCGGCACGAACGAAAAAGCAGCGCTTGACGTCGT
This sequence comes from uncultured Bacteroidota bacterium, assembly GCA_937861115.1. Lineage (GTDB taxonomy): Bacteria > Bacteroidota > Bacteroidia > Chitinophagales > Saprospiraceae > M3007. The sequence goes on along the minus strand of CALMBD010000219.1, from coordinate 12,072 downwards.
ATGCAGGGCGGGGTCGGTTTTCTCCCAGATCACCACCGGCTGGGCGGCAAGGTTGCAGGCGGGATACACCTCCACCCGCAGATGGGTCACGCCGCTGTCGGTCTCCGCATGGGCGACCTGAAAAGTAAGCCCGGGGTTAACGACACCGTTCAGGTCGACCGGAAACATATCGAGATACCCTGATTTCATGGCATCGTAATAGTAGTAGTACACGATTGCGTCGGTGGGCTGACCGTCGGCGCCGGGAATATTGGAAGCAGACTTGAGCCAGGTCAGGCTGCCCGGATCGCTGCCGGCAAGCCAGCCGAACGGCGGAAACTCGAAACTTTCCAGTTGCTCCGTAAAATATTCGTTTTTGGGCTTGACGACGGTGGGCAAACGGAGCAGGAGCGTATCGTTGAAAGGCGCGTCTTCAGCCGCATAGGTCGACCATACCCTGAGGTTAAGCACCCCGTTTTCCGTTACCTGGATAGGCGTTTGAAAGGTAAACGTCAGGGAGCCTGCCGCCGGAATATTGGGTATCGCTTGCGAAACGACCGGTTTGTTATCCACCTGATAGTTCAATACAGCCCCTGAAACGGCATTCAGGCCTTCGTTTTTCAGCAAAACCGTCACCGGAACGGCATACGGCGCGCATACATACACCGGCTGGCTACCCGGCGAAAGCAGGGCGCGCACGCCGAGGTCATCGGGCTGCGTACAGTTTTTCAATTCGCCGGGCCACTGGACGGCAACGGCGCGGCGCCCGGTGAGGCCGTTGGTGTTGCGCGCGCGTACCGACACCCATTTTTCACTGCCGCCATTCTGTATCGGGAAGGTACAGGTGTTGCTGGCCACGGAACCGACGATCTCCATGTATTTGGCGCCGAGCAGGTAGACATCGCTGGGCAGCGTGTCCTTGGCCGGATTCCAGCTGATCGTCATGGTATGCGGACATACTTTTTCCACCTGTATGTTCTCCGGGACCGGCACGATACTCAGCGGGAATTCGGTCAGGTAACTCGCCAGCCCCCGCTGTATCTGGAGCCGAACCCTGCTGCTCAGTACGTCTGGCACCTGCCAGTCGAACAAGCGTTTGTCGCCCGGCACATCCGCGATCTGCTGCCAACTGAAGCCGTCGTCGGTGGAATAACGCAGCGAAAACACCCCCTGATTTCCATAGGCATCCCAGTGTATGCGTTCCACTTCGCCCGGCACGAGTCCCTCGCCGCCGGCCGGGTAGGTGATCCGTACGTTATCGCTGACAAATTCCCAAACCAGGACATAGGCCTGGGGACCGAAAGGAACCTCTGCGCCGCTAATAGTGATCGAGTAATTGCCCGGCGCAGGGTCATCTATAGATACCTGTTCCACGTTGTTGAGCGAATCGCGTCCTTTGGCGGCAGGCAGGTTGAGGGCAACGGCGCCCGGCGCCGGATTCAGTTTCCAGGGCAATCGCGCTGCGCCGTCCGAGGTCAGCACCTGCAGGTCAAGGTCGTTGGTCAGTGCCCTGGCGGCGTTTACGGATGCAGGGGGGTCGGCCCAGCAGATCATGGCCCTGAGTTGGCGGGTGCCTGCGGGCACCTCGATATTGTGCGTGGCGCTTCCCCCATGATCGACCTGCCCTTCGAGCCAGTTGTTTTGCTCCAGCAGCCGGTAGGCGCGCCAGGCGTTCACGTGGCCCCAGCCGAACATGAAATCGGGCCCGGCGTTGCCAAGATCGTTGGCGGTATTGAGTATGGATGCTTTCAGCAGAACGGAGCGGGGTTCCTGTCCGCCATGCATTGTTTTATAGGCCTGGGTAAGTTGGGCCAGTACGCCTGCGATGCCCGGAGCGGCCGCAGAGGTGCCGCCGAATACGAAATAGGCGTTGTCCTGATCAGTCGATTCCTGGTCGTTGCCGTTGGCCGAGATGTCGGGTTTGAGCCTCCCGTCGTATGCCGGTCCGCGACTGGAACTGGTGACCAGTGTCCCGTCAGGCATCAGGTTGGCTGTGACAATGGCATTTTTGGCCATTTTGTGGCCGCCGGTGATGTTGCCCCACTGGTTGCCTGCGCCATAACTCAGGCAGTTGCTGATGTTGTTCGAATTTCCCGCCGAAAAGACATGGGTAAGCGTGGGATGCTGAAACATCTGCTGGTCGACGGTTTGTGCAGCGAGGGTATAGCCCACATTGCAGCCGTTGGAATAGGAAGTATTGGTTATGGTGACGTTTTTATCGAGGTGGAGCGGCAGGGTTTGATCCTGAAAATCTGCGGTATATCGAACGGAGTACACGTTAGCCCCGGTCGCCATGCCCTTTTTGGTGGGATCGAGATTGCCTGCTCCGGCGAGGATGCCGCCTACCCCGTCGCCGTGGGTACCGTCGGCGCCGGGTTCGGTGTTGTTGAACAACCTGCCCCGGTAATCGATATGCGGCCCCAGGGGGCCGTCGTCGCGCACAAGCACACTCACCCCGTCGCCGTTGAATTTCAGTCCGGAAGGATGACCGCTGTCGAGGATATTGGATCGATGCAGTCCGCGACCGCGGGTATCGTCGGGTTCGGCGGGCGGGGCGATGAGTTCCAGCCCCTGCACCCAGGGCATCGCGGCCAGTTCGGCTATCTTGCCTTGGGGCAGCCTGATCTGCAGGAAGCCATTCTGATTGCCTTCGAGCAGTACCGTAAAACCCGATTGCCGGCAAAGTGCCGCACCGCGCGGTATACCCACATGCGGGTAGACCTGTATATTGATGTCGATATTTTCGCCATGTACCGCCCAGTCGCCGTAAGGCAATTCGCGCAGGCTTCGGGCCATTTTCCACTCAGGTTGTATCTCAACGATACTCCGGGGTTTGATGTCTTGCAGTTTTGCGAGGTCGAACCCTTCCGGGATGGAGACGAGGTATGTGCCCAAAGGAATGTAAGCCAGGAAGCGGAGGCCTTCATGCTCCAGCGCAGCGCGTTGGCTTGCGTCGGGGATACGGTAACACTGGATGTAGCGGACATAAACGCCATCCGTCAGGTCATGGACCCTATCGGGTGCATTTTCGAGAATTTCTGTGTAATTTTCGGGAAAAAATTCGACGCCGGCAGGGAGTCTGACGGGGAGGGAGTCCTGGGCAAAAACCGGCAAACCGGCAGCCATTGCGAGCAGTAGCGCGTAACAGAATTTCATTTTTGAGATGGCGGATTGATCGAGAAAAGCGATTAGTCGGTAGATGAATGAGCCGGGTCGGAAGGAAACGGCGCAACCAAAAAAGAAGGCGCGCGTTTTGCTGCTTATTTTATGCCAAATATACTATTGTTCGAAGAAACCATAAACTTTGCACCCGCATGCCAACTGATTTGCCAAAATCCGCCAAAAGACCCGACAAAACACTGCTGACATGATAGACCCTTTAGTCTGGATCGGATTCATTGCCCTGATTTTAGTGTTGATGGCGGCGGATCTCGGTCTGTTTAATAAAAAAGCACATATTCCTTCTGCACGGGAAGCGGTACTGAGTACCATTGGCTGGATTGTACTGGCATTGGGCTTCAATGCTTTTATTTATTTTGCCTACGAAAACCAGTGGCAAAACCTGGGTACTTACGTGCACGAACCGATGGGCGGAAAAGAGGCCGCCCTCAAGTTTTTTACGGGCTATTTACTGGAAGAATCGCTGAGTATCGACAACCTGTTTGTCATGGCGCTCGTATTCAGCAAGTTTCGCGTACCCAAGATGTACCAGCACCGCATCCTGTTCTGGGGTATCATCGGGGTGCTTGTCTTTCGAGGCATCCTGATCGGGCTCGGCATCGCTCTGGTGCACAATTTTTCCTGGTTGTTTTATATTTTCGGGTTGTTCCTGTTGTACTCGGCGTATAAAATGCTCGCGCAGCACGACGGCGAGGAAGAGGATATCAACAACCGCTCGGTTGTAAAATTCATCCGGCGCTTTTACCCGGTGAGCAGCAGTTACGACGGCGGTCATTTCTTCACCGTGGAAGACGGGCGCCGCGCCGTGACGCCAATGTTTGTGGCATTGATGGTTATCGAAACGACCGATATCCTGTTCGCCTTCGACTCCGTGCCGGCTGTCTTTTCCATTACGACAGATCCTTTCCTGGTCTTTTCTTCCAACATTTTCGCGATCATGGGATTGCGCTCGCTGTACTTCGTGCTGGCCAACGTACTCGACCGCTTCGAACACCTGCGCTACAGCCTGATCGCCATATTGTTTTTTATCGGAGCCAAGATGATGCTTATCCCTTTGAAGGTGCATATCCCGATCGGTATTTCACTGGGTGTGATCGGACTGCTACTGGCTATTGGCGTGGCCGTTTCGCTGTGGAAAAACCGGTCTGTGGAAGCGCCCGAATAAGCGATCTGGCGGCAATCTCTCCGGCAGAAAAGAAAATTTTAACAGTCGTTTCTCTTGACAATATCAAGTTAGGGTTTATTTTTGTACCTGTAATGCATTTGTTTCCGGTGTTTCAGGACCTGGAATCCGGCTTTTGCAAAACATCTTCATTCACATCATTTTATTCACCTTCTTCCCGATAAACGCCCGGTTGAGCCGGGAAATGGGCAGATAAACCTAAATCGACTTTTGCCATGAGACACTGGGAAAAGAGCAAAAAAGAACTTCGCCGCTCGGACGAACGCGCCCTCCAAATGCAGGACCACAAAAAGAAAAAACTTAAACCAGTAGAAAAATCAAAATACCGCATCAAAGGTTATGAAGTAGAAGACGAAGAATAACATCATTTCCGAATATATACCGCAAAGGCGAAGGGATTCAATCCCTTCGCCTTTTTGTTTGAGATAAAAGTATGTTTCGGATAATATGGAGTCACTTTGATCGAACCAGGCGAAATCCAATAAAATTTCCCCTGTAATCTGATGAAATGCCATCCCTGCAAGCCGTACGACAATATTTGGGCTCATACGTCCAGGAACCGCCCCTCAGCGTGCGTATGGTTCCGGTTGAGGGCCCCGGCGGGTTGGTCTGTGCAGATGCCGGGTAATCGCCGCGCCAGTCGCTGCACCACTCTGCAACATTCCCGCTCATATCGTAGAGATTGAATTGATTTGGTTTGAAAGAGCCCACTTTTGTCGTTTTTTGTCGGTTAAGGCCTTTGATAGAGTATGCTTTTACATTGTTGTCTCCTTCAAAATTGATTTCATCTGGATCTGCCGTGTTTTTCCCATTTCCAAAAAGCACTTTTTTTCCTCCCGCCCTTGCAGCATACTCCCATTCCGCTTCTGTCGGCAGGCGATAGGTACGGCCCGTTTGGCTGTTCAGTTTCTTGATATACTCCTGTACATCATCCCAACTTACCTGCTCTACCGGGCAATCATCACAACCGGTGAAATGGGAAGGGTTAGTCCCCATAATGGTTCTCCACTGTTTTTGGGTTACTTCATATTGCCCCATATAGAAACTGCTCAAGGTTACCTTATGGACAGGCAACTCATTGTCTTCGCAATCCTTCTGCTCGCTTGTACACCCCATATCAAAGGTTCCGCCTTCGATAAATACCAACCCGTCGCTTGCTACGCTACCCGAGACTTCCACTGCTGCAAGGGCCCTGATCCTGGCTGACACATCCCTTGCATGCCGGCCATTCGGAAAATCCGCCTGGTACTTTTTATACGCCTCCTCCGTATTTTTTTCTTCCGCTATTTGCCAGGCCAGATCGTCGCGCCGGAGCGCCAGGTCCTGTTCGATCGCGCGGATACCCGCCTGTGCCTGCTCGCGAAACTCGCCGTTGGCGAACCGGTTGAGGTAGTCGGTGTATGCGGCAATGGTATTTGCTGATTTGGCGGCCCGCCAGGCCATGAGGTCCTTTTCCAGACTGGCCGTTTCGTCAGGTCCGGGAACATTTTTGGGAGCGACGGCAACCGTCTGGATAAATAAAAAGGAGCCCTTCTGATCGTCGCCAAATTCGCTGAGCCGTGGAATGGGCGCGGCAAAGCGCAGGTAACCGGCAAGTGTTTCGGAAGTCAGGATACCATCCTGACGGACGCCGCTGCGCAAGCCTTCAATAAACTTTCGGGCAAAATTGGAGCGTTCGGGCACCTTGTCCTCCGAGCCGTCCGAGGTGAAAACAATGCGGCACTTGTCCGATTCGTTGGCCAGCAGCAACTTGTCGCCTTCGCTCAGTTCACCGGGGCGTTTGAAGCCGGAAGGGTCCATTTTTTTGCTGTACCAGTCTGGATCGAACGTAACCGAATAACAGGCATCGATGGCTACAAGGATATGGCGGCAGTCAATCTTGTTGATAAAAGGACGCCAAATTTCATAGGCAAAAGCCGTACTGTAAAGTTTTTTGATGTTGCCGTCGGATGGCACGAAATAGCCGTTGTTGTCTTCGGAAATACCATGACCGGTAAAATAAATCAGCAACTGGCCGGTGCTTGGATATTTGCCCTGCGGGTTCCTGGCATAAAAAGACTGGTACTCGCGCAGTTTGGCGCCAATCTGATCGAGCGTTGGATTCTTCACCACTTCGGTCTGAAATCCGTACCGCTCGCGCAATTCTTTGGCTACGGCCTCGGCATTTTCGATCGGCTTGGCAAGGTCTTCAAACCCCGAACCGGCCTGATAATCATTGACGGCAAAAAAAAGGGCATAATCTTTACCGGGGCGCAGCTTTGATCCGGAAGAACTTGTGCTGCCGCAATTGATCATGGCCACCAAAAACAGGAAGACGATTATGGTTTTATTCATACGACACCTTGTGGTATTATTGTTATTGATTGAACAAATATACTACCACAGGTCAACATCTGCAATCGGCTGCTTACAGCACAGTCATCGGCAATTCCAGCGTCCGTTTTAAATAATACTGCGCGTTTTCCTTTACCACGATATCCAGCGGCAGGTACTGATTCTGCGGCATGTCTTTCTTCAGGATCAGGCTGTTGACGATAGCCAATATGCCGAGATAGCCCTGATGCCAGGCGTTCTGGTTGATCAGGAACCGGATCTTGTTCTCGTCGAGCAGGGCCAGATTGGGCTCGATGAGGTCGAAGCCGACGATCTTGACGCGCTTTTGGGTATCCGGGTCAAGGGCCTGCGCCAGTTTGTATGCGCGGGAGTTGGTGACAAAAAAGCCGTTCAGCCTCGGGTGTTTTTCAAACTGGCCGTATACCCACGCACGCAGTCGGGCGATGTCGTCGAAGTCCTCGAATATTTCCGAGTGAATAATGATGGACTTGTCCTTTACGCTCCTGAAAAAATCCTTGAACCCCTGTTCCTTGTCGAGCAGGTGGCGGGCGTTCAGCACCTCCTTGTCGAGGTTCAGCACCATGGCATGGTCGCCGTCGTTGAGACCGAAGTTGAGCAGCCGTCCCGCCAGCACGCCGCTTTGGTACGAGTCCTGTCCGATGTAGCAGAGCGCATCGGTGCCTTCGATATTGGTGTTGATCATCACCTTGGGAATGCCGAGCCGCGATGCTTCCCCGATCAGATATTCGGATTCGTGCAGGAAAAGCGGGGCGAAGAGCAAGGCGTCGGGTTGTTTGCCCAGCACCTTTTTTACCAGGGCCAGAAATGCCGCGGCATCGAACATGGGGAAAAAATGAAACTCGGTGACCACGCCGTAGTGTTTGACCGCTTCGGCTGCGCGTTCCACACCCTCTTTCGGCTGCGCCCAGTAGGGGTCGAGGCGGTAATCGGGCAGGATGACCGCAATCCGCAATTGTTTCTTGTTGTTGGCAAGAGAGCGCGCCATGAGGTTGGGCTCATAGCCCATCTCCTTCATCACCTGTAGCACCCGGGCGCGCACCTCTGGCGCTACATTGCCGCGGTTGTGCAATACCCGGTCGACGGTACCGGGCGAAACGCCGGTTTGTGCCGCAATGTCCTTGATTCGAATACGCTGGCTCATAAAAATCTGGCTTTGGCTGTCAGGTCTGAAAACACCGCTGCATAACTCCCGAATTTAGAGGCTTTTGCAAAAACAGTTTTTCATAACAAGCCCAAAAGTCGCAAGGATTTTTTGGACTGTGTACGCACACGGTAAAAAAAATTTTGCCCGTGTGCGCACACGGATTAAAAACAAGCGCATATATTTGGGACAGAATTCTGACACAGGTTTATCCAAAACGAAATCCTGCCCATCAGGCATCTATGCGCGACAACCATGAAAGCGAAAGAAAAAACTGCTCCAGGCTACCTTAAATACGAGCTCAAAACGTTCGAAAAAATCCCCACCAAAATCTGGGACGACGCGGTGGAGGCCTCCCGACATGTCGCGCGTTCCATCGCGCTGGCCATGCGCCAACGGCAGCAGGAGGGAGAGCAAATCGTGCTGGGGCTCGCCACAGGAAGCACACCGATAAAAGTATACGAAGAGCTCGTGCGCATGCACAAGGAAGAGGGCCTGAGTTTTCAGAACGTCGTCACTTTTAACCTCGACGAATATTACCCCATGACCAGGGAGGCGCAGCAGAGTTACTGGCGCTTCATGCACGAGTACCTGTTCGACCACGTCGACATCAATCCGGAAAACATCCATATCCCCGACGGCACCATTCCGATGGAAAAGGTAGCCGAGTACTGCGAGCGCTACGAAAAACTGATCGATCTGGCAGGCGGCATCGATATCCAGCTACTGGGTATCGGCCGGACGGGCCACATCGGTTTCAACGAGCCGGGCGCCTGGGAAACCTCGCCGACGCGTATGGTCCGGCTCGACCACCTCACACGGCACGATGCCATCAAGGATTTCCAGAGTGAAGACGATGTACCCTACAGGGCCATCACGATGGGTGTCGGCAGTATTTTCAAGGCCCGCACGGTTTACCTGATGGCCTGGGGCCAACACAAGGCAAGCATCATCCGCCAGGCCATTGAAGGCGAGATCAGCAATTCGGTACCCGCCTCTTTCCTGCAAAAACACCCCAATGTCAAGGTCGTTCTGGATAAAAGCGCAGCCGAAGACCTGACAAAGATGAAATCGCCCTGGCTCGCCGGCATCTGCAACTGGAACGAGGACCTGATCTGCAAAGCCGTTGTCTGGCTCTCCCAAACCACCGGAAAGCCCATCCTCAAACTCACAGACGAGGACTATAACGAACACGGCCTCAGTGATCTGATCATTGAACAGGCCAACTCCTACGAGCTCAATATTCGCATATTTAACCGCCTGCAGCACACCATAACAGGCTGGCCGGGCGGCAAACCCAACGCCGACGACACCAACCGGCCCGAGCGCGCCAAACCCGCCAAAAAACGGGTTATCCTGTTCAGCCCGCACCCCGATGATGATGTGATCTCGATGGGCGGCACCTTTCAGCGGCTGATCGACCAGGGGCATGAAGTACACGTGGCCTACCAGACCTCCGGCAATATAGCAGTGCACGATTACGATGCCCTGCGCTATGCGGAATTTATGCTCGAATTCTCGGACCGGCACGGCGACATCAGCGAGGACGAGCGCAAACTATACCGGAAAGTCATCAAATTCCTGCAGAAAAAGGACAGCGGCATGGACGACATTCCCGAAGTGCGCAGCATCAAGGGACTGATCCGGCGCGGGGAAGCCCGGGCAGGCGCGCGTTTTACCGGCGCCGACGACAGCCATATCCATTTCCTGGACATGCCTTTTTATGAGACCGGCCGCACCCGCAAAAAGCCGCTGGGCGAGGCGGATATACAACTTATCGTCGATTTGATGGAGCGGATAAAGCCCCATCAGGTATACGCCGCCGGCGACCTCGCCGATCCGCACGGCACACACCGCGTCTGCCTCGATGCTATTACAGAGGCTTTCCGGCGTCTGGATGGCAAGGACTGGATAAAAGACTGCTGGCTGTGGATGTACCGGGGCGCATGGCACGAATGGGCAGTACACGAGATTGAAATGGCGGTACCGATGAGCCCGCAGCAACTTCGCCGCAAACGGCAGGCGATATTCATGCACCAGAGTCAGAAAGACCGCCCGCCGTTCCCGGGAGGCGACGACCGCGAGTTCTGGCAGCGTGCCGAACACCGAAACAAGGAAACCGCCCAGATGTACCGATCACTGGGCCTGGCGGAATACGAGGCAATGGAGGCCTTTGTTCGCTGGAAAGGATAATCCAACCTCCCAGGCCCTCGCCCACCGGGAAAGGAATGAGGAAACTCATTATCGAGCCCCTTTCCAGGTGGGAAGGCGCCGGGCCAGGTTGACGCTATACTACCCGAATAAATACCCGTACTAATCCACTATTCATTCCCCGGAAAAATTTGGCCGGCACAGGTCGTGTATCTGTGTCGGACTGGAAGTTTTTGTCCGAATACGACCTGCAAAAGCCTGACACCTTTGCACATTTTTCACTAACCACACATTTTCGTATGAATCAATTCAACATTAAACTGCTGGACAGGAGCTTTTTAAAGGCCCCCCTGTTGCTCCTGTGCCTGGCCCTCAGCGGTCAGATGTTTGCACAGGTCGTCACCGGCAAGGTGACGGACAGCGCCACCGGTGAAGCCCTTGTGGGTGTTACGGTGGCCGAAGTCGGCTCCCGCAGCGGGGCTGTGACCGACGTAGACGGCAACTACCGCATTAGCGTCAGCGACCCGAACGGCTCCATCACGATCTCCTACACCGGCTACCAGTCGAAAACCGTCGCACTGAACGGCAGCACCTCTGTCGATGTGATGCTGACAGCCGGCGTCGAACTCGATGAGGTCGTGGTGACCGCACTGGGTATCTCCAGGGAGAAAAAGTCGCTTACCTACGGCGCACAGGAGATCAGCAGCGGCGACCTTACCCGCGTTAAAGACGCCAACGTGATCAACTCGCTGTCGGGCAGAACTGCCGGTTTGCAGATCAACCGCAGCGGTTCGGGTGTCGGCGGCTCCACACGTGTGGTGATGCGCGGCCAGAAATCGACCCGCGACAACAACGTGTTGTATGTGATCGACGGGGTACCGATGTTCAACTACTCCCCCGCCCAGCCGGGCGATATCTGGGGACAGTCGGGCAACAGCGGTAACGTCGGACGCGACGGCGGCGACGCCATCTCCAACCTCAACCCGGAGGATATCGAAAGCATGACCGTGCTGAAAGGCGCCTCCGCAGCAGCCTTGTACGGCAGTCAGGCCGCCAACGGCGTGATCCTGGTGACCACAAAAAAAGGCAAAGACGGCCAGACCAAAATCGATTTTTCTTCCAACGTGACCTTTGAATCGCCCACCCTGACGCCTGATCTTCAATTTACCTATGGATCGAGGCCGAATGAAAATTTCAGCTGGGGCGACAAGGCAAGTTCGAACGACCATGTCAAGGATTTTTTCCAGACGGGAACAACCTACATCAATTCGATCGGTCTGACCGGAGGCAACAAGGTGGCGCAAACGTATTTTTCCTACGCCAACACGACCTCCAACGGCATCATCCCGACCAGCGAACTCAAGCGCCATAACCTGACGCTGCGCGAAACTGCGGAATTCCTCGACGGTCGGCTGAGCCTGAGCGCTAACCTGAACTACACCAACCAGCGCGGCGACAACCGCAATGCACAGGGACTGTACTTCAACCCGCTCACGGGTCTGTACCTCTTCCCGCGCAGTGAGAACTGGGCGAACTACAGCGGCAACAACTATGAAAAGTTCGACGACGCCAGCAAACTCTACCTCCAGAACTGGGTGGGTAGCCGTGATGACTGGCAGAACCCCTACTGGATATTGAACCGCAACCCGAACTTCGACCTTCGCAATCGTTTCTACGGCACCGTAACCGTCGGCCTTAAACTTACAGACTGGGCCAACCTGCAGTTCCGCGGCAACCTGGACAAGACCTACGACCAGTTTGAACAGCACGCCTACGCAGGCACAGAACCGACGCTGGCCGATCCAAACGGCCGTTTCGTGATGAACCGCAGCGAAGGCACGGTTAAATACGGCGACGTACTGCTGAACCTCAAAAAAGACTTTAATAACATCAGCGCGGGCCTCACGCTGGGATCGAGCATCAATGATGTAAAAGTACTCTCCGAGTACGCTGACTCAAAGGGCCCCGGCCTTCGGTACGCCAATATTTTCATCCTGCAAAACATCATTCAGCCCGGCAATATTCAACAAAGTCAGCCGGTGCGTTCGCAGCTGCAATCTGTATTCGGCAGCCTGTCGCTGGG
>CALMBD010000218.1 GCA_937861115.1 uncultured Bacteroidota bacterium | reverse complement strand
TGTATAAACGTGGTGTAGGCCGGCAGTGTGGTATCGCGTGTCCAGCCATTGAAATAGAGACCGTAGTTGCCGGGCAGGGGACTGGTTTTGAGCAGCATAAAGTCCGATTCGGCGCGAAATGAAATACGTTCGCACCCGAGCACCGACTTTGCGACGGGTTCACTGGCGGGGTTGGGGCACCCTGCCGCCTCATAGTCAAAATCAAAACGCCAGTGTTGGAAATCGGGGTTCTGGCCGATCAACTGACAGTGGTGGGCCGTCAGAAAATAGGGTTCGCCCGTACCGGCCGTATTGGCGACCAGGGTGCCCGAGCACCAGCCCGAACCATTGGAAAACACCATCAGGATGCGCGCAACGCCCTTTTTTTCCGTTTGCCATGCCGCCCCTGTCGGACAGTTGATGTTGATATTACAGGGCAGTCCCTGGCCGAAATCGGATAGTCCGGCGACCTCGCCTTCCTGCATGGCCGGGCGGTCGTAGGCGACATCAACGCGGTTCAGGTGAATTTTGGCGGCGCCCCTGGCGCCTTTGGGCTCCCGGTACTCCAGCCGGGCAACTTCGCCCGGCAGGATGCCGATGGTGAATTTTCCGGAAGCCAGGCAACTGCGATCGGTAAAAGCGCCATATACCCTGTCGCCATTTGGCGTGTAGGCAAAAAAACGACCGCCGGGAGGCAGTTGGAAGTGGTCGAACAACAGTACCATCCCCAGAGCGCCTTTCGAAACAAGCTCGCATTGCCATACCCGGCCGCCATCGGGCAGGCTTGTCCATACGCCTGCCTGTTCAGGCGAAACATCGGCGGCAACCGGCGCGGCAAAGCGGTTCTGGCCGGGCGTCCGGGCATCTTCCAGCCGCGCCTGTTCCACGTCCAAAGCAGGGAGTTGTACAGATATCAGGGCGTTATGCTCCAAAAGGGCCCGTGTTTCGGGTAGCAGGGCGAGCGGCTTGCCGCCGTCGCTGATTTGCGCTCCGGCCAAAAATGCCGGTAAAAGAGCGAGAAACGTAAGTCGGTTTCGCATGTAACGAAGGGATTGGTTAAGTAAACGCCCGAGCCGGCCTGAAAACACCCTTTGGCCGGCATACCGGGTTTGGGGTATCTTCCGTCAAGAATCCGGCCAAAAATAAAAAAAGGCGGCCTCCCGGCCGCCCCGTATTTTATTCACCCGGTGTTGTATCACTGAAAAGGGTTCTGAATATCAGGATTGTTGATAAACACCGTATCCGTCAGGGTATGCAGGAAGGCTATAATATCCTTTGTCTGGCTCGGCGTCAGTCCGGAATAATGAACGACGCCGTCGTTGGTGATCGGAAAGCCGATCTGCTGGACAAAAATATCTTCGTTCGACAGACCAAAGCCATTGTCGTTGTATTGGGCCATCACTTCTTCCAGGGTATTAAAGCGGCCATCGTGCATATAAGGCGCTGTCAGGGCTATATTCCGTAGGGTTGGCGTCCGGAATTTTCCGCAGTCGGAGTCTTTTCCGGTCACTTCACCGAGGCCTTTGTCCGGGAAATCGGTCAACTTGCCCACGCTGTCCAGACCGTTGTTGAAGAAATTGTTGCCGGTCATGGTAATGCCGCCATGGCAGTGGAAACACTGGGCGTCGGGAAGCCCGGATGACTGTCCCTCGTCGAAGAACATCAGTTTTCCGCGCAACTCCTCATCCTCGAACTCTGCGACACCTTTATTGAACTGGTCAAACTTGGAGGTGCCGCTGCTGATGAGTATGCGTTCAAATTGCGCTATGGCCTTTGCCGCCAGTTCTTTGGTGATCGACTCACAGGAAGAAATGCCGAATGCCTTTCGGAATAATTCGGGATAAACCGGGTGCTTTTTCAGTTTTTCCACAACCTGGGGCCAGGTGGCGTGCATTTCGATAGGGTCTTCCACGGGTTTAAGCGCCTGTTCTTCCAGGGTTTTGACCCGACCGTCCCAGAATAACCCGTTCGTCGCATACGCGATATTCAGCAGGCTCATGGCGCTGCGCCGCCCGGCAATACCGTCGATGCCCGTCGACACGGCCTTGTTGTCGGTAAAACTTCCTTGCGGCAGGTGACAACCGGAGCACGACATGGTGCTGTCGCCGGAAAGTATCGGATCATAAAACAGGCGACGGCCCAACTGTACCCCTTCCTTGGTCATCGGGTTGTCGGCAGGAATAAAAATCTGAGGAAAATCATCCGGCTTTATGATCGTATAGGGCGTCGGACTGTATGGAATATCCGTCAGATCACACGCCGTGATCACGGTTGACGGCGGATCCTTTTTACACTGGGCAAGCAGGATAACCATACCCGCCAGCACGGCGGCAGCGAGGAGTCGGGTGCCCGGACGAAAGATCATGGATATGTTCATAGGAGGTACGCCGCTTTATTGAAGCAGGGTTGCATTTTTGAAATTGCTCATGATTTTCTGGCCCAGGGCAATATTGGAGGCATCATGCGAAGTGACCTGATTGGCCGGAACCGTGAGGTCGAGCAGTTGGCCGTTGAAGGTGAAGAGTTTCTTCAGATCGAACTCGATTTCCAGAGAACCATTGCCGCTGACACGAATATCCCGGTCCATAGTTGCCGTGTTGTAGACAGCGTCTGAACCGCAATGGTAAAAAATATTGGTGTCGGTGCTGTTGTCGCCGTCTACGTCAAACTCTCCCTGTATCTTGGTAAAAATATAACTTTTCCAACCCGACCAGTATTCGTTTTCCAGGTACAGCGGGTGCCCAACAGGAAAATCGGCGGGCTTTTTGGCGTTCAGGTCGGGGCGTACGCCGTATCCGATTTTAACCCCCGTATAATCGCCGTCGGGTACGGTGTATTTATACGAAACAGCTACCGCCTTGTCATCGGGAGCAAAATCGGGGGTAAAGTCAACCCACTCGATATCAGACAGTTTCACTTCCTCGGCGCCTTTGAGCAAAGTCAGATCGGACAAGTACGTATTAAACTTGTCGAACATGATGTATTTGTCGCCATAAGGGTAGTTGACGTATTTTTCCAGGGGCTGGCCGTCATACAGTACCTTGAAGGTAACGGTAAAGTTGTCCCGGTTAACGGGTTCGTCATTGTCCTTGCAGGCAGTCATGAAAGTAAAGGAAAGGAGCAATAACGCGAGCGTGCGTAGAATCATGGCAGATGTATTGAGTGCCCGGCAGTGATTTTCTCCCGGGAGGTGATTGGATGTGTCCGAGGCAAAATTGCCGCTTTTTACTGGGAAACAGTAAACACGTTCGGCATGTTTGCAACAATTTGACTTTTCCAGGACAAAATGTCGCCGGTTGACCAATCTATTCCTTCGAACATCTTTTTGTAGTCGGCCGTGAGTTTGAAAACAAAGTCGTACCCCCCCGGCTGGTGGTAAAAACTTGCCGATTGCTGGATGAAAAAATCATCAAAATCGGCCCGGGTCAGGGCCAGCGTGTCCGGTACGCTGGTCGCCATGGAGTCCCGGACGATCACGGCCTGCAGAAAAACATACCCGGCGTCGCGGCCGTGCCACAGGCTGTCGGGTTGAATACGCAGGGGATGACCTGAAGGTGCAAGTCCCGGGATGACGCGTTGCGCTTCAGGCGACAACCCGAGGCGGAACCGAATTTCGTCGAAGTTGCCGGCCGTTCGAAACTGCCCGACTGTGTTCGAGACGGGCGTGCGGCGCACCAGCAAAAAATCGTCGGTGAAAGTCTGGCTCACGGTATCGTTTCCCGAGACTGCAAAGGACTTGAGTTGGACCGAATCGCTGACACTGAACATTCCGCCCGACTGAAACAGTTGAAAATCAGAAAGATAAAAAGAAACAGACTTGATGCGGAACAGTTGTCCGTTGGCGGCCGGGTATAAACCGTCCGCAAGGAACTGAAGGGTATCGTAGCGCTGCACCGTTTCGAGCCGCAACTGCGGGTACTCGCAACAGCAGTTCTTATCGGCCGCCGCATCGAAATTGGTGGCATCGATATCCAGACAGCCGTCCTTTGGCTGGAAGCACCCCGTCTGGAGAAAGGCCAAACAAAGCATGGCTGCACAAAGCGTGGCACCCCATATGCCTTTACCAAAAATCGGACGCCAAATCAATTGCCTGAAAAACATCATCGTGAAACCGCTTATAACTCTTTCATCATCTGTTTGATGATCTGTTTGACCTGGGAGGAGAACTCCTTCTCCATGATCCAGTGGCCGTAGTTCTTTTCTTTGCGCAGCACTTCCATCACCGGCTGGCCCATGTATTTTCCGAAATTGAACACAACGGTACCGTCGTTTTGCACCTTCAGTTTTTGGGTGGCGTCGAGGAAATTCAGGTCGTTGGTAAATTCGTGCAATGCCTGAATGTCATTTTTTATCGGCGCCTCGATTACATTGCCGTCTTCATCGAGCAGGTCCTTGCCTTCATAAACGCTGATCTGTCCTTTAAATACGGCTATGGTAGCCCGGACATCGGCGAGTGCATCATGCGCATCTTCCATTTCCCCGTTACAGTAAAAACGGTAGGCGGCCTTCAGGGTGCGCGGCTCCATTTTGTAGAAGATACGCTGAACGTCGATCAAACGCCGCCTGGAAAGGTCCAGTTCCATACCCACCCGGGCAAACTCTTCCATCAGCATGGGTACGTCGAAACGGTTGGAATTGTATCCTGCCAGGTCGGCATTGCCGATAAAATCGTATATTTTTTGGGCCACCTGGCTGAAAACGGGTTTGTTTGCCAGGTCTTTGGGGGTGATACCGTGAATCGCCATCGATTCCTCCGAAATCGGGATGCCCGGGTTGATCAGCGTGCTGAACTCCTCGGGTGGCTGGCCGTTTTTCCGGAGTTTCACCAGTGCGATCTGGACGATACGGTCGCGGATCACATTGAGCCCGGTTGTTTCCACGTCGAAAAAGACGAGGTCGCGGGTGAGGTTGAGTTGGATGTCATTCATGGTTGTACGGTTTAATTGTTTCATTGCTGTATTGTCGCGTTGAAACCATGCCTGTTTTGCCTTTCCGGTCAATCAATTCATGTTCGGCAATTTAACAATAAAACAATCCGGCGTTTACTTGTTATCGTCGAGCAGGTCGTCATCGAGCAGCCCGCGTCTTTTCGCCGTTTCACCGGGCCCGTGTAACTGGATCGGTTTTTTCATCCTTTTGCTCATCCTGATATTGAGCATTTCGACAAAAAGCGAAAAGAATATGGCAAAGTAAAGATAGCCCTTAGGCACCTCGGCCGCGAGTAGGTGTCCGCTGTGCGCAGCCTCTGCCACCAGTGAAAAGCCGATCAGGATCAGAAATGCCAGCCCGAGCATTTGCACGGTCGGGTGTTCATTGACGAATTTGCTGACCGGACCGGAAAAGATCATCATGATCAGAACGGAAGCGACCACAGCGATGATCATGATGATCAGGTTGTCTGCTATCCCCACAGCGGTAAGAATGGAGTCAAAGGAAAAGACCAGGTTAATCACCGCAATCTGGACGATTACCGCATTCAAGGCAGCTTTGCCTTTACCAACATGCGGGTCGTCGCTCTCCTGGGGTAATTCCAGTTTGTGGTGTATCTCTGTGGTCGCCTTGTACAACAGGAACAAACCGCCCACTAACAGGATAAGTCCCTGTCCCGTAAGCCCTGCGTGTTCACCCGGGTGCGCTTCGTCATGTGTCGACAGAAAGTCGAGCGGGACCAGGATTTTGTTGAGCGACATGACCCAGGTGATACCAAATAGCAACAACACACGAAGCACCATAGCCAGCACCAGGCCGATATTGCGTGCTTTGGGTTGCTCGGCAGCCGGTAGTTTGGACGAAATGATGGATAGAAAAATAATGTTGTCCACCCCAAGGACAATTTCAAGAAAAGTCAGGGTAAGCAGACTTACCCACACCTCGGCAGAGGTAAAATCGGGCATAACCAGGAGGTACATTGTTCAGAATGGTTGATATAAAATTGCGTTATGTCTTTCAAGACGCAAGGATACGGGCTTTCTGGCAAAGTAGGTTAATGGTTGGCAAGGCGACATTTGGCGACATTAACGGAGAAAATCGGAGCAGATGAATGTATAAGCGTCTAGCTTTGCAGCAAACAATTAGATCCATTATGAAAAAACACAACCTGCTTCTTCTCATTCTTTTTTCGGCTTCGGCTGCCCTGGCACAGACTTCGGCCAAACAGTATCTCCTGATAGAGCATTTTACCAATTCCAAATGCTCTGTCTGCGCCAGTAAAAACCCCGCTTTTTTTAACCTGATCAACCAGTTTCCCGACGATATTCACCACATTTCCATACACCCGCCTATCCCTTACAACAGTTGCGGCTTGTACCTCGCCAACACAACAGAAAACACGGCGCGCACCAATTACTATGGAATTCCCGGTACGCCGGCCATCGCGATCAACGGCGTCGAGCAGCCCATTACCACCCCCATCCTCACCAATGCTACGTTGCAGGGCTTGCTGGGCATGACCAGTCCGCTGTGGTTACAGGTAAGCGAGTCGGGCCCCAACAACGCACGGGTAGCCTCTATTACCGCACATTCCCTGTCGACAATACCGGCCGGTCCCTACAAAATTTATGCTGCGGTTGTGGAAAAAACGGTCAATTTTGCCGGCGGCAACGGCGAAACCGTACACCACAACGTGTTCCGCAAAATGCTGCCCGAGATCAACGGCGCCGATTTTACGCCTGCTGCCGTGGGACAATCCGTCCAGTTCAACTTCGATTTTGCGATCAATGCCGCCTGGAACCCCGACGAGGTATACGTACTTGCGTGGGTACAGCGCACCTCCGACAAGGAGGTTCTCAACAGCGGCACCCGTTTCGACCCGATCCTGACCGCTACCGGCGAAGCCGCGACCCAGACGATAAGCATTCAGCCCAATCCGGTGAACGACATCGCCGTGGCCCGCATTGGCGACGACGTTGCGCAGCAGATCGAGGTCTATTCCGTTAACGGCCAGCGCGCCTCGGTCTCGTTTGAAAACCAGGATGCCGGAAATGTGAGCATACCCACCGCTACCCTGCCGGCAGGCATCTATTTCCTGAAAATTACGGGTGAAAAGGCCGTTTATACCGGGAAGATGGTAAAAAATTGATCTGATCTCTTCTTCACATACGAACAAGGCCCGTGAACATAAGTTTGTTCACGGGCCTTGTTCGTACAAGACAGGTGGCATAACCTGTCAGCGCTTGAGTTTCCGCATTGCACCGCCCTTGGGCATACCCATACCCTGCGGCATGCCCATTTTGCCCATAGGCATGTTGGCCATCTGGTGCATCATCTTGCGCATATCGTTGAAGTTTTTCACAAACAGGTTGATTTGGTCAAGTGTCTGGCCGCAACCGCGCGCGATGCGTTTTTTGCGGGACAGGCTCATCATTTCGGGGTTGGCGCGTTCCTGAGGCGTCATGCTCTGAATGATGGCTTCCACCCGGTTGATGGCTTTATCGTCGATAGGAGCATCTTTCAGCGCCTTGCTCATGCCCGGTATCATGCTCATCAGGCTTTTCAGATCGCCCATTTTTTTGATCTGTTGCATCTGGCCCAGGAAGTCGTTGAAGTCGAACTTGTTCTGCTTCATGCGCTTCTCCAGGCGCTTGGCTTCCTCTTCGTCGAAGTCCATCTGCGCCTTTTCCACCAGCGACACGATATCGCCCATACCCAGTATGCGCTGGGCCATACGCTCCGGGTAAAACACGTCGAGGGCGTCCAGTTTCTCGCCCTGTGAGACGAACTTGATAGGTTTGCCAACCGTGTACTGAATGCTGAGGGCTGCTCCGCCGCGTGTGTCGCCGTCGAGTTTGGTCAGCACCACACCGTCGAAATTGATCCGGGTATTGAAGGCCTGGGCCGTATTGACGGCGTCCTGGCCCGTCATGGCATCTACGACAAACAGCGTTTCGGTCGGCTTCAGGGTATCCTTGAGCGCCGTCACTTCATCCATCATCACCTCATCCACGGCGAGGCGACCGGCGGTATCCACAATGACGACATTGTGGTTGTGCTGTTTGGCGTAGGCGATCGCGTTTTTGGCGATCTCGATGGGGTTCTTGTTTTCGACCTCCTTATAAATGCTAACCTTGATACTCTCGCCCAATACCGTCAACTGGTCGATTGCCGCGGGACGGTATACATCGCAGGCCACCAGCAGCGGATTCATCTTGCGCTGCTCCTTGAGGTATTTGGCAAGTTTGCCCGAAAATGTCGTTTTACCCGAACCCTGCAGGCCGGCCACCAATACCACGCCGGGGCTGCCTTTTACATTGATGCCCACACTCTGGCCCCCCATGAGTTCGGTCAGTTCGTCCATGACGATTTTGACCATCAACTGGCCGGGCGAAACACTTTTCAGCACATTCTCGACGCCCATTGCCTTGTCCCTGACCTTGTCGGTGAACTCCTTGGCAATCTTGTAGTTCACGTCGGCGGCAACCAGCGCGCGGCGGATCTCCTTGATGCTTTCGGCTACATTGAGTTCGGTGATGCGGTTGCTGCCGCTCAGGACTTTAAAGGCACTCTCCAGACGATCGCTTAAACTTTCAAACATATTTTTTACTGTTAAGGGTCAATTGACGGATGGCAGGCGAACGCACCTGCCCAAAGAAAACCGGGCGGCAAAGATAGGGCTTCACAGGATTCTTCAAGGCATTAAACTAAAAGCGTGTTCCCGGCAAAAAAGTTTTCTGATCTTTGGCATACATTTTCACTGCGTTATGGAAAAAACCGCCCTCCTTCTCGGCGCAACCGGACTCGTCGGCAGCCACCTGCTAGAGCAGTTGCTGGACAGTCCGCACTACAGCCGGGTCGTCGCGCTGACGCGTCGACCGCTCGGGATTCAACATCCCAAATTACAGGAATCGATCATCGATTTCGACAACCCCGATCCTTCCAAAATCAAAGGCGACGACCTGTTCTGTGCCCTCGGCACTACGCTCCGCAAGGCAGGCTCGCAGGCGGCACAGTACCGCACCGACTGTACCTACCCTTTCGAAATTGGCAAAATTGCCCGGCAAAACGGCGTCCGGCAATACCTGCTGGTCTCTTCGGTCGGCGCAAATGCCGCCGCTTCGGGTTTTTACCTGCGCACGAAAGGCGAGTTGGAAGACAAAATAAAGGGGCTTGACTTTGAACACTTCGTTACCGCCCGCCCCTCCTTTTTGCTGGGCGAACGCAGCGAATTCAGACTCGGGGAAAAGATCGGTATCATCCTGGCAAAAATTTTCGCCCCCCTTATTCCCCGGCGGTACCGCGGCATAGAAGCCGCCAGGGTCGCGCGGGCGCTGATTCAACTTGCCAACACCGGCGACAAAGGGTTTCAGGTTGTAGAATCGGAGAACCTTCAAAAATATTAACTTTCCGTTACTTTTGCGTTTCTGCCGCTTTCCGGCCGTTTTCGACCATATACCGGAAATCCGGAATGTGTTAACAGCGGAAATAATTTCCGGGCAAAGT
This sequence comes from uncultured Bacteroidota bacterium, assembly GCA_937861115.1. Lineage (GTDB taxonomy): Bacteria > Bacteroidota > Bacteroidia > Chitinophagales > Saprospiraceae > M3007. Next base: position 10,028 of record CALMBD010000218.1, on the reverse strand, counting down.
GGTTTCAGACTGCTTTTGGCAAGGCTTTGGTTAGTAGTTTTTTGTAATCTGAAAACCTGCCTGTTTACAGGTTTAGCCGCCCTTTTCCGGGATTTTTGCAAAAGTAAATCCACATGAGAAAATTTACCCTTCTTGTCTTCATCGCCGGCGTACTCGCCTCGATAAGTGCCTCCGGGCAGCAAGACCCGATGTTTACGAAGTATTTCTTTAACAGCCTGATCTATAACCCTGCGGTGGCCGGCAGTGCCGAACACCTGACCATGAACCTTATCCACCGGCAACAGTGGGTGGGCCTCGACGGGGCGCCCGTGACACAATCGCTGTCGGCGCATACCCCCCTGAAAAACGACCATATCGGCCTGGGCGTAGGTCTGGTCAACGACAAGGTCGGAGCGACCGGCACATTCGACCTCAATACCGACTATGCCTACCGTTTCCGGCTGGGAAAAACATTCCGGCTTTCGGTCGGATTGCAGGCCAGCGTGACCAACTGGCGCAGCGACTTCTCCGACCTGTCGCTGGAAGACAACGACGACGTGGCCTTCAGCGAAAACATCAACCGCTGGCTGCCGAACTTTGGCGCCGGACTATACCTGTACAACAAGCAGTTTTACGTCGGTGTGGGATGCCCGCGCATGCTCGAACACGATCTGAGGGAGGCGGACAAGGACGCTACACCGGTTTATGCCAAAACATACCGGCATTATTACACTACTGCAGGTGCGGCATTTAACCTCGGGAGCACCGACAACCTTGTTTTTCGCCCGTCCATACTTTTGAAAAGCACCGGGGCGCTTAGTTCGCTGCGCAGCGATAAAACGTTCCGCAATTTCGGCTCACCCACCGAGCTGGATATCGACGCTTCCTTTTTTATCGCACGGTCTCTGTGGGTGGGCATGGCCTACCGCACGGCACTCGAATTGAGCGACTCGTCGAATGATTCCGCAGATATATGGGCGGCGTTTTATTTTCGCAACGGCCTGCGCATTGGCGCCGCCTACGACCTTACTCTGAACAAACTGAACAAAGCCAACAACGGGTCGTTCGAGGTGATGCTGGGCTATGAGTTTGACATTAAAATAAAGCGTGTCGCTTCGCCGCGTTATTTTTGAAGCACGATAAACTATATCGGCTCTTTTACGCTTTATAGTTCCATCTGTTTGCCCCACCAACCGATAAACTAAAAACCGATGGCATTTAAACTTACTCCCGGTATCGTCGCCTTCCTTTTCCTGTTTGCAAATGCCGCATTTGCACAGTCCGGCGCGTTGAAACGCGCCAACGATGCCATGCGCGACCTCGACTATATTACAGCCATTGCGCTGTATCAGCAGGTGTTACAGAAAAACGATGCGGTGGAGGCAAAGGTGAACCTCGCCGAGTGTTACCGCAAGATCAACGACACCGAAAATGCCGAATACTGGTACGGCCAGGTGGTACAATCGCCCAACGCCCGGGCCATCCATCGGCTCTATTACGGTATGATGCTCCAGGCCAACGGCAAATGCGATCTGGCAAAGGTGTGGCTCAAGCAATACATCAAGGAGGCGCCCGACGATGCCCGGGGCCAGTACCTCGCCCAGGCCTGCGACCTTGAAGAAGAACTGATGACCAAAAACAGGGGTTTCTACGTCGTCAGCCATATGCCTTTCAATTCCAATCTGGACGATTTCAGCCCCGCCATACTGGGCAACAACGTCATTTTTGCCAGCGACCGCGACCAGACAGGCCCCGTGAAACGCACCAGTATGTGGACGGGCAATCCTTTTGCAGAACTGTATAAAGTCGAATTCAATATCCAGGGTATTCATCCAGGCGACTTCCGGTACGGTCCGACTACAAAATATTCGAAAGAACTCAATACCAAGTTCCACGAGGCGTCGGTTTCCGTCTCACAGGACGGGCGTACGATCTACTTTACCCGGAACAATTTTTCCGACGGCAAAACGGGCAAGAGCGACGAAGGACTGGTAAAACTGAAAATTTATACCGCTGAGGCAGACGGCAGGGGCGACTGGAGCAATGTCACCGGCATGCCCTTCAATTCTGATGAATTCAGCGTCGCGCACCCCAGTATCAGTGCCGACGGGCAGCGGATTTATTTCTCCAGCAATATGCCCGGCGGATACGGTGGTATGGACCTTTATGTGAGCGAACTGGAAAACGGCCGATGGGCGCCGGCCCGCAACCTCGGGCCCATCATCAATACAGAAGGCAACGAGATATTCCCCTACATCGATCCGAACAACCGGCTTTATTTCGCCTCCAACGGCCATATCGGACTGGGCGGGCTGGATATTTACTACGCAACCGGCGACGGACGCTCTTCCTGGAACCTGCCGGTCAACCTCGGATTCCCCATGAATTCCACCAGCGACGACTTCGGTATCGCGTTCGGGGGCGACCTCACCTGGGGCTTTTTCTCTTCCGACCGGGGTGGTGGCGCCGGGCGCGACGACGTATACGGTTTCCAGAAAAGCGCTTCTCCGGTAGAGATATTCGTCTACGATGCCCAGACCAAAGTGCCCGTTAGCGGCGCAGCCATCGCCAATTCCAATACCGACCTGACACTGACAACCGGCCCCAACGGGACGATCGCTTTTGATATGCGCTACGCGGATTGCGCCGATTTTTCGGTCGGCAAAAAAGGCTACGAGCCCGTGGTTAAAAAAGGTTGCACCAACGAAACGGTACCCGGACAGATCACCCGCATCGAAATTCCGCTGAAGAAGCAGTCTAATTTCACCATCCAGGGAATTGTATTTGATATGACCGACGGCTATCCTGCCGAAGGCGCCCGCGTGTCGCTCACCAACGATTGCGGCAAACCCGTATCCGAGGCCTATATCACCGGAAGCGACGGCCGGTACAAGTTCAAACTGGACAAAGATTGTTGCTATTCGGTGAAAGCCACCAAAGACGGTTTTATTGCCGCTTCCTCAGACGGACATTGCACCAGGGAACTGGAAAGAAGTTCAACCCTGAAAGCCAATCTCAGCCTGTTACCCTATCTCGACGCAGACGGGTTTATCGTGCAGCGAGCCGAGCAAAATGTGCGGCAAGTCCCCAAATACAACGACGAATCGGGTATGTATGAAAATGCCGACGGATCGCCCGGCAACTTCGATCTCGGCAACGGACTGGTTGTCAAAGACGGTGTGCTGTTCGATAACGGCACGCCCAGCAAGCCCGAAAAGGAAACCTGGGAGCGCGGATCAAAGGGGTTTCTGATCCATTTGTATTACGATTTCGACCAGGCAAGCGTGCGGCAGGAATCATATCCCGAACTGGAAAAACTGGTCAAAACGCTCCGGGAAAACCCGGAACTTTTGGTGGAGATATCTTCCCATACCGATTCGCGCGGATCGGATGAATACAACCTCGACCTGTCGCAGCGCAGGGCCGATGCCGTAGTTAACTGGCTGGTGCAGCACGGCATCGACCGGGCGCGCCTGACCGGGCGCGGTTACGGCGAAACGCAGCCGGTAAACCATTGCACCAACGGCGTGCCCTGCACGGAACAGGAATATCAGTTGAACCGGCGTACCGAATTTCGCGTTACCGGTTCGGGTGTTACCATTTCCCGCCCCAAGTCCAATGGGAAGGCAGAACCCTGCCCCGGTTGCCCGTTCTGACGCCTGTATGCTGAAAATTGCCTATTCGCCTGTTTACAAATACGAATTGCCCGCCGGTCATCGCTTTCCGATGGTCAAATACGAGCTCATCCCCGAGCAATTGCTTTACGAAGGCACCGTAGTACAGGACAATTTCTTTCATCCCGATCCCCTGCCCGAACCGGTGGCTCTGCTGACCCATACCAAAACCTATTGGGATAAACTGACCGAAGTGCGCCTGAGCGACAAGGAAGTGCGCGCCATCGGATTTCCGATCAATGAAAAATTCGTGCACCGCGGTCGCCATATCGCCAACGGAACCATCCAGTGCGCCCTGTTTGCCCAAAAGGACGGATGCGCCATGAATGTGGCGGGCGGTACCCACCATGCCTTTGCAGACCGTGGCGAAGGGTATTGCTGCTTCAACGACCAGGCCGTTGCCGCCAACTATTTGCTGCACAACGGACTGGCGAAAAAAATACTCATTGTCGACCTAGATGTGCACCAGGGCAACGGCACCGCGTCCATTTTCAGCGACGAACCGCGTGTATTCACCTTTTCCATGCACGGTGAGCGCAACTATCCCCTACGAAAGGAACAGTCCAGCCTCGACATTGGTCTGCCCGACGGACTGACGGACGGGCCATACCTGAAGATGCTGCGCGAAACCCTGCCCCGTATCGCCGAAGCCTTTGAACCCGACTTTGTTTTTTACCTCAGCGGCGTCGACATCCTGGCTTCCGATCAACTGGGGCGGCTGGATATCAGCCGGGAAGGCTGCCGGGAGCGCGACCGCATAGTGTTGTCGTACTGCCGGCAAAACGGCATACCGGTAGCCGTCAGCATGGGCGGGGGCTACTCGCGCCGGATCGCCGATATCGTCGAGGCCCACGCCAACACTTTCAGGGTTGCACAGGAAATTTTCTTTTAAAGTTTCGCCGCGGTTTGTAAAAATGCTGCAAATCGAAGTATCTTTGCAGCCCGAAAATTCGGGAACCATTTTTTCACTAAAACTTAGCACAAATACATGCTCATCGTTGAGGTCAAAGACGGCGAAGCCATTGACAAGGTACTCAAGAAGTACAAACGCAAATTCGAAAGAGCGGGCATTCTGAAAGAACTGCGCCGCCGCAAGGCATTCAGCAAGCCCTCGGTAGAACGCCGCACGGAAATCCTGAAGGCCGTCTACAAAGAAGAAACTTACGGCAACAAAAACGACTGAACAGGGGGTTGAATCCGTTTAAGCCGTTAAATTTGTGGGATCAGGCATATCCTGTTCAGCACATTTGACCGCTTCAAACCTCAACCTGCATGTTCCACGAAGAGTCGTTTTTCGGATATTTATCGCTCGAGCGCCGTTTTTCGCCACACACGCTGACGGCTTATCGGGGCGATCTTTCTAATTTTATTGCTCATTGTACGGAGCATCAATGCCTTACCTCGGTTTCCGAAGTAAGGCATTTGCACGTCCGTACCTGGGTGGTTGCGCAGATGCAGGGTGGCCAGAGTGCCCGAAGTATTACCCGGCGACTTTCCTGTCTCAAGAGTTATTTTCGTTTTCTGAAAAAGCGCGGCCTGATCGACAAAGACCCCATGCAAAAGGTCATCGCCCCCAAAACCGGAAAGCGCCTGCCCGTTTTCATTCAGGAAAGCCAGATGGCGGCCCTGTTTACCCACATTGACTTTCCGGACGACTACTACGGCCATCTGCACCGCCTGTTGCTGGAGTTGTTGTATGCCACCGGCATCCGCCGCAGCGAAGCCTCCAACCTGAAAACAACGGACCTGGATACCGGTCGCTCGGTAGTGCGCATTTCGGGAAAAGGCAATAAAGAACGGCTCGTGCCTTTCGCCCGATACCTGGGCGAACTGCTCGATGCGTTTCTTGATCTCCGCAGCCGCACCTTTCCGGGCACCGACCAGCCCTGGCTCTTCCTGAACAAAAAAGGCGAGCGACTCAGTCCGGAAAACATCTATTACATCGTGCGAAAACACCTTTCTGCCGTTACCACGGTCGAACAACGCAGTCCGCACGTGCTGCGCCACTCCTTTGCCACCCACCTGTCCAACAACGGCGCCGACCTGAATGCCATCAAGGAGTTGCTCGGCCACTCCAGTCTTGCCGCTACCCAGGTGTACATGCACAACAGCATCGAGCGCCTGATCGAGGTGTATGAACAGGCGCACCCGAAAGGGAAGTAGCATCAGTTGACCTGAATCCGATTCCGGACTTGTTTTCCCGGAATATCATTCCGGGGTACAAGGGTCTGCTTGTTTTCCCGGAATACCATTCCGGGGTACGGGGGGGTGCGTGGACGCAGGGCGCATTTACAATTTTTTAGCACTATGTAATAAAGATTCGTTAAACCGCTGCGGCATTGCAGGTGTCACAGGGTAGTTGTGCGTATTTGCATCAAAAAAGAAACATATCATGCGACTTACTTACCTTCTGCCACTGCTGGCTCTTGGACTGCTGAGTTCCTGCAGCCCGCAACTTTCGACGTTTAACCAAAAATTGTACGAAGATCAAAAGTGGTCGGACAACGACCTGAAACGCATCCAGTTTTACCTGTCCGACGACCTTACCATCTATCGCTTTCTGGACGAGGAGGGCAGTTCCACCATTACCTCAGGCGAGATCAAGATCGTCGACGGCCGGAAGACCGAACAGATATACTTCAAGTCGGGAACACCCGGCGTTTTCCTGTTCCGGCCAAAAGAAGAGCACTTCGCCATTAGTTTTGAGAACAAGGACGACACGCATTACCTGACCTTCGGTCCCAACCCGCGTTACAGCGGACAGTATATGCTACTGGCCAGCGAGTGGAATCGCCGCAGGGGCAAGATCACCTATGCCGGCAAAAAATTCTACACCGATGCGGCTGAAATACCGCGCCTGCTGGTCAACCTGAAAAAGATCAGCTACAACAAAACGGAAGGTCGCACTGCGGGTGGGCGAACAGTGAAGCAGTAGACAGTGGCGGTGGACACCGGGCGCTTCGTTTAAAACAAAATATTTTACTTCGTTGATTTCAACGCGCAATTATTATTTTTGCGGGCCAACGAAACCGGTTGACGACAGGATTGACTTAGAAACAACTTGCACCGTCCACCTTTTACCGTCCACCGTCCACCGTCCAAAAAATGCTGAAACGCCTCCACATTCGCAATTATGCGTTGATTGATGAACTCGAGATTGATTTTTCCGAACACCTGACCATCATAACGGGCGAGACAGGGGCCGGGAAATCTATCTTGCTGGGTGCGCTTGGGCTCGTCATGGGGGAACGTGCAGACTCGAAAGTGTTCTACAACGACACCGAAAAATGCGTGGTGGAAGCCTTTTTTGAGGTAGACAAATACGACCTGCGTGAATTTTTCGCGGAAAATGAACTCGATTACGACAGCGAAGTGGTCATCCGCCGCGAATTGTCGCCGGCTGGGAAAAGTCGCGCTTTTATCAACGACACCCCCGTAAACAACCAGGTATTGCAGCGCCTCACGGAGGCTCTCGTCGACATCCATCAGCAGTTCGATGTGCTCGACATCCACAATGTCAATTTTCAGTTGCGGATGATCGACGCTCTGGCCGATAACACCCTGATCCTCAAGGATTATCAAACGGGCTACAAGCAGTATGCCGCCGACAGAAAACGGCTCGCGGCGCTTATTGAACAAAGCGAAAACGGCGCCAAAGAGATGGAGTTCCTGCGCTTCCAACTCGACGAACTGGAACAGGCCGGACTGGTCGACGGCGAACAGGACCAACTCGAGGCGGAGCTCGTACGGCTCACCAATGCCGAAGACATCAAACGGATATACGGCGCCGTTTACAACTATCTCGCCGAATCGGAACAAAACATCGTCGGACAACTGCAGGAACTCGGACGCAGCACAAGCGGCACGCGGAAACTGTCGCCCCAGCTCTCCGGCCTGAGCGAGCGGCTCGACACCCTTATCCTCGACCTCCAGGAACTCGCCAAAGATGCCGAACGCATCAGCGAAGGCACTGAACACGACCCGGTTCGCATTGCAGAGGTGCAGGAACGCCTGAACGTCATCTATAAACTGGAGAAAAAACACGGTGTGGGTAGTGTCGCCGAACTGCTTGACATTCAGGAAACCCTCGCCGTTCAGACAGCAGGCTTTACCGATCTCGGAAGCGAAATAGCACGGCTGGAACAGGCTATTGCCGCACAGGAAAAACAATTGCTGGCAATTGCCGGCACCCTCAGCGAGCGCCGCAAGGCCGTACCAGCCGGTTTTCAGGAGCGCGTACACCATATGCTGGCGCAACTTTCCATGCCCCACGCCCGCATCCGGGTTGATATTCTTCCGACAAACACGCTTACCCCGACAGGGACAGACGACGTGCAGTTCCTATTTGCCAGCAACGTCGGTTCGCAGTACCTGCCCATCAAGGGCGTGGCATCAGGGGGCGAACTCTCCCGCCTGACACTCTGCACCAAAAGCCTCGTTGCCGACGCTATTCCGCTCCCCACGCTCATTTTTGACGAAATCGACTCAGGGGTCAGCGGCGACGTATCGCTCAAGATGGGGATGATCCTGAAAGAACTCAGCGAGCGCCACCAGGTGGTGAGCATTACCCACACTCCCCAGATCGCAGCCCGTGCAGATGCACATTACTTTGTGTACAAAAAAGTGGCAGACAACCGGACGGTAACGAACGTTCGCCTGTTGAATGCCGACGAGCGTGTCCGCAGCATCGCCGTTATGCTCAGCGGCAACCCGCCCAGCGACGCGGCCGTGGCGACGGCTCGGGAACTGGTGGGCGGATGATCCGCTGCCGGGTATTTTTGTCATAAATCCGGCAGGGTAATCGGTCCGAAAATAAACCCTGAACGGCTACCTTTAGGCAACAACCTGCGTCCAAACCAGCAATCTTATGCTTTCAGCCATGTTGACCAACCTTGTCCTTTTCATCGCCCTTGTTTTTTTCTCGCTCACTGTCAGCCAGCCACTTTTCTACTGGATGGCGTTGCGCAATACTTCCCGCAACCTGAGCGCGTCCGCCTACATCGAAATGCGCAACCAGATCGACACGCAGATGCGCAGCCGCGGTCCGGTGGCCTACTACGGCACACTCATTTTCAGTTTGATCCTGGCAATAATCGCTTTTACAGGAGATGATCCCGTGCTTCGCATAGCGTCCTTCACGGCACTGCTGGGACTCGTCACCGATATCGCCCTGATGATGAAAGGCAACGTCCCTATCAACAAGACCATACAGGTATGGACGCCGGAGCTGTATCCATCCGATTGGCAGGACTACCGCGACCGGTGGTTGCGGATATTCGGATACCGGCAGATAGCGCTTTGCATTTCGTTTTTCAGTTTGCTGGCAGGCGCCGTTTTCAGATAAGCATGAAGAAATTACCGGCTTACACAGCCTGAACCGGTTGGCGGAGCGGCTCCCCCACCCTTACCACCTGCTCGCCATCGCCCATCCAGATAACATTCTGGCCAAAGAGTATCTTGTTGCCGAATTTCCGGAACGTCGCAAGTGTTTTCAGCGGCTCAGCGGCTCTGGCAGCCGTTTCCTGATCGGTTGTAGGAATAATGCATCGCGCACAGGGCTTCACACCGCGGAATGGCACCTCTCCAACCGTGAAATCGCGCCAGGTGTCTTCTTCAAAAGGTTCTCCGCCCGAAAACACAAAATTCGGGCGAAATCGATTCATGGGCAAAGGTTGTGCGAGCCTCCGGTTGAGTTCGTCGAGCGAGGCCTGACCGACCAGCAGAACGGGATATCCGTCGGCAAAACTGACATAATGCCCTTTGGGTGCGTACCGGCCATCTGCATGGCGCCTGGTAGTGTCGGGCATGTACACCAGGCGCAGGTGTTGACCTAAATGGTCTGAAAACCAGTTGTTTATTTCATTGTCCATTTTCCTGGCAGCGCACATATCGCTCCATATTTCGACACGCAGTGTTTCATGTGAACGGTCCGGCCTAAGCGGAACCAGGACACGTTGCGCAGGATCATGTCTCCAAAATACCTTCAAAAAAGGCGGTTCAATGGCTGTGCCCAGCAGGGCCATTTTTGGAATCTCGCGCTGGCTGACAAAGCGCCCTGCCTCGTCGACCAGCATCCAGCGGCGGTCGTATTGCAGTCCCCGGCGCTCTATTTTGGCTTCCGCAAGCGAAATGCCGCCGAGCGATTTTACGGGATATATAAAAATGTCGGAAAGGGTGTACATGGACGGTGGACGGTAGACGGTAGACGGTAGACGGTAGACGGTGGACGGTGGACGGTCGACGGTGGACGGTCGACGGCAAAAATAAGAGAATGGTCAGTGTGCGAGGTGATTTGTTGTAAATACAGGAGTGGAATTGGCGGCTATTCCTGCTGCAGGGCCAGCACTGATTGCGGAAATGAAAGGCACAAGGTGT
>CALMBD010000217.1 GCA_937861115.1 uncultured Bacteroidota bacterium | reverse complement strand
TAAAGTCTCAAAAAAGTAGCGGTATGGATTTGTGCATCTGCAACCACCATAATCGAATACATACCAGACTGCAATGACCGCGTTTCAATCTGTCCTTTTAAACCGCTTGTGGCCATTTGCTTTTCCAGCACCAAAAGCCCGGCAGCATCGAAGATGCGCACCAGGGCATTTTCGGGCATTACCGCTCCCGTTTCGAAAAACAGCGTTGCGCCCGCCGGATTGGGCCATACCCTGAGCCGGTCTTTTTCCGGCACCGCCTCTCCGGTTGCGCTTGGCGCCACAACCGTTCCCTGGCGATACAACAGCCCCTGTACGCCGTTGGTATAAATCAGGTGAAAAACCCCGCCGGCGTAAATGAGTTGGGGTACTTTTTGGGTACCGGTCTCCGGCTGAACGCCGAGGTTGGTACTCAGCCCGCCCGCTCCTGTGGTTGAAAAGGCGATGACCATATCCTGGCCCGTACCGGGAAAGCCCGTTTCTTCCCAAACCATGGCGATTGTGTCGTTGCTGCCTGCCACATCGGGATGGTTTTGGTTGAAAATAGCGGCGGGGCTGCTGGCAGGCATCTCAAACTCGCTGCCTTTTACCATCGAGCCGCCGTGCAGGGTGCTGGCATAAACACGGGTCAAGCCGCTCCCTTTCGACATCCATACCGACAGCAGGCTGTCGCCGGACATACGGGCCAGGCGCGGTCCGCTGGTCGGGCAGGAACTGATTACCCAATCCTGGGCATCCACGTCGCAGGCTGTGGTGAACGTGCCGGCGTTATCGGTCGAGCGCGTCACCCACATATCGCGCAGGTTGTTGCGATTGGCCCGGAACGCGACGTAGACCGTATCGGCGCCCGCAGTAAGGATATCCTGGTTACAACATTCGCAGGCCTGACCGCTGTTGTTGCCGGCCGGGGCGCCGGCATTGGTGTAGTCGGAAAAGGTAAGCCCGCCATCGGGCGATCGGGCGAGTTCGACATGTGCATCGGTTTCCGAAGCGGTTTGCAACAGAAACGTCACAATTGGATTGCCCGCCGCATCGGTAGCGATGGCAGGAAGGGTGTTGCCCATTCCCGGCGGGGTGGCAAATACCGTGACGGGGGACTGCCAGGTTGCGCCGCCATCATCCGAACGGGCCAGGTAGATGCCCTGATCGAAATCTTCAAACACAACAAATACGCGCTGCCCAAAGGTCGCCATATCCAGGCCGCCAAAATCGTATACGCCGGGTTTTATGCTGCCTGTATTTACCTGAACAGGCGCAGAAAATGCTGTGCCGGTCCAGCGCGCGCACCAGATCTGGGGTGTGGTGCCCGCCTTACCCCAAACGGCCACCGGTGTGCCGTCGGCCAGCAGGGCAATACGGGGACTGGAGCCGCCAAGGCTGGCAGGCGCAGGCGAGACCGCCGGCGACCACGACAGGCCATTTTGGGCAGAGGCACTTTGCTGCAAACCAAATACCGGAGCAACTATGAACAAAAAACAGACTAAATGCTTCATATCGAATTGTTTAGGGTGTTGAAATACTACAAAAAAACGAAAAGGCCATATCTACAAAACTTTTAAGGGTTCGTAAATATAGCCTTTTCAGGTTTTCTTACAGACATGGGGACTGGCTATACCAGCCCAAAGCCATCAACCGATCATTTTTCCAACACAATTTTTCTGATGGTTGAGTACGTATCATCAGCGATCGACAGCAAGTAAATGCCATTGGGCAATTGGCTCAGGTCCAACCGGCATGTGCCGGCAATGCTGTACGCTGTGGCCAGTCTTTTCCCGGTCAGATCGGTCAGGTCAAGTCGCATGTCGGAGGAGGATTCAGGCAGTCGTACCAAAAGGTTGCCGGCTGTCGGGTTAGGCATTACCTGCACACGTGCTGCCCAGGCGACTTCATCTGTGCCCGACACCTCACCCGGTACAACTTTGCTCAAGGTGTTTTGGGTGCGGTTGGTGTACCAGAGTTCACCTTCCGGACCAATCTTGATGCCCGTAATGCCCGGCTGCCCGGTAGCGATGCGCCCCAGTTCGACAAAATCATTATCCATGTCATAGACAATAATATCGCCATTTGCATAGTCGCTCACCAAAAGACGGTTCTCGATGATCTCGATACCGCAGGGGCGGCTGAGTCCCTGATCGATGATCACTTCCCAGGTCACGTTCCCCATTTCCGAGTGTTCGGCAAGCGGTTCGTTGATGAGCGGCAAGGCGCTGACAACTGTACCGGAATTGATGTCGAGTCGTAATACCCTGTCATTGCCGTTATCTACTGCATAAAGCCAGCCGGAGGCTTTGTCCAGCACCATATGGCTGGGCACGAATCCATCCCTTTTTACCTGAATTTCTTTGTAGCGCCGCACGACACCATCGCTGTGGTCGTCGTTGCCCGGGCCGTGGTCTTCACGAAAGTCATAGCGCACAATGGTGCTGTTCCATCCGTCGAACACCCAAAAGACATTATCTGCCTCGTGCGCAATACCCATGCTGTAGGGGCTGCCATGCAGCATATCGAGGTGACTACCATTACCACCGGAAGGTTGAGCATAAATATCGGGGTCGCTCGACCACAATGTCGGCCCTGTGAATGTTCCACCGCTGTGGTTTGCGTCTTTGACGCCAGGCGAGGTGCCGAAATTGAAGTTATCGTTGCTGAAAGCAATCCCGGTAGGCAGCGACATGAAGTGCCATGCATTGCCGTCCACTCTGTCCCACATGGTTTGATTGTTTTTTCCTGCGTCATATATCGTCAGGGTGCTTCCACCGGTGGTTTCGGTGCGTTCGTTTACTACCCAAAGTTCATTTCTCGCCAGGATAGGGAAAAAGTCCAGGTCGGTCGGCTTGTCCAGTTGATCGGCTGATGTGGCTACAGTCGTATAAACCGGGGCCGTGAGCAGGAATTGGTCGACGAGGTTCGGCGGTACCACATGGGGGAATATTTCAGTGTCGAACGATGAAACATTATTGTTGGCGTTATCGTCGGCAACACCGTTGACAGCTGTGACAGACACGGTGATGGAATATACGCCGGTACCGTCGGGTGTCCAGGTCTCCGGATGCTGAAATTCGTAGTGTGTGAAAGGCATAATATTTAGGCCGTTCAGCGTACCGACCACCGGTGTACCGCCGTCGACAGTATAGGTAATTTCCAGATCGGTTACGGGAGTAACGCCATTGTTGAAAATCGTGCCGCGTATGTACGTCTGCACACTTTCCTCACCGAACGGCTTGCTGTGAAGCACTGCAAGGGCAGCGTCGAGAGTGGCGGGCACCTCTACAATTACGTTGTCGACCGCCATGCCGTATAGAAACCCGCCGTTGTCGTCGTAGTGAAAAGCGACATAGACACTGTCCTTGCCGACATAGTCACCCAGGTCAACAATATGTTGATCCCAGCTGCCATGTCCGTGCAAATCTTCCAGTTCCGTCCAGGTCACTTTGTCGAGCGAGACTTCGATCGTACCGCGTTCAGTAATATTCTGGTAGGAGTTGGCTCCGAAAAAAATATCTGCACGCAGAAGTGCGGAGGATACAGTCGATAAATTGATTGGTGGCGAGATGAGATAGTCTTTGCTCTTGTCGCAATTGCAGTTGTCGTCGTTGGTGCCTGCCACACGCTGCGAGCCGTTATCCAGAATGGTAAAATACGAACTGGAAAGTGATGCCGGTGTTCCAAAATTCCAACCACCGTCGATAGCCTGGGTTTCTACCGTCCAACCGGCAGGTGTACCGGCAGCCTCAAAATTTTCCTGAAAAAGGACTTGTGCCCGCAGGCTGGAAATCCCGGTGAGTAAGCATAAAAAAGTAAAGAACAGTTGTTTCATTGTAAAACGATTAAGCGATGAATGTTGCTGGCTTTTGAATCAGGACAATATAGGATAGGGCAGCCTTCCCGACAAGGTTTCCCTCAAAGCGAAGGCTGCCCGTTTTAGACAATTATACATGGATTAATGTCCACCATCTGCGGCGCACGACTTCGCGCTGCCCGGCGCGCCGCTGCGATCGTACTGGCAGCAGCCGTGGAGGCTGTTATAGGCCGTATCGGGGGCTTTATAGCCCGCGTTGTCGTAACCGGAAAGTGCTACAGCCTTCTGTATGGCGTCTACCGAGGTTTTGGCCGCGTCGAAAGTAACGGTGAGCAGGTCTTTTTCGACGTCCCAACTGGCCGTACCGGCGCCCGCTTCCGTTGCGGCTTTTTCGATCGTGCGCTTGCACATGCCGCAATTGCCGAGTACCTGGAAGGTTTCGCTTTGCGTCACGGGAGCCACGGCAGTCGCCGTTTTTTTGACCATGCCCTGCGTTTGGGCGTTGGCCATAAAAAACAAACCGGTGAGCAGTGCGGTAAAAATGAATTTGAACGATTTCATGACAGTGATAAAGTTTTGAATGTTAGTTAGTTGAACACCCGAACCTCAGGGCGTTGTTTGAATATTTGATTTCGGAGTGCTGCCTCTCCTTCCTGTTATTGGGGTATCTGACAACAGTCGACGCCCGATTGCATGGACGGACACTTGACGGTGCCGTAACTGCAATACACACAGCAATCGCCCCGTTTTGGCCGAAGTACGGCATGACAGTTTTCACATTCGTAAAAAAATTGGCAGGCATCAGTCGGCATCGTCTCCGTTTTTTGAAATCCGCAATGCGGGCAGGTGATCATGGATTGCAACTCGGGATGCCGTGTATTTGCCCTTTGCCCTTTTTTCAGGAAAAACCGCCAGCCGGCATACCCCAACAGCACCAGACCAAGCCCCATAAACCACCCGCTGAAGGCCTCTGCCTTGCGAAACAGTACTGTCGAACCCATCGTCATTCCAACAAGCGCAGCCAGCCAGGGTAACCAGCAGCAACTCGTCGCCACCAGAAAGGCGAACACCGAACCGAAAAGAGAAAATATGATTTTACGATTCACAATGGAATGATAATTAGGCACTTGACTGCTTTCGAAGCCGCGTCAACAGATCGGTTTTCCGGCTATCTGGCAACCTGACCTCTTAAATGACAACAAGGGAATGCGCGCAATGCGTATGCATACGACATGGCCCGGTCCGGAGCAACCATTGTTGCCCGGCCGGGAATAGGGCTGGTCTTTAATTTCTGAAAACCTGCAACAGCACGACAAGATCGCGCGCCCGGGGCGGCGGGTGATAATCGATGAAACGCGGTTTCACCGACGAACTGAATACCACTTTCCGTGGCAAAAATTCTATTGCAGCAGCCGGTATTGCAAAATCCTGCAGGGATATGCTTTGCTGCGCCAACTTAACGAGGTGTTGCAGGCCCGGTATCATTACCGTCTGCTCGGAACAGCAGTTTCGAGGCTTCACATTGCATTTGCCAGGAGCAAACGGATGGTTGCAAGGGTGCTCCTCTTGTTGACCTTCGTTCTCCATGCAGCAACCATCAGGGCGCCCAAACAGGGCATAACTAACCCGTTTGCCACCGCACAGGTGGGCGCTGATGCTGAACCCGGTAGAGGTAAGCAGCACGAGCGCGGCAAGTGATATGACGGTAAAGCGTCTGAGCACAACTAAAACAATTGGAATGCAAAGATAGGTAAATTGGGGGTATCACTCCGGCGTCCGGCTTTTATGCCCCGAAGGTTTGGGAAACAGGCTAGTTCGCCTGCCCGTCGATGGCCGTCGCCGTGTAGCCGGCTTCGGCTACTGCAGCAACTACTCCTTCGGCATCGGGATTGTCGGAAGTGACCGTCAGTTCTTTGTGTGGCGACTGGATATCCACTTCCCAGTTGCCGGCTCCGGCAGTCCGGTTAAGGGCATCCGTAACATTGCTGACGCAACCCATGCACTTGATATTGGTCTTGAATTTCAGTACTTTTTTCATGTGTTTTTGTATTTTAACAAAGGTAAATGTGTGTAAATGGGCGGGGTTTATGATATGATGGTTCAGTTTTTTATTGGGTATTTAAGAGCGCCATTTCAGGCGCAAACTGTTGCTGACTACGCTGACCGAACTCAGGGCCATGGCGGCGCCAGCGATCATGGGGTTCAACAAAAAACCGGTGAAGGGGTACAGTACGCCTGCGGCAATTGGAATACCGATGATATTGTAGATGAATGCCCAGAAAAGGTTTTGCCGTATGGTGGCTACCGTCCGGCGCGACAGGCGAATAGCCGCGGGAATTTTGCCGGGATCGCCGCTGATAAGGGTCATTTTTGCGACATCCATCGCAATATCTGATCCTTTTCCCATCGCAATGCTGACATCGGCACGCGCGAGCGCCTGACTGTCGTTGATGCCGTCGCCCACCATCGCTACCACTTTTCCCTGTCGCTGCAATTCCTGTACAAAGGCCTCCTTGTCGGCCGGCATCACCCCGGCCTGAAAGTGATCGATGCCTACCTGGGCAGCCACGGCTGCTGCGGTGCGCCGGTTATCACCCGTAAGGAGATAGACCTCGATACCCATTTCGCGCAGTTCCCGCACGGCCGCCGCCGATGTGGCTTTGACCGGATCGGTGATAGCCGCCACGGCCAGCACGGCCTGTTGCCGGGCGAAGTAAACGAGGGTCAGGGCTTCCCGGCCCCAGGCCTCGGTTTGGCTTTGCAGCGACGCCGGTAATGACAGGTTGTTTTCCTGCATCAGTGCCAAACTGCCTGCAAATACTTTCTCGCCCCGGTATTCGGCTTCAATACCCATGCCGGTGTGGTTTGCCACCCCGTCGAGGTGCACCGCCCTGACCTGTTGCCCCAGATGAGCAACTACCGCTTCAGCGAGCGGATGCGCCGACTGCTGCTCCAAACTATACCATACATCCTGCCATTCAGCCTGCTCCACGCCTTCGCTCCAGAACAGGGCTTTTACAGCAGGCCGCCCTTCGGTGATGGTACCCGTTTTGTCCAGCACCACCGCCTGGATGCGGTGCGCCAGTTCGAGGCTTTCTGCATCTTTGATCAGGATACCCTGCCCGGCGCCTTTCCCCACGCCCACCATGATCGCAGTCGGAGTAGCCAGTCCGAGTGCGCAGGGACAGGCTATAACCAGCACGGTGACCATGGCCAGCAGCCCCTGGGTCAGGCCGTTTGCACCGCCGAATATCCACCAGGCGCCGAATGCAGCCAAAGCGACACCGATGACGACCGGAACAAAAACAGCCGCAATGCGGTCGACCAGCTTTTGCACCGGCGCTTTGGAGCCCTGGGCTTCCTGCACCATTCGGATGATCTGGGCAAGCAGGGTGTCGCCGCCTACCTTTTCCGCTGCAAACTGAAAACTGCCCTTCTGGTTGATGGCGCCCGCGACCACCCGGTCGCCGGCTTTTTTGGCAACCGGGACGGGTTCGCCGCTCAGCATGCTTTCATCAACGTAGGAACTGCCGGAACGCAATACCCCGTCGACCGGTATTTTTTCACCGGGTTTTACCAAAATCAGGTCGCCGATGCGCACCTGCGCAACCGGCACCTCCGTCGTATGGCCGTCAGGCCCGACAAGAGCAACGGTTTTGGGCTGGAGGCCCATGAGTTTTTTTATCGCGGAGGAGGTGTTGGCCTTCGCGCGCTCCTCAAGTAATTTCCCCAATAAAATAAATGCGACCACGATACCGGCAGCCTCAAACCACACATGGGCGTGCAGCCCGCGGCGGTGCCAGAATTCCGGGAACAGGAGATTGAACACACTAAATACATAGGCGATACCGGTGCTCAGGGCTACCAGCGTGTCCATATTGGCCGAGCGATGGCGGGCCTGTTTCCAGGCGTTGATGAAAAAAGACCGGCCAAGCCACAACACCAGAGGAGTCGACAATGCCCACAACGCGTAAGGCATGTAGGGCACATCCATAAAGAACATACCCAGTATGCCGAGCGGGATAGCCAGTACCACAGCCCAAACTGTGCGGCGGCGCAGGTCTTCATATTGCCGCCGGTGTATCTGCTCCACTTCGTCCTTCGCAGCCTCAGTGTCTTCAACTATGATATCGTAGCCGATACCCTGGAGAGCCTGTTTCATATCGGCAGGAGTGATCTCGGCGGACAGGTATTCAACCCAAACGGACTGTGTGGCAAAATTGACGGCGGCTGACACGACTCCTGGCTGTTGGCTCAATACCGACTCCACGCTAACAGCGCAGGCGGCACAGCTCATGCCTGTTACGGCAAATTGTTTACGTACGGGAATGGCAACTTCAGTCATAGCGGTTTCCTTCTAACATCATTATTGGTGATACAAAGGTCCGAAGGTCTCCGTCCGCCGTGTTATGATTTGTTGGAGAAGAGTTGTGAATTAATGGTCGTGCACATGATCCAGCGGTTTGCGCTGCCCGGAATGGCTGGTTTTGAAAGCGCTGGGGGTCAGGCCGGTTACTTTTTTGAACTGGCTGCTCAGGTATGCAACGCTGCTGTAGCCGAGACGGAATGCGATTTCAGAAAGAGTATGCTCGTTGTACACCAGCCATTCCTTCACCTTTTCTATTTTTTGCAGGATGAAATAGTGCTCCAGGGTAATGCCTTCCACCTCGGAAAAGAGTTTGGAAACCGCCGAATAGTCGCGGTGAAGCGCCGTGCTGATAAACTTTACGAGGCTGAAATCCTCCGGCAGATCGCCCGATTGAACCTTTTCCAGCAGCAGGGTCTTGACTTTTTCAATCAGTTGGCTGCGCTGGTCGTCGAGCAGTTCGAAGCCATAGATTTCGAGATCTTTCCGGAGTGCATGCTCCTTTTCCTGATCGAGTTCACCCGGGAGGCTTACCTCACCCAGCGCAATAGCATCGGGTACGATATTGTTCTTTTGCAGTATCTGCGCCACAGTAAGGATGCACCTGCGGCAAACCATATTTTTGATATAGATCGTCATGGCCCACAAAGCTAACCATTTCCTTACTTTTACCCCAAAAGACGGTTATGAGTTATTTACCCTCCCCCACCCGCTATCAATCCATGCCCTACCGGCGCTGTGGCCGCAGCGGACTAAAACTGCCTGCCATCTCGCTGGGTCTTTGGCACAACTTCGGCCATGTCGATGTGCAGGAGAACTGCCGCTCGATCCTCCATCTGGCCTTCGACGCCGGCATTACGCACTTCGACCTCGCCAATAACTATGGTCCGCCGCCCGGCTCTGCTGAAGAAAACTTTGGCCGGATACTGCGGCAGGACTTCCAGGGGTACCGCGACGAACTCGTCATCTCTACCAAAGCGGGATACCACATGTGGGAAGGTCCTTACGGCGAATGGGGATCGAAAAAATACCTCGTGGCCAGTCTCGACCAGAGCCTGCGGCGCATGGGACTCGAATACGTGGATATTTTTTACAGCCACCGGCCCGATCCCGACACACCCCTCGAAGAAACAATGGCCGCCCTCGACCTGATCGTGCGGCAGGGCAAGGCCCTTTATGTGGGCATTTCCAGCTATTCCGCCGAACAGACCAGGCAGGCCTGTCAAATTCTGCAACAACTCGGCACCCCGTGCCTCATCCATCAGCCCAAGTATTCCATGTTCGATCGCTGGATCGAAAACGGCCTGCTCGACGTGCTCGGTCAGGAAGGCGTCGGCTGCATCCCCTTTTCGCCGCTCGCCCAGGGCCTGCTGACCAACAAGTACCTCAAGGGCATTCCGGACGATTCGCGTGCCGCCAAGGCGCACGGGTTTTTAAAAGAAACGGATATCACGGAGGCCCGGCTTAATCAGATCAGGCAACTCAACCAGATGGCCGAACAAAGAGGCCAGACCCTCGCCCAAATGGCGCTGGCATGGGTGCTGCGCGACGAACGCGTTACTTCGGTACTGGTTGGCGCCAGCCGCCCGGAACAACTCGCCGATTCGTTGCAGTTCCTGCGCCGACTGGAATTCAGCGATGCGGAACTGTCGCAAATTGACGGGATACTGAAGTAGAGGGCGTCATTATCGTCATTCGTTGTTTGGCAATTAGTCTTTGGGAACGGGCGATTTTCGGTGAAACACATTTTTACGCTGGGAAAAAACCTACCTTTGCGCCGCCTTTTAACAAATATGGGGGAGCAACCCTTGTGCGTTGCGCCCATCACTCAACTATCTTATTTGACATGCCGTATCTCTTCACTTCCGAATCTGTTTCAGAAGGACACCCGGATAAAGTGGCCGATCAGATCAGCGACGCCATTCTCGACGAATTTCTCAGCCACGACCCCAATTCCAAGGTTGCCTGCGAGACCCTTGTGACCACAGGGTTGGTCGTGGTAGCCGGAGAAGTGCGTTCCAAAGCATATGTAGACGTACAGGAAACCGCGCGCCGGACCATTGAACGCATCGGTTACACCAAGGCCGAATACCAGTTTGAAGCCAAAAGTTGTGGCGTACTGAGCGCCATTCACGAGCAAAGCGCCGACATCGCCCAGGGCGTGGATGTTGGAAAATCCGAAAACGATCAGGGCGCCGGCGACCAGGGCATGATGTTCGGATACGCTACCAACGAGACGGACAACTATATGCCCCTGGCACTCGATCTGGCCCACCTGTTGCTGCGCGAACTGTCGGCCATCCGTCGCGAGGGCAAACAAATGAAATACCTGCGCCCCGACGCCAAGAGCCAGGTCACCATCGAATACACCGACAAGAACGTACCCAAAAAAATCGACGCCATCGTCATCAGCACCCAGCACGACGACTTTGACTCGGAAGAAAAAATGCTGGCCCGCATCGCCAGCGATGTACAGAAAATACTGATTCCGCGTGTGAAAAGGCAACTGCCCAAACGTGTGCAAAAGCTGTTTACGGCAGATATCAAGTATTTCATCAACCCAACCGGCAAGTTTGTCATCGGCGGCCCGCACGGCGATACCGGTCTCACCGGCCGCAAAATCATCGTAGACACCTACGGCGGCAAAGGCGCGCACGGCGGCGGCGCTTTCAGTGGGAAAGACCCCTCGAAGGTGGACCGTTCCGCAGCATACGCCACGCGCCATATCGCCAAAAACCTTGTCGCTTCAGGCCTGTGCAGCCAGGTGCTGGTGCAGGTAGCCTACGCCATCGGTGTAGCACAACCGGTAGGTCTTTATGTCAATACCTACGGCACCTGCAAGGTGAAGGGTCTCAGCGACGGCGAGATCGCCCAAAAACTGCTGAAGATATTCGATATGCGCCCCGCAGCCATCGTCCGCCGCTTCGGCCTGAAAAACCCGATCTTCTCGGAAACGGCAGCCTACGGGCATTTTGGCCGCGTACCGGAAAAAAAGATCGTGGAGATCGGCATGAACGGCGCCACCCAAAAGGTAGAGGTGGAAACCTTCACCTGGGAAAAACTGGACGCCGTTGAGGATGTCAAAAAGGCGTTTGGATTGAATTGAGGGTTTATGAGGTGGTGCGATTTATCCGGACAGTTGCACATGAGTTATCCCGAATTTTTTCCCGCAGATTGCGCACAAAATTCGGGATGACTCATGTTTCTAAACATCTTAAATTTCTTATCGTATCGCCTACCGGTAATTCATCGTGGTTTCATACCACCCATTTCGGATATAAAGTGTATCCGGATATGCGGGAGTGGAAGCCTGAAAATGCGACATCGTGACGGAAAACCGGCCACTAACCTTTCCTGTTTCAGCATCGAGAGAATCAACACTAAAAAAATTCGTATTATCTTGTTCAACGACATAATATGCCTTAAGAATTAAATCAGCCTCCATGTACCCAAAAAAGGCATGGCTAAGGCTATCATAGGGCGTGATATTCTTAAACAAGGCATAATTGCCTTTGACAAACGGGATATCTGCGAAATACAAACTCTGAATAAGAAGATTATATTGATTTAGAACAGAAAGGGTAAGCGAAAATGATCCCTTTTCCACATTTTTATCTAATCGCAATGCAAATGAACGAGCCTGGAATGGCAAATTCTCACCATTCTCTACCCAAGCAGATGTTCCTGTGATCTTAGTCGGCCCTGGGTTAGGGATGGGTTCGTCCTGTGACTTTTGACACGAGGTAAAAAATAATACCAGCAATAGTCCGGGTAGAATTGATTTCATCATTGGGCCTATTTAAGAACAACGAACGAATTTCTGAATACGTCTTGGTCGGTCTGCGATACTAAGGTATACACTCCGGGTGAAAGACGCTCTATATTGACCATTTCAACCCCACCGGCGAGGCTAGGAGTGAATTGCTGTTCGTGAACGAAACCTCCCTGCATAGAATACACCCTTATTGTAACAGGGCCACTTTCTCGCAGGCTTGGTGGGTATCCCAGCATTAACTGGCTATTGGCCGGGTTGGGAAATACTATGTAACCCAAGTTATTTACTTGAGTGGCTCCTCCCGGCCTAATAACGCTCTCCCGCAAGCAATTAATCGTGGTATTGTCTGCCAGTACATCAGTGTGTTTGGTCGTCATAGGGCCATTGACATTGCCAGCAGTCACCCTGATATATAACCGGTCACCTGGGGATGACGGCATTGTTGCATTATAACCGCTGCAATCATTGACGACCGCGGTGCTCCAGGTAAAGCCGTCATAACTATGCTGCCAACTGCATTGCCAGGGGAGTGGCACCCCCTCCCCCATCTCGACCTTTCCGTTTACGTTCTCGCCCGGGCATGCTTTCTTGGGAAAGTCGAAAGAAAAAATCGGGTTTTCCGAAACGTCGTAATTAGCAATCCTGCATGCTGCGTTTCGCAGTACCGAGGCATTGTTGTTCTTGCCGGATTTGCCAGTCTTTTTATTCGTCCATTTCACATCCGGATTGGAATAATGCAGGATTCTTCCTTGGCCTCTTACTCCTGCTGCATAATTTTCATCTTCGGCCGATCCCCGGTTACATACAGCCATGATGGTATTGTAATATCCTTTCCGGCCAAAAAACAAAAACCCCTTTTTCTCGATGACGTAGCCGTGCGCATCTGGCAAGCCACTGTTATCGCCATCCGACCCACAATTGTCCGGTTTTCTTTCATGTCGGCATCCAAAGAGGTGGGCAAACTCATGCGCGAACGTATAAAAAGGACCAAGTGTTGCTCCTGTTTCTACGATGGCACATGCAGAGTCTCCACTTGACGTAAAATCTCCAAAAGCAGCCACGCCACCTGTCGCACCGTCATATATGTAATCTTCTGTAAGAATCATTATCAGGTCGGCATCATATTGAGATCGGAGACTTTGTATTCCTGGGGTTGCTATTGCGTTGTTCGCATCTGCGACGATATTACCACCACCCGGCAGCCATATATCATCAGTAATTTCATCGGTTCCCGCCAAAATGAGGTCGAGTTGATCTGAATATACTTCACTGTTTTCTAGAATACTTCGAGTCTCGAAAACAGCTAGGTCAATGATGTCAACAATATCAGGATGCTCCTCAATCGCCAGAGTGGTATAGAGGACAAGTAATTTCACCGGACAGGGCGACGAGCGTTCTTCTACAGATGTTGTGGTGTCCGGTGGCGGCGGGACGAGGGTATCGCTTAATGGCGTCGAGCATTCCGGCTTTGTAAAAAAGGAGTCCCTGTTCAGTAAAATCAGGGCGGAGAAGCCATCTCCCAAATCGCGGATATGGTAGTAAAGGCTGTCCCCAAGCGAAATCGAACCGGTATAACGAGCGCCTTTTCGCATGAGCAGCATCGTGCCGAAATCACAAGGAACCGTATCCCCTTCTTCTGTACAGGTATCAAGGGGAATCAAATCTCCCAACCAGTAGAAATCTCCATTTGAAGACGACTCGACATACTTTGCCTTAAAATCAACATCATCGGCAACCTCCTGTAAGGACATTGAAATCACGCCGTTATTCTGGATAGAAGGAAAATCTCCGATTTCCACCACATTGACACTGGTAGTTGTTTTGAGATTCTCAAAGAGCTGTTTTCGGGTTGACTGTTCAACGGTCAACGAATCATCAGGGACATTGGTTTGTTCAAAAAAATCTTGTCCGTAAACCGCCTTCGTTGTGCAAAGCAGGAGGGCAAGAAACGCAATGTAAAATTTTGTTTGGATCGAGGACGGGGGGGGGCAAGTTTTTGTTTGGTCGTCGGTTCATATTTTGATTTTTTACAAATCTATTGCCTTACATTCACACCCACAACCACTTTAACACCTCCGGAGGTGTTAAAGTGGTTATCGTCGGTGGTTTATGGCTCCATCTTCTCAAAGGAAATCTTGATAGTCATAAACTTGCAAGCCATAGGTTCCTTTGCCGTGAAAGTAGCTTTTAACCCATATTGCTATCTGCATGGTTCGATTGTTCGGTTTTCCCAATTCCTGAAAATTGTCACACCTCGAATCGCTTGGTGGTGGCACACCGGCAGGGTAACGTTCTAAACTATTTCTTCGCCCCGGGCGCAATATTGTAGTTAGCTGCCAGGCCAAAAGACAGAAAAGACCCACTCTCTCCGGGGTTGAACACAAAGCCGAAATCGGGGCGAATCGCCCAGCGGCTCAGGTCCTTGCTGAATCCGAAACCAATGTTCACCCCGATCAACAGGTCTGTATCTTCTTCAAAAAATTTATCAGCGCGCAAGCCCAGCGTTGCCTCAAAGGTGTTGGAAGGGTTGGGAATGGTAAACAGTAACATCGGGCTGATAAACCATTCCGATTCGCCCTCGTCGAAGAACATCCCTATAGGCAACGCAGCGGCGACCCGGTCCTGTTTCAGGGCAAACTTCGGCCCGAAGGAGATGAAATTGATGCTCCCCTCATTCTTAAGGTTTTCGTAGCGGAACTTGATGTTTACCTTGTCACTGACGCCGTATCCAACTCCCAGACCTACCCCGTTGTCGGCCTTTTCCGAGTCGCCATCAAAACTGGCGCGAACGTGGGTAAAGGAGCCTTTCAACTCGACCTCACCTTTCGGCAACATACGTGCCGTTTCATAGGGGACTACACATTGATGCAGGGAAAAAGAGGCAAGAAGGAGCGCCGCTGTTCGCAACAGGGCATAGAGATTTAGAGTTTTCATAAGGACATTTGGTTAAATATTAACAATCTGGAGGTTATCAAAATAATAAACTGGATTTTATTCCATGAAACAAATATACACCCAATAAAAAGTTAAAATAAAAATTATTAACACATTTATTTGCTCGTTAAATATAGCCCCAAATAATATGCTTGAGGATTATTTCTCCCCGTCATCCAGTCCGTCCTCCACCCGTTCGAACCCGTCTGCGGGCGCTTCATTCCAGCGGTGCATCCGGCACCAGTCACAATCTTCCCGGCCGCATCCGGTGGTGAATACCCGGTTCCGGATATTGGCATACGTCTCGCGGATCAGGTTTTCAACAAAATGAATATCTGCTGCGCTGAAGTTGATCTCGGTGATCGGGAAGGCGCCCCGTTTATCCGGTTCCAGCCATGAGACTGCCGTTTTCCCCACGGGCTCAGGGTATATCCGTGCATTGTCGAGCAATATTTTATAAAAAGCCAGTTGGCGCCAGTATTCGCCGCCCAAAGGTTGCTGTGCATCGGGCGGAGCGGTTTTTTGCGCTGCAGGCATACCCGTTTTGTAGTCTACAATCCGTAAGGTATTGTTGTCGAGCCATTCGATCTTGTCCAGCACGCCGGTAAGCGGTACGCCATCGAGTTCGACCCGGTCGATGCGGCGCTCGGCAATCGCCCGTTTGCGCCAGAACGGCACCTGCTCCACGTGGATGCGGCGCAGATAGTCTTTGCCCAGGGCCAGGCGCTGGGCAAAACTGTTTTCAGAAAAATAGCCCCGTTGGCGCTCCATCTCTGCCGCAAAGCCGCGCAGCAGACTTTCCGGGGCCGGCCATTGCATCTTTTTATGGCTTTTCATTTTCAACAAAAACTGCTGCAGTGCGCCGTGCATGGCGGTCCCGAATGCGGCTGCTTCGCTTACTGCGCCGGGTATTTTCAGCACATCTTCGTAATAAAATGCCAGCGGGCACCGCAGGTAACGGTTGAGCGCGCTGATGCTCAGGCTGAATTCGGCAAGCAATTCGTCGAGCAAAGCCGGTTCGGGCAAGGTCACATGCGCGTGGGCTGGTTCGAGCAGTAGCAAGGCCTGCGCTTCGAGCAACGCTTCCGGATCGACAGGTGTGTCAACCGGCGTTAATCCGGTTTCATCTGCAAATTGCGTTTGGGTAAGCGCCTTGCCGTCTTCGCCCAGGCGCGCGTTTGAGATATGCAGGTGTTGCCGGGCGCGGGTCATGGCCACGTAAAACAGGCGTCTGCGAGCCTCCAGCGCGTCTTCTTCGCCGGAAAGGGTAAGCGTGGGCGGCAAAACAAACCGCGCCCGGTTGCCGCCGGTGTTTTTCTCCCAGGCGCTGTCGGTGCAATCGAACAGGAAAACATGTTCGAACTCCAAGCCCTTCGCTGCGTGCGCCGTAAGCAGTTGCACGCCCGCCATGCGTTGCACGGGTTGTTGCAGCGGCAGGGGCAGCCCGTTATCGTCCATGCTGTCGAGCAGGTCGAGCAGACGGGAAAGGGGGAAACGCGGGTGGCGCGCAGCCTCCGACAGTACAAAATCCATAAACGTATGGAGTACCTGGAGCAGCCACACCTTGTCCGAATGGCCCAAGGCCCAGCTGAGCAGCCCCGATTGGGTATACAGGCGTTCGATGAATTGCGGAACCGGCAGGTTGTGCAGGTCGGCGATCCAGCGGTCGATCTTCCGGCCGATGTCGTTGATACGGGCCGCGTCGTGGAGTTGCAGGCTCTCCGTAAACGACGCGTCGCGGAGTGCCACGCGCCAAAACACCTTTTGTCCGGTCATGCTGCCGGTTCTGGCGTATCGCTCCCGGCGCTCTGCATCGGAGGCTTCGCTGCGACCGGCCTGGCAGGCAAAGGCAATCTTGCCCAGATCACCCGCGTCCAACCCCAAAAACGCGACATGCAACAGCCGGAACAGGCGGTGTTCGCCGGAATACGGCCGGACCGATTCTTCGTGCAGGTATTTCAGCAGTTCGCGGCATTGCTGTATCACCGGCAGGTCGAGGATATTTACCGGGCGTTTGGTCTGGTAGGGAATGTCTTTTTTTTCCAGCAATGCCAGCAGCCGGTCTGCCTGCCGGTGGCGGGCGTAAATAACCGCGATTTCCGACGGCGGCACCCCCGCTTCAATGAGTTGCCCGATCTGCCGGGCAATGTGGGCCGCCTCATGCAGGCGGGTGTCGTAAACGGCCCGTTCAACCAGGCCCGGCCGGGTATGGGTGGCGCGCAGGATTTTCTCCGGCGAACCTTCAAGCAGGCTCAGAGCGCGCAGGGTGTTGTTCCCGATCAGCTGTTGGGAAGCGTCGAGCAAATCCTGCGTGGAGCGGTAGTTTTCTTCCAGGATGACCGTTTCCAGTCCGGCGCGGTATTTATGGTGAAACTCCCGCAGGTTCTGCAACCGCGCGCCCTGAAACTCGTATATGCTCTGGTCGTCGTCGCCAACGATAAAAATATTCGGAACCTCCCAAAAGTCGAGCAACAGGTTGAGCAGGTGAAACTGCGCGCCGTTGGTATCCTGAAACTCATCGACGAGTATGTATTGGTACCGTTCCTGGTAACTGCGCAACAGCGCTTCGCTCTTTTCAAAGGCCTTCGATACCCACAGCAGCATGTCTTCGTATTCATACCGGCCGTCGCGCTCCATAGCGTGCAGGTATTTGGGGAAGAGGTCGGCAGCGGCTTTCAGGCGCGACATCCTTTCGGTCATCTCCTGTATCCGGGCCGTCTTGGGTTCGCCTTTCTTTGCGTGTTTTGTGTTACGCTGGTAAATAAAATCCGGATTGGCAGGCATACCGGCCAGAAACTCGTCTGTTTTGCGCAATACAAAGCCCGGCGACCAGCCTTCCTTTTTCATGGTGGCAAACAAGTCGCGCAGGTGTCCTTCGTATTGGTAAACGTCTTTTTTCCCTTCACGCAGCGGATGTTCGGGAGGGAGTTTCGACAGTATGCCGCGCACAATCCCGATGCGCTCCAGGTCGGTTACCGGTTCGAGTGTGCCCCGTCCGAAGTGCTCCATAGTCTCCTGAATGACCCTGTTGCAAAAAGAGT
>CALMBD010000216.1 GCA_937861115.1 uncultured Bacteroidota bacterium | reverse complement strand
CCTCCAAAACCCGCAACCCGAAACCGCCGCAACCCGTAACCTCCAAAACCCCTTCAAAGCACCTGAAATCCATGGACATACGGATCGTCGTCGTCCAGGATAATATGGTTGAAGCCGTGGATAATGGCCCAGCCTTCGATGCTGGGGATAATAGCCGGTTTGCCGTCGAGGGTTGTGGTGGCTTCAATGCGGCCGGTGAAGCGAGACCCGATAATACTTTCATGGATAAAATCTTCGCCGGGAAGCAGTTTCCCCTGGGCATACCATTGTGCCATTCGCGCTGAAGTACCCGTCCCGCAGGGCGAACGGTCGATGGCTTTATCCCCGTAAAAAACGGCATTTCGGGCCGTGGAAGAAGGATCGATCGTTTTTCCCGTCCATTGAATGTGGCTCATGCCCTGTATGGTCGGATTTTCGGGATGGACGAATACATGCTGTTCGTTCACCTTTAACCTGATCTCGCGGGCCCAGGCAATCAACTGACCGGCTGTAAAGTGCTCCATGCCGGGGAAATTCTCCTGCGGGTCGATGATGCCATAGAAATTGCCTCCGTAGGCAACGTCGAGCCGGAGCCGGCCCAGATCGGAGCACGCCACTTCGATGCCTTCCGAGTGCAGGTACGACGCGACGTTCCTGATTTTCACCGATTTAACCTTTTTCCCCTCCTGCATATATTCGACGAGTACCAGGCCTGCCGGTACTTCAAGGCGCAGCCGACCGGGTGTTTTGGGGCTGATCAGGCCCTGCTCGACGGCAACCGTGACCGTACCGATGGTGCCGTGTCCGCACATGGGCAGGCAACCGCTCGTTTCGATAAACAGCACACCTGCGTCGTTGGCCGGATCGGCGGGTGGATAGAGGATACTGCCCGACATCATGTCGTGGCCGCGCGGCTCGAACATCAGCCCGCAACGTATCCAGTCGTATACACGCAGAAAATGCTGGCGTTTTTCACTCATGTTCGCGCCCTCGAGCACGGGGCCGCCCCCTGCCACTACACGGACAGGATTGCCGCAGGTATGGGCGTCGATGCAAAAAAAGGAGTGTACAGCCATCGAAACAGATTCAGATCACAAGAGTCGGCAATTCCGGCCTTGTACGCAAACCTTCCTTTACGATATGGATCACCCGCTCGCGTTCTTCGCCCGACAGGGGAAGCCGCGGTGCCCGCACGTACTCGGTTCCGAGGCCGGTCATGTGCTCGGCCAGTTTGATATATTGTACCAGTTTCGGATGGATATCCAGTTCCAGCAGCGGCAAAAACCAGCGGTAAATGGCCAGGGCTTCCTCTGTCCAGTCGGCCTTGACAAGATTGTATACTGCCACCGTTTCAGCAGGGAATGCACAGACCAGTCCGGCCACCCAACCGTCGGCGCCCATGAGCAGTTCCTCCATGGCCAGGGTATCGACGCCGCAAAGAATTTTCAGGCGATCGCCAAACGCATTTTTCAGTCTTGTTACATTCGACACGTCGCGCGTGGACTCCTTAACGGCCTGAATATGAGGATGGAGCAGCAGTTCCTCAAACATGGCGAGCGTCACTTCCGTTTTATAATCGACCGGATTGTTGTAGATCATGATCGGCAAGGGTGTGGCGTCTGCAATTTCCCGGAACCAGGCCACCGTTTCCCGGTGATCCGATTTGTAACGCATGGGAGGCAGCACCATGAGACCGTTGGCGCCCAGTTTTTCGGCCTGTCTGGCCATCGCGACGGCATAGCGGGTAGAGCCTTCGGCGATGTTGACGACAACAGGCGCCCTTCCCGATACAGTTTCAAGGGAAAATTCCACCAGTTGATTCTTTTCGGACTCCGTTAAAGTGCTTGACTCTCCCAATGTGCCGCCCAGAATGATGCCGCTAACACCTGCGGCTAATTGCGCTTCCAGGTTTACACCGAAGGTTTCCAGGTCGAGGGTATCGTCGGGGGTAAATTTTGTTGTGACGGCGGGGAACACGCCGGTCCAGTCTGTATGCATGATGCTGGTTGGTTTTATCTGATGTGATAGCAAAAAAATATGCGTGGCGGAGGGTAAAAGTATTGCGTAGTTGCCATACCCTGTTTGTTTGATGGGGAAAAACAAAGGGCCGGCGTACCTTTAAAAAGACGCCGGCCCGAACATTACAAGGAGGAACGTAATTATTTGACTGAAACAGTTTTTGCTGTTTTCTCTAACTCTGGCTTAACTACTTTCGGTATGGTAATCTTCAATACACCGTCTTCGTATTTTGCGCCGATATCATCGCTGTTAACATTTTCGGGAAGCGTAAAATACCGGTTGAACGAAGCATACTTCCATTCGCGCCGTGTAAACTTGTCGTCTTTGTCTTCTTTCTCCTCCTTCATATTAGCGCTTATGTTCAGATAACCGTCCTTTACCTCGATTTTGAAGTCGTCTTTCTTGTAACCGGGCGCTGCTACGTCGACTTTGAACGCCTTCTTGTTTTCGGTTACATTGACTGCCGGCATATTGGCATTATTGCTCCAAAACTCATCGGTTTTATCGGAAAAGAAGTCATCCATCCAGTTAAAAACACTAGGAAAGCGCAGTTCCGGATTCCATTTAATGAGTGACATAATAAACCTCCTTTTTGAATTTGTGAATCGGATTGGTTTGCAATACAAATGTAGTCCCGGCTGGCTTGTAATGTCATTGACATCGGTCAATTCCGGGTTTGATTGTCGTCAGTCTTCCTCGTCAGTCGGTCAAATTATGGTCAATTATCAACTTTTAACCAAATTATCGGTTAGGCTGCTGAAATTTGCACCATGGATAATAAGGAAAATGCCCGCCCCAAACTCACCCGGGAAAATCTGCGCGAAGCGCTGAAGATTTTCCAATACATCCGTCCGTACCGAATCCAGTTCATTTTCGGCCTGTTCCTGCTCTTCCTCGGCAGCACGGTTTTTCTTGTTTTTCCAAAGATCATCGGCGAAATGCTCGACGTGGCGCAAGGGAAGGTCCGCACCGATATCGACCTGCGCCAGATTGGCGTATGGCTGGTGGGTATCCTGGTCTTTCAGGGCATCGTCTCCTATCTGCGGGTCATGATGTTTGCGCAGGTCAGTGAAAAAGGTACAGCAGATATCCGCGTGGCCCTGTATCGTCGCCTGATCTCCCTGCCCATTGTATTTTTTGAAAAAAGCCGCGTCGGGGAACTGGTCAGCCGCCTGACCAACGACGTGGAAAAACTGTACAACACCTTTTATTTCATCCTCGCCGAGTTTCTGCGGCAGATCATCATTCTTGTCGGGGGTATCGGCGTACTGCTGTGGATGTCGGCCCGGCTGGCCGGCGTCATGCTTGCCATATTTCCGGTGATTGTGATCGGCGCCATGTTTTTCGGGCGCTGGGTTCGCAAACTGTCCAAGGAACGGCAGAACAAACTGGCCGAGACGAATACCATCCTCGACGAGACGCTTCAGTCCATTTACGCTGTAAAGGCCTTTACCAACGAACTTTTTGAGAGCCACCGGTACGCCCGTTCCAATGAATCGGTCGTGAATGTGTCCATGCGATATGCCAAAGGGCGCGCGGTATTCGCCGTGTTTATCATCACCATGCTTTTCGGCGCCTTGTTTTTTGTCATCGGCTACGGCATGTACATGGTGCAGCAGGATGCCGCATTACCACCCGATCCCGGCCGCTTTACCGCCGGCGACCTCATCGCATTTGTTACCTACACGGCAGTGATCGGCGGCTCCATAGCAAGTCTGGGGAATTTTTACACCGAACTCGTGGGCGCTGTCGGCGCTACCGAACGCGTCAGGGAAATCCTCAAATCGCCTTCGGAGACAGAGGAGCGTCCACGCGGCAACCTCAACGCCGGCCGTTTGCGCGGCAACATCTCCTTTAAAAACATTCGCTTCTCCTACCCTACCCGCGCTGATGTAGAAGTACTGAAAGATGTCAGCCTGGAAATTCCCGCCGGAAAAAAGGTAGCCCTTGTCGGACAAAGCGGCGCGGGCAAATCGACGATCATGCAGTTGTTGCTGCAGTTCCATTTTGCCGAAAGCGGGAGCATTTCCATCGACGGCAACAGCATATACGATTATGACCTGGAGTCGTACCGTTCCAACTTTGCCATTGTGCCACAGGAAGTTATCCTGTTTGGCGGCACCATCCGGGAAAATATTCTGTACGGCAAGCCGGACGCTACGGAAGAGGAGATCATAGAAGCCGCACGCCAGGCGAACGCATGGGATTTCATTTCCAGGTTTCCGGAAAAACTGGAAACGGTTGTCGGCGAACGCGGCATCAAACTGTCGGGCGGGCAGCGCCAGCGCATCGCCATTGCCCGCGCGATCCTGCGCAACCCGTCGATCCTGCTGCTCGACGAGGCCACCTCCTCGCTCGACGCCGAATCTGAAAAAGTCGTGCAAGAGGCCCTCAACAACCTTATGGAAAACCGCACGAGCATTATTATCGCCCACCGACTGGCTACCATCCGCGATGTGGATTGTATCTACGTCCTCGAAGGCGGACATATTGTCGAACAAGGCACCCACACCGAACTCTCGGAAATTCCCAACGGCGTGTACAGCAGTCTGGCGCGGTTGCAGTTCGAATCGATGGCAGCCGGCAACCGCGATTTGGTAAGCGCCAAGTTTTAAGAGATCCGGTTCAACCCTTATCACTTAACACTTAACACTTCCATGACCGGTATACTCATTGTCAATCTCGGCACACCCGATGCACCCACCCGCGGCGCCGTGTACCGATATCTAAAGGAATTCCTGCTCGACCCGCGGGTGATCGATATTAACCCCGTCGCGCGCAACCTGCTCGTGCGGGGCATAATCGCGCCGTTTCGTTCGGGAAAATCCGCCGAAGCATACCGGGAATTGTGGACGGAAAACGGTTCGCCTTTGAA
Organism: uncultured Bacteroidota bacterium; assembly: GCA_937861115.1. Classification (GTDB taxonomy): domain Bacteria; phylum Bacteroidota; class Bacteroidia; order Chitinophagales; family Saprospiraceae; genus M3007. Next base: position 7,732 of record CALMBD010000216.1, on the reverse strand, counting down.
ATTCTACGGTGAGCGGTTGGCGGCGCAAGTCGGGGAAATACTCGGCCCGAAATACGCCGTCGAACTGGCCATGCGCTACCAGTCGCCGTCGATCGCGTCAGCCATCGACCGCCTGATGCAGGCCAAGGTGGAAAAGATCAAGGTTTTTACCCTTTTCCCGCAATATGCCAGCGCCACCACCGGCTCGGTACACGAAGAAGTGATGCGGGTGCTGTCCGGTCAACAAATCGTACCCGCAGTGGAAATGATCAGTTCGTATGCCACCTGGGAGCCGATGATTGCCCTTTTTGCCGAAAATGCCCGGAAATTTGACCTTGCCTCATACGACCATATCCTGTTCAGTTACCACGGACTGCCCCAGCGGCAGTTGCGCAAGGCCGATGCTTTCAACCACTGCCTCCAAAGCAGCGATTGTTGCCAGATGCTAACGGATACCAACCGCTTCTGTTATTCGGCGCAGTGTTATGCCACGACTAGAGCCATTGCAGAGCAACTGCAACTGGCGCCGGAGCGCTACAGTGTCTGCTTCCAGAGCCGGCTGGGCCGCGATCCATGGACGCAGCCCTACACTGTGCGAATGATTGAAAATCTGGCAAAAAGCGGCGCCAAACGACTGCTGGTATTTTGTCCCGCCTTTACGGCGGACTGCCTCGAGACGGTGATCGAGATCGGCAGCGAATACCGCGACGATTTTGTCAAATGGGGTGGCGAGCAAATCGACCTGGTGGAAAGCCTGAACGACAAACCGGCCTGGGCTGCTGCCATTGCAGCGTACCTGCGCGAACCGGCTTAGCGACAAAGGCAGGCGACTTTCGTCGTTTTTCAAAAACATTCGGGCACGTCCTGCGTTTTTGTGCAACCCCAGTTATGATACCGGCGTCCAAAACCAGATAAATTCGCTCTTATGCTCCCAACCTTCTTACCGCGGCTCTTATTTGCCTTCGTGCTCCAGATTTTGGTTGTCGCTCACACCCATGCCCAAAAGGAAAAAGACGGCTGGATCTTTAAAAATGAAAAGGACGGCGTCAAAGTCTATTACAGGAAAACCTCGGATGTACACGAAATCAAACTGATCACTTCAATCAAGTCCTCTCTTTCGGGCATCACCCATTTATTCAACGAGGTAGACGATTATACCAAATGGGGATACAAATTGGCCGAGGCGCGACTGCTGAAAAAGGTCAGCGAAAAGGAGTTTTACTACTATACCAGACTAGATTTCCCCTGGCCGCTCAACGACCGCGACCTGATCCTGCATACCAAACTGGAGCAGGACTCCACTACCAAACACGTCACCTCGACAAGTGTGGCCAAACCCAATTACCTGCCGGAAACAAAGGACAACATCCGGATTAAAAGCACCACCACCAAGTGGACGCTCGTGCCCGGCGAAAACGGCTGGGTGTATGTGGAGTACTACATCAATTCCAACCCGGCCGGCAACATACCCGACTGGCTGGTCAACATGGCCATCGACGTGGGGCCTCGCGAGACGATCAAAAACATGCGCAAAATCCTGAAAGAGCCGAAGTATCAGGCGGCTAAACTCGCGTTTATTAAGGAGTAAGGGGTAGTGATAAGTGATAAGGGTTAAGTGATAAGGGTTTACAGCAATTCAACAAAGTCACCCCGGGTTTGTCATGTTAGTAAACAGCCGGCCGCTCCACAATGGGTAGATGCGATGTTACCCGCCCGCGATCCGGACGGGTGTTTACAACAGGACAAACTCACGCTGACAAACACAGAAGTGAATTGAGTTTTTTGAAAAAACCGGTTTTCAATCAGTGATATCGAAAAACCTGACGATCAACACCGGTTATTTTGGCCACCGTGGATTTGCTGTAAGTCAATGTGGGCTTAATACGAGTCAACGTGAGTTTTACACAGGTCAACGTGAGTTTGTCCTGTTGTAAACACCCGTCCGATATACGACGCGTAATTGTGACGTTGCCCGTCCGGAGAGCGGACAGGTGTTTACAACAAGACAAGTAAACATCTGTACATTGTCCGGGCATATACGACTCGACAACAAAGTCACCCCGGGTTTGTCCTGTTAGTAAACAGCCGTCCGCTCTACAATGGGTAGATGCGATGTTACCCGCCCGCGATCCGGACGGGTGTTTACAACAGGACAAACTCACGCTGACAAACACAGAAGTGAATTGAGTTTTTTGAAAAAACCGGTTTTCAATCAGTGATATCGAAAAACCTGACGATCAACACCGGTTATTTTGGCCACCGTGGATTTGCTGTAAGTCAATGTGGGCTTAATACGAGTCAACGTGAGTTTTACACAGGTCAACGTGAGTTTGTCCTGTTGTAAACACCCGTCCGATATACGACGCGTAATTGTGACGTTGCCCGTCCGGAGAGCGGACAGGTGTTTACAACAAGACAAGGGAACATCAGTACATTGTCCGGGCATATACGACTCGACAACAAAGTCACCCCGGTTGCCCTGTTGTAAACAGCCGTCCGAAATACGAAACGTACGAAACGCTGAATCAAACAGACTACAAATCCCCTTTCTCATGCCTTACCGCAGCCTTAGAGATGCCGTTAACGACCTGGAGCGCAACAACATGCTGCTCCGGATCAAGGAAGAAGTCGACCCCGATTTATTGATGGCCGAAATACACCGGCAGGTGTTCGAACGGGAAGGCCCGGCTATTTTATTTGAACGGGTGAAAGGAAGCCCCTTCCAGGCGGTCAGCAACATATACGGCACGTTCAAACAAACCGGGTTCCTGTTCCGGCACACGCTGGAACGCGTAAAACGGGTGATCGAACTGAAAAAGGACCCGACCAGCCTGCTAAAAAGACCCGGGCGTTACCTCGGAGCACCGCTCACCGCCCTGTCTGCCCTGCCCATGCGCAATTGGTTCGGCGCACCGGTCACTTACGGTACCACTACGATTGACCAACTCCCGCAGATCAAGAGTTGGCAAATGGACGGCGGCGCTTTTATTACCATGCCCCAGGTGTACACCGAAGATCCCGACACCCCGGGCAATGTCATGCAGTCGAACCTCGGCATGTACCGCATACAACTATCGGGCAACGAATACATCCCGAACGAAGAGATCGGGCTGCACTACCAGTTGCACCGGGGCATCGGCGTACACCACACGAAATACAAAAAAAGCGGCAAGCCTTTTCTGTGCAGCATCTTTGTCGGAGGCCCGCCCAGCCACGCGTTTTCTGCCATTATGCCCATGCCGGAGGGCCTGAGCGAACTGACCTTTGCCGGCATGCTGGCAGGTCGCCGTTTTCGCTACACCCGCACGCGCGACGGACTTTCGGGTTCATCCAACGCCACACACCTGCTCAGCGCCGATGCCGATTTCGTCATCACCGGTGAAATACTACCCGATGTAAAAAAGCCGGAAGGCCCTTTCGGCGACCACCTCGGCTACTATTCCCTGACCCACGATTTTCCGGTGATGCGCGTACACCGCGTCTACCACCGCAAAAATCCGCTCTGGCACTTTTCCGTCGTCGGCCGCCCGCCGATGGAGGACAGCAGTTTTGGCTGGCTGATCCACGAACTGGTGGCTCCGCTAACACCCCAGGAATTTCCGGGTCTAAAGGAACTGCACGCCGTAGATGCCGCCGGTGTACATCCCCTGCTGCTTGCCATCGGTCACGAGCGCTATATGCCCTTTCGCGAACGCAAGCCCGAGGAAATACTCACCATTGCCAACCGTATCCTGGGTTCGGGACAGACCTCGCTGGCCAAGTTCCTGTTCATCGCCGCATCCGACGACGACCCGAACCTGGACACCCATGATATGCCGCATTTTTTCCGGCATATCCTCGAACGGGTGGACTGGACCCGCGACCTGCACTTCCAGACGCGCACCACCATCGATACGCTCGACTATTCAGGCAGCGGCTGGAACGAGGGCTCCAAAGTAGTGGTAGCGTGCCGTGGCGACCAACGCAGGACCCTGAAAACCGAACTGCCGGCCAATTTCGACTTGCCGGCGGGGTTTAGCGCGCCGCATTTTTGTCTGCCGGGTGTTTTGGCCGTCACGGCGCCCGCCTTCCAGGTAGTACAGACCGCCCGCGAGCAGGCTGAAGACCTGTGCAAGTGGCTGGAAAAGTTCGACCTGTCGCACATTCCGCTCATCCTGCTGACCGACGACAGCCGTTTTACCGCAGCAACGCTCAACAACTTCGTCTGGGTGGCCTTTACACGCGCCAACCCCAGCCACGACCTGTACGGTGTGTCAGCCTTCACCGAATACAAACACTGGGGCTGCCGCGGCCCGTTAGTGATCGATGCACGGAAAAAACCGCACCATGCGCCAGAGCTGGAGATTGACCCAAGTGTTAAAAAACAGGCGGAAACGTTACTGAAAAGTTACACTTTCTGATTGGCCCAACCATTACCAACCTGCAGGCAGTCTCCCCCATTGAACTAAATCTTTTATTTCTATGAAAAAAATTCTGATTGCCGCCATTACCCTGTTTGCATTGTTCAGCACCGCTTGCACCAAACAGGACGACCAGATCCGCGTTCGCTTCCACAACACCCTCGACCAGGACATCACGGACGCCCGAATGGAGTTCGACGACAACAACCAGACCGCCATCGGCCTGATACCCGCCGGCGCCACCACCGATTATGTCGATTTCGATTACTTCCAGGTCGGCGACAGCTGGCCAATGGGTTCTCTGAAGGGAAACAAGGAGGGCGAGGTATTCTCCGCCTGGTCGGGCATGTGGTGCCTAACCGGTGTGACACTGAAACAACTGGAACCCGGAGATTACCAGATCGACATCGTCAAGTTTGGGTCGGGTCCGGAGGCCTGGTACCAGTTGAAATTTGCGGAGTGAAAAACCCGGGAGCCGACAAACAGGTGCGTTGCGTCCTGTAAATCAATGAATTACCTTTTACACAACGCGCTTAATTGTCGACTGCCAGGAAATCTGTGGGTAGCCCGGGATAAAAAAGTGAATAAGTATTTGGTGGATTCCAATCGATGCTCCTATCTTTGCCCCGCTTTTGAAAGAAGGCCCGTTCGTCTAGGGGTTAGGACGCATCCCTTTCACGGATGAAACACGGGTTCGATTCCCGTACGGGCTACCACCCAACAATGCACAAATCCTTGTAAGTGAACAACTTATGAGGATTTTTTTATTTTTAAATACCCATGTGCGAGTAAAAGTGCGAGTAAAAATCAGTCATCACCCTTTTTATGAGGCGAATTTTCTGCCTCTTCCTCTTTCCATAAGTCCGCAAAATGATCCTGTATGATCCGGTGCCGGAAGCGCCATGTCGCGCCGTCGGTTTCCATCAGGTGGCGGGCGGTCATTTCATTGAGGAAGTCTACGAGGTGGAGCGGGAGCAGTCCTTTTTTGTATAGTTGATAACGAAGCAGCCAATGCTGAAGGATAGAAAACCAGAATCCCTTCGCTGAAGCCTTGAAGCGTTGGTAGGGTGTGTTGATCTGAATGAAATATGTATAATTTGTTGTCAATAAATCGACCAGCACTCCGACCAGCACTCCGACCAGCCCTGCGACCAGCACTCCGACCAGCCCTGCGACCAGCCCTGCGACCAGCCCAAAGACCAGCCCTTCGACCAGCCCTTCGACCAGCCCAAAGACCAGCCCTACGACCAGCCCTAAGACCAAGTGCTCTTTAGTGAAAATTAAGGCAATAAATTTTTTAGTTGACCATTTAACTTTATCCATAGTTTCAATATGCGGCAATCTATTTTTTTGCCCTTCGACCAGCCCTGCGACCAGCCCTACGACCAGCCCTACGACCAGCCCTGCGACCAGCCCAAAGACCAGCCCTTCGACCAGCCCAAAGACCAGCCCTCCGACCAGCCCTACGACCAGCCCTCCGACCAGCCCTCCGACCAGCCCTACGACCAGCCCAAAGACCATATATCTGACCAGCCATGCCTGAAATAATTTGCTAAACGACCATTTCCACCAATCATATTGCAAATCAGCCAATTCAAATACCACCTTATTTCCTTGATTCATTCGAGAGGCAAGAAAATAAAGCCAGTGTTTGGTGCTGTCCACCGGGTAATCCTTTGATATGCTTGTTGAAACCTCATATTCAATAAATCGCTCTTTTATTTCTGTCTGCCTGCCTTCTATGGTGTCTGCGGTAAAATGCAAATCACTAAGCGTTTTTCTTCCGGCAAACAGGATTTGCAAAGTATTGAAATAAAACGGCGTCTGCACAGCCTCCCGGAGCAAGTCGTCCTTTTTAATCGCTTTTAATAGTGGCAATGCCTCCGGCTGCTTATGCCCCGTGCGCTCTAATTCCGCTTCCAGTTGTTCCAGCGTCAGCGGCCCGACTTCAATTTGCAGGTTCACCGGGGCATCCTTGAGCACCTCTTTGTACTCCGCTATCCGTGAAGTAATGACAAAGCGCTGTTCAGCGTCCATTCCATATTCACCGATGGCTGCAAGGCAGGTGACGCGGTCTTCCTGTTTGACTTCATCCAGGCCATCCAGCAGCAATATTAGCCGCGATTGCTGCATGATGAGTTTGGCGGCTGAAGTGTTGGTGCTAAGTTCGGCGGATAGTATTTGTTCCAGCCATGTTTTCAGATTGACAAAACTGCTCTGCCAGGTAGCGAGGTTAAGCACGACGGGCAAGGCGTCGGGTTCAGATTCCAGCAGACTTTGGGCGAGTTGTAGCAGTAACGTTGTTTTGCCTGCGCCGGGCGCGCCGACGATCAGTAACCGCCCGTAGGCATCTTGGAAGGTCTTGCCAATTTCATCCTGTATTTCATCGCTGCCGTAAGGGGCAAAAATAGCGGCGGTCTCTTCGCTGGTTCCTTCCGTTGAAACGAGACGGCGCAGGTTTACCGGTTGGCGTTCGGCGAGTTTTTGTTTCAGTCGCCGTTCGTAACGTTGGCGTAAATAGTCCCGGAGTTCCCGGTTTGTCTTTTCACTGGCGGCAAGACTTGTTTCAATAGCGGTGATCAGGTCGAGTATGTCGCGGCAAATGCGGTTGTAGCCGGTGTTCTTTTCTTCACCGGTTTGTACCCCTATGCGGCTTTCCCGCTGATAATACGCCAGCCGGTTAGCCAGCAAGGAAAGTTCCTGATCGAGTGCCGGGCTTTTCAGCGCGAAGAGTTTTTTTAAGGCCTCCTCCGGTACTGCGTTTTGAATAGCCGCTTTTGCTTCCCGGACGGTTGTAGCGGTTTCGACAGACCAGGGGATGTTGGCTTTTTTTACGGCATCGTCCCTTTTACCCGGAAAAAGGTTTTTGCTGAAATCGCTGGTCAGGAACACCAGCATCACCGAACCAAAAATGAAAAAGCCAATGAGATAACGCGGATAATTTGGCCCTAATGTTCCCAAACAAAACGCCTTCAGGTCATCCGAAACAATATCCGGAATAACGGCAACCGATACCGTCAGCAGGGCAATCAGCAGGAATATTCCGATTTGTTTTCGTTGGAGCGACAAGGGCAGCAGGGCGTTTTGATGTGCGGGAATTATGCAGGCTTCACCCTCAAAGGTATATTCAGGAAAGGATTGTTCAAAACGGGGTGTTTATATTGGATACCAGCAGCGCTCAACAGCCACAAAAAAAAGGTTCCATTACTGCAATGATACACGCGGCGTTAGACGGGCGCTGCCTTGTAGCAGGTGTTCTATTTCGCCTCCCCCGGCAGGGTGCCTTCCATTTTTAAGTGTTCAGCCGACTACATCGCCGCTATCCCCAAACGTGCGCCATGCCAGCAAAGAAA
>CALMBD010000215.1 GCA_937861115.1 uncultured Bacteroidota bacterium | reverse complement strand
CTCAAAGAAAGCGCTTCTATGGTAAATCCCGCCTTTTTCAGCAGCCTGAGCATACCTTTTTGTCCGGCCAGGTGGCCGGCGCCGACGGCGCAAAAAAGGGAGCGCTCCCGGGCAATAGCGGCAAAACTTCCGGCCATCAGTTTATTGCGGTTATACAGCAAGATGCGACGCATGCCTTTGGCGTCTTTGCGGGCCGCCTTGTATAGTTTTTGAATGTCGGCCGCCATATACCATTGCATCATTTTCTTGAGTCGGCGTTGCTGGCGCCTGAAATTTTTAAGCAGCCAGGTCAGGCTTTTGATCTGTTGTTCAAAGGGAATATTTCTCAAGGTCTCCAACTGATCTGCAAAGGTCTCAACACCCGTTGTCGTTTTTCCCAGGGTGCGGGCGTGGTGCCAAAGTGTTTCATCCAGCGAATGGGCCGATTCGGTGGACATGAAGGCCGTGCTGAGTATGGTGCTTACGGTCATGGGATGGTGGTAGCGCAGGGTATCGGCGCTCGTGCCGAAATTTCTGCGACAGTACCGATCGAGGTTTTTCCAGACGCGCGGCTTCAGAAAAGTATCGAGCGTCTGGCCGCCGGGCAGCCGCAGGGCTGCGCTGAGTGCGGTTTCATCGGTCTCCGAAAAATCAAATTCCGTAGCAAATACCTCCGTTTCAGCCAGCCGTTCCGTCGCCGCATTGAGCCATCCGAAGGCACGCAGGTCGCGCACGTGCATGGTGCCGAAGAGGTACGAAACTGGTCCGCCGTTTTGGGGTGTCAGGCGCCAGAGCAGTGCTTTTTTGATCATTTTGAAATTTTTTCCAGTTTTTCCTTCGACTTATCCCATTGATCGACGGTCAAAACATAGAGATCGCCGTTTAACGGACAACCATATAGCGATGTCTTGATCCGTCGAAACACCCATATATCGGCAAAAACGGGTACATGGAGTTCCTGCGTTGCCCAGTCGTCAATGGAAAGTTTTGTTTTGTTATCAAAGGCAAGTGCATTCCACATTTCGTCCAGTTCGCGGTTGCATGTTTGCCCGTATTCCGACACAAATGTAGCCTCTGGCTGGGTGTTGGTATACATTTGCCACGAAAGCGGGTGCGGCCACAGGCCGAACAAGTGAAGCAATGGCGAAAAACAGGCCAACCAGCCGGCAATGCCGGGCATGAGCAGCGATTTTCGGGGTAAAACGGCGGTGTCAACCAATTCCTTTGGAGAAGCCTGTGCCGAACAGAGTAACCAGGCCATCCCGGCCATGGCTACATTCCAGGGAATTACGACCATGTTCCAGTCGAGTTTCCACAAAAAAATAACGATTGTCGCATGGAAAACCGGAATAACCCGGCGAAAATACGGTCGCCATTTGGGCAGAAGTATCCCGGCCGCCAGCGACATTTCCATTGCCGCCACGACATAACCGGCCAATGGGTATTGTCCCAGGTTTTTTATAATAGGAAAAGCTTCGCAAAACCAGGGGAAATTATCCTCGACAAAATAAGGCGTGAGTTTGTTGAAGCCACCCCAGAAGTACACTCCTGCGAGCACCCAGCGCATCGATTCGACTTTTACACTTTCTTTTTTGCCAATAAATCCGGCAATGAAAAGCAGCAGGTAAAACCATACCCACGGTTGCAACCGGTTGATGTCGGACAATCCCAGGAATAACAAAACGGCTGCCAGCGATACTGTCAGCCCCCTTTTGCCAGGAAAAAGGAGCGTAACAGCGGCGATAACCGATACTGCGAGAGCGGGCCAGATGCCTGTATAAAGCAGTACCGCCGGGCTTTTCCAGTTCGGCCCCCCCCACAGGGCAACCACAGGGAAACATTCCCGGGCATCCGTATTCCACAGCGGCCACGACAACGCCATCCCGGCCAGCAGACCCAATGCAGCAAGGGACGTTATTTTTTCGGAAACAGGACTGTTGAGTCGGATCATAATCAGAGCGCCGCTGACGGGCTATAACTGGCGCAGGAACAGTTTGCCTTTGCGCAGGCCCTTGCGCTGGAGCGTTTTTTCCAGGTCTGCCGCGGCGGCCCGTGCCGCATCAACAGAAGTATGGACGGCGCCAAGCCATACGATATAACCGCTTGTGCCCGACTCAAAGCAACTGCGGGGCGTGGAAACTCCGGTAATGCCTTTTGCCTTAAGTGCGCTGATCCGGGCTGCCGCATTTTCTTTGGAGGAAAAGGCGTTGTCCTGCAGAACCCAGCCTTTCTTGCCACTGACCATCGCGCAGGGGGCTTTTGCCGTTTGGGCGGCCGGCTTTGGTTTTGTCACGGGCTTGGCGGCCTGGACGGGTTTTTGAATGGGCGCCTCTTCTTCATCACCGCCGCCGGAAAGGTCGATAGTCGGTACATCCTCGTCACCGCTCATGTTGATGGTCTGGATTTCCGGCTCCGGCGATTTCACGGAGATGGGGTATTGCTTGGGCACGCCGGTCGGTTTTCCGTCGTAGGGGATGGCCTCGCCGTCGAGTACATAACCCGGTATATCTTCCGGATTGGTTTTTTCTTCCGGGTTTTTCAGTTTTTCAAGATTGGCCATATTTTCCTTGTCGAAAGTCATGACCTGCACGGCAACGGGCAACATGGCGGCAACAGAAAGCACCAGGACCCACTTCTGCACCACCTGCCCGCTCATAAAGCGGTTGTACGCCGATGCCGTTTGTCCGAAAGGCTTGCTGAGCACATTCCAGACGTATTTCTTAAAGGGCTCTAAAACAAGATATTGCACCGGCTTTTTTACATGATTCCAGTAAACATGTATCGCATCCGGCGGGCGGAAAGACGTAATGCCTGATACGTTTTGCGACATGGAGGTATACCATTGGGAGCGGGTAACCCATTCCACCATCTTCCTGTTTTTCCCGAATATGCCCTCCCGCGACGGGGCATTGAGTACCCGAACAGGGCCTTCTTCCGGCACCAGCGCCAGCCCGTATCCCTGGTAGATGCATTGCGATTTCAACTCGAGCATGTAGGGGTCGTTGGGTGCGGGAAAAACATTGTCCGCCAGGGCTATCCATTGTTCATCGGCACTGTACCGCTTGAATTGTTCAATTGCATAGATGTACCGGTATTTCCGCCAGCCCTGCATGCTGAAGTACCAACTGAAAAATCCGATGGCAGAGACGCCTATGATAAAGCCGAAGTTGCCCGTGACCTGAAGGTCGACCAGCCATTTGAAGTACCTGGCGTAAAAGAACCCGTAAACCACCGCCGTACACAAAGCTGCAAATGCCGCACAGTCCCACAGGAAATATACAAGGTTCAGGGTGTATTTTACTTCGCCGATCTTGTCGCGCGAAGTGGCCTCACAGGTACACACAAACGGGGTGTCATCTTTCCGCCGGAAGGTCATCTTTATATCGGCCACGAGGCTGCCTGCTCCGACATTGTCCAGATTTACCTCGATCGTGTCGGCGACGGGCTCGTAGCGGTTTCGGTAAAACTCCTTCAGGAAAGGCACAAAACGCTGCTTAACGGCATCCTCGGTAAGTCTGCTTTTGTTGTAATCAAATAATTGATTATCAGTGCTTTCCATAATGTTTACTAATCGTTTTATCAGGTTTTGACTCAGGGCGTTCGCTGTCAAAATGACGCCAATCCCGCCTCAAACCCTTTTCCCGGGCATCTGGTATTCCAGTTTGTTCGCATCGGTCTGGCGCCGCCTGATCATATAAATGTAGGAACGGGCCTTTTTATTTCCATAATCGTTCCATGCTTTTTGCGCCCATACCAGGGCCACATCGAAATTACCCTTCACCTCGGCGGCTACCGCCATATTATAGGCTGCCCTGCCTGCGGCTTTTTTATCATTGCCCGGTCGCTCCGCGATGTCTTTCCAAATGGCTGCCGCACGGTCCCAGTCGCCACTCTGGGCATAACGGGTGGCTTTCGACATTTGCTCTTTAAACCCTTTGGCTTTGCCGTAGTACTGTCGCGAGAGGTTGACATAAATCGGCGCGATCCGGGCGCCGTATTCAATTCCGACATTAAAGGCCACATCGCGGGTGACGGACACCTGGGAGGGTAGTCCGCTTCGAGCACCCTGTTCCGTATTGCCGTGGGCATTGCGTTCGAGGTAATCGTCGGTGACAAATTCATCGAGTATGGCGCGCGATTTCGGGTCATACAGTCTCCAGCCCATGCGCACACTCGTGCGCTGACTGGCGTTGTACGTAGTAACGGTATACTGCTTGCCGTTCTTGTCTTTCTTGCGCTCGTCGTTCCTGCGGACGTTGACATAATTGTCTGAATCAAAGGATTCTATGGTGACGATCGCATCGGTACTGTAATCGCCGCAAATGCGTTCCACCTCTTCCCAGGCAAGCGGTGGCGGCATGTTGCTGCCTGCCTTGCTGCCGGCCAGTTCAATGCCTGTACTGACGACTTTAAACCGCGGTGTGCGGGTCAGCGCATCGGTAAGCCCTGCTACGGCCTCCTGACGGCTTCGCCGGTCCTGCCCGATGGCTTCGCCCGTGAACAGCCCTTCCAGCACATTCAGCCAGCCGTTGGACGGCTTGCTTCGATCCACAACCGCAACCTTGGTGATATGCTCCGGCACCTTCATCTGCGCCGGTTGCAGCACACGCATGGTGGTGGAACGCATACATCCTGATAACAACAACACAGTGAACAGCAGGAATAACAGCGAGGGGGAGGTTTTAAGCGCATTTGAAGTTGTCATAGGATGGTAGATGTTTGATTAGGGCGACAAATTTAGTGGACAAAAACGGAATAACCTTCACTACGGCCGGCAGCCGGCATTACCTTTCACCGGATTAACGAAACTTTATCAGTCCACTCAACCTGTAAGGCGATATTTGTGTTCTTCGGTCTACTATGGCGCAACAATACGACCTCATTTTTGCCGGCGGCGGTTTATCGGGGCTTACCCTCGCACTGGAATGCGCCGGCAGGCCTTTCTTTCAGGGCAAAAAAATACTGGTGATCGACCGTGATGAAAAAAACAGGAACGACCGAACCTGGTGTTTCTGGGCGACCGGAGACGAGCCTTTGCCACCGGTTGTGTTCAAATCGTGGGATAAGTGCCTGTTTTACGGCGATCAAATTGAACGCGTTCTGGACATTGCACCGTACCGGTACCACATGGTGCGTGGACTGGATTTTTACGCCTGGGCCAAATCGGAAATGGCAAAACACCCCGATATACACCGTATCACAGCGAATATTCTGGAAATAGAAGCCGTTTCCGGCACGGTCAAGACCGATCTCGGCGATTTTCAGGGACAGCGGGTGTTCAATTCTGCATTTACGAAAATACCCGTTTTACCTGCGGCCAATGCAGAATACCCCAATCCGCCATTTTCCATTTCCGGCAATTCGGCCGGGCCCGAACACGATTTTACCAGACTGTTGCAGCACTTTAAAGGCTGGCTGATCGAGACGCCGTCGCCCGCTTTTGACCCGGCTATCATGACCTTTATGGATTACCGGCTTGAACAGGAAGGCGAAACGCGGTTTGTTTACGTGCTGCCGCTCACCGAAACCCGTGCGCTGGTCGAGTTTACGGTATTTTCCCCTAGCCTATGCCCCGCCGGCGTTTACGATGCTGCCTTGAACCGGTATATCCGCGAGTTTTTGAAGATTGAAACTTTTCGCATCGAAGATTCAGAATTTGGCGTCATTCCTATGACGGATTATCCTTTTTCACCGGTTCCGGAAGGAAAGGTCATTCATATCGGCACGGCAGGCGGCTTCGTCAAAGCCTCGAGCGGTTATGCCTTCAAACGTACACAGCGCAAGTTGCGCGCGTTTGCGGATGCATGGGAACAAAGCGGTGCACCCGACCCCGCTGTGTTGCGCGCACCGTGGCGTTTTCGTTTTTACGATTCCGTCATGCTGCGTGTTTTGCGGAATCAATCGGTGGGGGGTAAAGCCTTTTTTTCCGGATTGTTCCGCCAATTACCACCCCAGCTGGTATTCCGGTTCCTGGATGAAGAGTCTACCTTTGCCGACGACCTTCGGCTCTTGCAGGCGCCGCCGACCTGGCCATTTTTAAAAACGGCGCTGAAGCAATTACCTGTTTTACCATATATCTGATCATAACTCATGCCGGAAGGATTGAAATATGCAAAATGCCTTCGTGTGGGCGTCACAGGCGGCATTGGCAGCGGGAAAAGCACCGTATGCCTCATGTTTGCCGCATTGGGCGCCCCGGTGTACAATGCCGATATATGGGCCAAATGGCTGACGAGCAACGATCAGAAACTGAAGCAGGGCATCGTGGAAATTTTCGGCGAGCAGGCCTACACTGCGGAAGGGGAGTATAACCGCCCGTATGTGGCCGGCATCGCTTTTTCAGATGCCGCCAGACTCGCTGCGCTCAATGCGCTTGTCCATCCGGCCGTAGAACAACACAGTCTGGAATGGCACCGGCAGCAGGCCTTGCAAAACATTCCATATACCATAAGAGAAGCCGCTCTCATGATTGAAAGCGGCAGCCACCGTTCGCTCGACCGGCTTATCGTGGTGACGGCGCCGGAACCACTGCGTCTGCAACGTGTTGTCGAGCGCGACCGTGTTACGGAAGCACAGGTGCGCGCGCGCATGCAGCATCAGTTACCGGAATCGGAAAAAATAAAGCGGGCGGATTTCGTTATTGACAACGACGGCGCCCGCATGCTGGTGCCGCAGGTTTGGCAAATACACCGCAAACTGTTGCAGGAAGCCCAAAATACCTGATACTTTTTCTGAAAAATGTTTTGAAAACAGTCCCGATAGGTGCTACATTTGCGGCTCGAATTGTGAAAACACGGTTTTGCAACACATTTTAGTAAAATAACAATATGAAAAAAGATATTCATCCCGCAAATTATCGCTTCGTTGTGTTCAAAGACATTTCAACGGACGATGCTTTTTTGGGCAGATCCTGCGTAAACACCAAGGAGACCATCACCTGGGAAGATGGCAAGGAGTACCCGCTCGTGAAAATGGAAATTTCGGCCTACAGCCATCCGTTCTTCACCGGTAAAATGAAATTCGTGGATACGGCGGGCCGTATTGACAAATTCAACAAAAAATTCGCAAAATTTGCCAAATAACTTGCGCAAGGCGCGATTTTTGAAAAGTCCCGATGGCTCCCTGCACGTTGGGACTTTTTTATTTGTCAAATTTGCATTTTACCACACAGATTACCAAATCTAACATGTTGAACATCATCCTCTTCGACAGCGACGCGAGGAATCACCTGCTACCCCTGACTGCAACGCGCCCCATGGGCGAATTGCGTATCGGTATCCTTACCCTTCGCGAAAAATGGGAACGCCTGTTAAAAGGTACGGCATCCTATATCACCCAGGAATACCTGCAGGAAAAATACCCGATCCGTATCGAAGAGGAAAACATTATCGTGAATGCGGGCATCCTGCCCACCGAACAACTCTGCCGCAGAATTACGGAACTCGGTTCCAACGAGGCGCTGCTGCTCAATGGCGACCTTGTTGCGGCCAGGTTGAATGAGGTGCAGTTCGAACACCTGATTGAGGATGAAGAAATACACTCCCTGCAAGGCACCGATCTCGATGAAAACATAAAGGTTACGCATATTAATCACCTGTGGGAACTGACCCTGCTGGGCAAACAGGCTATAGCCGACGATTTCGCTCTGCTGACGAAAGGCAAAAAGTCACAGCCCGTATCGGCCTCCAACCAGATAGTCGGTTCGCCCCAAAACCTCTTTGTGGAAGAGGGGGTAAAGATGGAGTGTTGCATGCTGAACGTTACTGCCGGCCCTGTCTACATCGGTAAAGACGCCGAAATTATGGAAGGCTCCATGCTGCGCGGTCCCGTTGCCATTGGCGCCGGTGCAATTGTAAAAATGGGCGCCCGGATATACGGACCCACTACCATCGGGCCAGGGTGCAGGGTAGGCGGCGAGGTGACACGCTCCATCCTCATGGGCAACTCCAACAAGGCACATGACGGTTTTCTTGGAGACGCCGTACTCGGCGAGTGGTGTAACATCGGTGCAGATACCAACAATTCCAACCTGAAAAACAACTACGGCGAAGTAAAACTCTGGGATTATGCCACGGAGCGCTTTGAAAAAACCGGCCAGCAGTTTGTCGGACTGATCATGGGCGATCACGCCAAGTGCGGGATCAATACCATGTTCAATACAGGCACGGTCGTCGGCGTTTTTGCCAACGTATTCGGCGCCGGATTCCTGCGTAACTTTATTCCCGACTTTGCCTGGGGCGGCGACGGCGGCGGATACCGTACCTACAAGTTTGCAGATGCCTGCGAAACGGCAGCTATCGTTATGGCCCGACGGAATACAACCTTTAACGACCTCGATAAAGCCATTTTATACCATATTTATGACCGTTCCGTGCAGTTTCGGTCCTGGGAAAAATAAGGGGTTTTAGTCTGGATAGTGAAGCACATACCGCTCCGTCTTGCAACTCCAATACAATATTGATTTGGCTACACATAACCTGAAATACGATCAACGCGGCGTTTCCGCTTCCAAGGAAGAAGTACATGCCGCCATCAAGCACCTGGACAAAGGCTTGTATCCCAATGCTTTCTGTAAAATCCTTCCCGATCTGGCGGCGGGTAACGACCGCTTCTGCAACCTGCTGCACGCCGACACGGCAGGCACCAAAACAAGCCTGGCTTACCTTTACTGGCGCGAAACGGGCGACCTTTCCGTATGGCCCGGCGTGGCCCAGGATGCCATCGTCATGAACCTGGACGATATGGCCTGTGTGGGGTGCACCGACAATATTATGCTAAGCAGTACCATCGGACGGAACAAAACCCTGGTACCCGGTGAGGTTATTGCCGCCGTGATCCGCGGTACGTCGGATTTTGTGGAAAAAATGCGCGACCATGGTGTAAACCTGCACCTTGCAGGCGGCGAAACGGCTGACGTGGGCGACATCGTTCGCACCATTGATGTTGGAGTCACAGCCTTCGCCCGCATGAAACGCAGTGAAGTCATGGTCAGCCATATCCATCCGGGCGATGTCATCGTCGGCCTGGCGTCTTTTGGCAAGGCCATTTATGAAGATGCCTACAATGGCGGTATGGGCAGCAACGGCCTGACCGCAGCGCGGCACGATGTACTGTCGAAAGTCTATGCTGAAAAATACCCCGAAAGTTTTGACCCCAACCTGCCGCGCGAAGTCGTGTACACGGGCAAGCACCTGCTGACCGATACCGTCGACATCGACGCCGTTTCGCAACCCGTATCCGTTGGCAAACTGATATTATCACCTACCCGTACCTACCTGCCGGTATTGCGAGAGATACTGGCATCCTGCCGCAAAAAAATACACGGTTTGATCCATGTGACCGGTGGTGGTCAAACCAAGGTACTCAAGTTCGTGAAAGACGTTCACGTCATAAAAGACAACCTTTTTGATCTTCCGCCGTTATTCCGCCTGATTCAGGAAAGCAGCGGAACGGACTGGCGCGAAATGTACCAGGTGTTCAACATGGGTCACCGCATGGAGATATACCTGCCGGGTCGTTATGCCGATAGTGTGATGGCTATTGCCGAAAAATTCGGGATCGAAGCGCGCATTATCGGCAAGGTAAAACGCGCGAGCGGCGAACAGGTGACGGTAAAAAGCCCTTTTGGAAAGTTCGAATATCACTGATAAACACAAAGCACTATGAGAAAACTGCTTTTTTTAACGCTCCTGTCTCTTGCTTTCGCCGCCTGCAAAAACGACCCGGTCGATAAAATACCCGCTCTTGAACAGGCGCTGGCCGCTTCCTATTCCAAAGGCACGGCCGATTCGCTGGTAGACCTGTACCTGGCCGCCGTAAAAGCGCATCCGGATAACCATGCCGCCAACATACAGTACCTGAGCAAGGCAGCGGAACTCAGGTTTACACGCAGCAACGACCCCCTGAACGCCGTGCGCTGGCTTAACCAGGCACTGAAAGATCATGGAAAGGGACAGAACCTGGTGGCGCCTGTAACGCAACTGACCCGGATATGGAATGCCTACCAGTATAAGTCGACACCGGACTTGTCGAAAAACCCGGACGATATCGACCTGATGCACGCCAACCTGGATCAAAACAAGGCCTGGATCGACTCCAGCCTGGTGGCGCTGGACAAGGAAATGGGCGGCGCGATTGTAAAAGACAAGAGCAAGGCTGATGTATTCATCGAAGTGGCTGAGGGCTACGCGGCCCTGCTTCAGTCATCACAACTGGATAAAAGCGTGGACTTGCTGCTAAAGGCTGCCGGGCTCGCAAAATCCATCGGCAACCCCAACAAAGCCATTCAACTGTATTACAAAGTCGGCGAAAAGATGCCGCAACACTCCAAGGCGCCAACTGCGCTCTTTATGATGGCCTTCATATATGAAAACGACCTGAAACAACTCGACAAGGCCAAGTCGACCTATGAATTGTTTCTGCAGCGCTACCCGCAGGATCCTGATTATGCCGATGATGCACAAAACGCACTGAAATACCTCGGCATGCCGGCGGAAGAGATCATCAAACAGTTTGAACAACAACAAAAATAAGGCGCGGCATGACGCCTTTCGGAAGACAGCTTGCTGATTACCTCCGCGCGATCACTCCCGGTAGTCGCCTTCGCCTGGCGCCAACGCCTTCCGGCTACCTGCATACAGGCAATGCCCTGAATTTTCTGCTCAACTGGACCGCTGCCCGGACAACCGGAGCATCTGTGCTGCTGCGCATCGACGACCTTGATGCCGACCGCAAGCGGCCGGAATACGTGCAGGATATCTTTTCATCGCTGGAATGGCTTGGCATCAATTGGGATGAAGGGCCGCGTTCGGCCGCGGACTTTGAACAGCACTGGTCGCAACACCTGCGTCTGCCCATATATGAAACCCTGCTGGAACGGCTTCGCCAAACGGGATTGTTGTTTGCGTGCCGCAAATCGCGCAGCGACCTGGCGCCGTTTGAAGGGCTTTATCCACCTGAATTTCGCAATCAGTCCCTGTCTCTCGACGATCCGGATGTGGCCTGGCGTATCAAAACGCCTGAGGGATTTCCGATGCCCGATTTTGTGGTTCGCCGCCGCGACGGACTTCCGGCTTATCAAATTGCCAGCCTTGCCGACGACCTGCATTTCAACGCGACGCACATCATTCGAGGCGTCGACCTTGAGCCATCGACCCTTGCCCAGCGCTATTTGGCTGAATGTCTGGAAGAGAAGTCGTTTATGGCGATACGTTTTTTGCATCACCCGCTGTTGACGGATAGCGAAGGAAACAAACTGTCCAAGTCTGCGGGAGCGGCCGCACTTAGCGCTTTGCGGCAGGGTGGGGCGGTCGATGTTTTCGGGCAGGTTGCTGCGGCTTTAGGCTGGCCTTTTGCCGCTTCTGCAAGCGACTTGCTGCGTGTTGCGGAAACCTATGTGCACAAATAACGGCTTGGTGCAGAGGATCATCATTCGTAGCGATTGGCAAATGCCGTCTGCCAGTCTTCCACTTTTTTTGTTCTTTTCCAGCCCTCCGCAGCGCAGAGGCCGGATATTTCTTCGCAGACTTTCGCCAGTTCGGTTCCCGGATATTTTTGGGTTATATAGGTCCATACCTTCCGGAAATCCGGCGCGATGCTTTGGTCTTCATAATTGAAAGTAGGGGTGTTGTCGGCGCCGTTGACCAGCACGAGCCGCATCCAGCGAGCAGACTCCCTTGCCTGGTCGGCCAGGGGGAAATACGGATGCTCGTTGGAGAACTTTTCCCAAAATACGGCGCGGTCAGCCAGGTCCTCCAGCGAAACGATAATGCCGCCATCGTCCCAAACCTGCTCGGTTTCCTCTATCATTTCCTGGTCAATATAGGATTTCATGCCTGGGCTGGCTTTCGGCCCGAAAAAATCATGCAGTCGCCGCCAGTCCACCACCGGGAAAATCATCCCTTCCCCCTGTGAGAGGCTGAAACCGTTCTCTGCCAGTTTGCGCGTGAGGGGGTATTTGTTCAGGTCAAATTTCCCGGTTGATACTGCCTGGAAATCATCATCTGTCCATTTGATCTTTTCGGTCTGCACATAAAATTCTCCTTCCCGTTCCATCCGGAAAAGGAACTGCTGCAACAAAATGAAAGCGGCGTCGGCTGTGGCATTTTTTTCATTGGAAAAAGCAGTGGCGACAAAGTCCCACGCTTTTTTACCGCTCTCCATGTTTTTGGTATCCAGTGTGTTAAGCAATGCGGCAAGCTGGGCGATTTTGTCCTGATCGGGACCTCCGGCTCTTTTGCCGGCATATACCGCCTGCAAGGCAGCGCCATATGCCCAGCCTGCCTGCGGCGTTCCGGCAACAGCACTGATTTCCAGGTAAGGTTCGTTGTAAGAAATGCCCCTGAGGATGACCTCTTCTTTTGCGTCCGATGATTTGCCTGTCCCTTCCAGCAACGTACCTTCTGCTACCTGGGTGAGCACCTTTCCGTTTCGGTTGGGCTGATCGCGCAGGTTCAGTTTGTCGACGGTGGCTACATACAGCACCACTTCAGGCTTTTCCGGCATTGCAGGCGTCACAACCGGGGTGGTATCGGGCTGTTTGGTATTTTGCTTACAGGAAATAATCGTTACCGTTAAAAGGCAAACAAGCAATAACAGATGGGGTGTTCTCATGGATAAAAGCGT
Organism: uncultured Bacteroidota bacterium; assembly: GCA_937861115.1. Lineage (GTDB taxonomy): Bacteria > Bacteroidota > Bacteroidia > Chitinophagales > Saprospiraceae > M3007. Next base: position 4 of record CALMBD010000215.1, on the reverse strand, counting down.
TTTA
>CALMBD010000214.1 GCA_937861115.1 uncultured Bacteroidota bacterium | reverse complement strand
CCGGCAACATCCTGTGGCTGAAACATTTTCCGGGTAAGGAATGGCACGCCTGGTTTAGTTATCCTGCTGAACTCAACGACGGCGCCCTGGTCAACGCCGGCGGCGAAATGGAATTCGACTCCACCAACGGCAATTACTGGGTGCTCGGCACGCTGACCAAAACCGATGCACAGGGTAACCTGATCTGGAAACGCCAGTACTACACCCGGCATGATCTGGACAACTATTTCTTCGGTATGATCCCTACCTCCGACCTCGGCTTCCTGATGTACGGCTTCGCCTACCGCGACAGCAACAACCGCCAGGACGCTTGGGCCGTCAAGGTCGACAGCCTCGGCTGCCTCGAACCGGGCTGCGACGGCAGCGTCGCCGCCCCGGAAGCGGAAGCGACAGCGGTGGCCTTGAATATTTACCCCAACCCCGTCGCCGAGCGCTTCACCGTGGAAACCCCTGATGAACCCATGCTCGGCCTGCGCCTGTGCGACCTGAGCGGGCGCGTGCTGGACGACGTGCAGTTTTTCCGGCAGTACCCCGTGCGGCAATATAGCCTGTCGCTGGCCGGGCAACCGCCGGGGGTGTACGTGCTGTCGGTGCGTACGAATAAGGGATGGGTGGGAAGGAAAGTGGTGAAGCAATGATAAGAGGGATGCAGGATGGATGACTTGTCCTGAAACAGGTTTACTCAACCTGTAAACTAAAATCAGGACAAGTCCTGATGGAAAACTGATACCTTTCGACTCCAAACCTGCGGTTCACACCCCACGCAAAATGCCCGTCCTCGCCAACACCGACTGCACCGACCGCGAGCGGATACGCGAAGCATTCCTGCCTTTCGCCCGGCCCGACTACGTCGAAGGCATGATCCTGGGCAACGATCTGGACAGCCTGCTGTCGGGCATGTACCTGCACCAAAAATTCGGCTGGCCTGTTGCAGGGGTATACTGCAACTATAGCCGTCTCTGGCACGCAGAAGCCGTCGGCCCGTTTCTGGAAAAACTGTATTCCGGCAGGCTGTTTGCCGTCGACCTCGATCTTTACCACACCGCCGTGCCGAGCCTGGGGCACCACATCATCGCCCTGAACCGGGAAGATGCGTTGCCCGGCCACAGCCATTCGCTCAACCCGAACGCCTTGCGCGGCTTTTCTGTGGAGCAGCATTTTGCCCGAAAATACCCGCTGTCCACCCTCCATTTCCTGCTCTGGCTTTTCGGGGAGACGGACATTTCCCGCAACGCAGAACTGCTGGTATGGCTGACTGATTCTTCGTTTATCAATGCCCAGCAATACCGCGCGAATGTGGAGGCATGGGTCCGGCACTTTGCCTTCCCGCCGTTTACCCGCATGTTGCCGGCTTTACAAACGCCCGAATTCGAGGCGTTGCTGCGCGACCGCGTCCTGTCGCGAATGGCGCCGAATGCCTTGTGCCGGCCCGGCAAGTCGGCCTATGCGTCGCGGCACCTGGGCCTGAGCGGCTGGCAGTGCCAGTTCGACCATCCGGTCGTACAGCAACGCGATCTGCAACACCTGTTGGCACTGCTGGCGGATATATGCGAATGGAGGCGGCTGCCTTTCCCCGAAACATTTGCCGGACGGCTCGAAGGCAGTCGGCTGGATGTTCAGGTGCCGGCATTGCGGGAGTGCGACATGCCTTTTAGCGAATGGCTGGAGCAGAAGGGCGTCTTTTCCTACGCCTTTACGTTTAAAGACCGTTTGAACTATACGGTTTTACGATAAAAAAACCGTCAGAGCCCTTGGGCTGGTACAACGGCATCAGGATCAGGCCGTCTTCGGGCGCCAGCACGGGGCCGGTCACATCGTCGGCCAGGTGCTCGCCTTCGGCGACGGGCTGGAAATTGAGGTATCCCGGCCGCATCCGGAAATCGTCGCCCGGCCGGATGTGGTGCACGTGGCGCAGGCGGGTCACTTTGGGCAGGGTTTCGCTGTACTGCTCCAGAGCGGTGCCGATCCGGGCGGAGAGGTCTTCCGGGCCGATGCAGCCTGCTGCGCGCAGGCAATTGATAATGCCCGATACCGAGCGATTGACAGATACCGGGTCGTCGTGCCGGCCCGCTTCGAAGGCCACGCCGATGGTCTGTTTCGGGAAGCCGCCCGATTGAAAATGCCCTTCCGTGGCAAAGCGCAGCAGGGTGCCGCCGATGCCTTCGAAGAGATCGAGAATGACCGGGGCGTGCAGTTCCTTGGCTAAGCGCAGGCTGGAGGCATCGTCGGTGGGAATGCAGAAGATGCCGCCGTCGGCTGAAGTGGTGTGCAGGTCGAGGGCGACCACGGTTTCCGGTTTTTCGGCGGTGATTTCGGCGCAAATAGCGTCAAACAGCTTGGCGATTTCGAGGTCTTCGGCGCGCAGGTCGGTGCGCTGCATGTGCCGGATACGGTTCAGGTTGTCGACCGTCCATTGCCGGTTCAGGTCCTTTTCGATAAAGCGCAGGTGCTGCTCATACGCCTGCAGGTTGCCCAGCAGACCGACCATCTTTCCGGCAAAAACAAAATCAGGATTACTTCGGGTCTCGCTTTCCAGAAGCCTGAACACATTTTCAATGGCCTTGACGCCGGCGTGTTCGTTGCCGTGTACGGCGCCGAACACCAACACCAGCGCGCCGTCCTGGACGCCTTCAAATCTTCCGATAATTCGATCCATGGTATTTAAACAAAAACGGCTTCCAAGGTAAAACCCCTGGAAGCCCGCTTTATCTGTTGTGCGTAAAAAATTTTTATTCGCTCTTTTTCTTCGTACGTGCTGCGCGCTTGGCAGCCGTCTGTTCCGGATTTGAGCCGCTGCTTTTTTTCGGCTCGCCGTTGTCGGCGGCCTTTGCTTTGGGCTTTGGGCCCGGCTTGGCGGCAGCCGTGGTTTTTTTAGCAGCCGTTTTGGGCGCTTTCTGTTCTGCGGCGCCTTTGGCTGCCGCGAGTTTGGCCTTCCGCGCCTCGCGGATTTTTGCCATGTGCTCGGGGCTCATGCCGCGGCGCTTTTTCGGCTCGCCGTTGTCGGCGACCTTTGCTTTGGGCTTCGGGCCGGGCTTGGCGGCAGCCGTGGTTTTTTTGGCTGCCGTTTTGGGCGCTTTCGGCTCTGCGGCGCCCTTGGTTTCCGCGAGTTTGGCCATTCGCGCTGCGCGGATTTTTGCCATGTGCTCGGGGCTCATGCCGCGGCGCTTTTTAGGTTCGCCTTTGTCGGTGGCAGCCTTTGCTTTAGGCTTAGGTCCCGGCTTCTTGCTTTCGCCGGTTGCTTTTGCTACAGCCTCCTGTGCGCGCAGGGCCTCCATCTCCGCTTTGGTGCGGCGCTTGCGTTTGGGTGCGGTATCAGCAGATCCGGCAGCCTTTGCCTTGGGTTTTGGTCCCGGTTTCTTGCGCTCGGTGCTTGTTGCTGTAGCTGCGGCCTGCGCTTTGGGCTTGGGGCCCGGCTTCTTGCGCTCGCCGGTTGCAGCAGCGGCAGCCGATTGGGCCTTGGGTTTCGGTCCCGTTTTTTTACGCTCAGTGGTCGCTACTGTAGCGGCGGCCTGCGCTTTAGGCTTGCGGCCGGGCTTCTTGCGTTCACCGGTCGTTGCTGTAGTTGCGGCCTGGGCTTTGGGCTTACGGCCCGGCTTTTTGCGCTCACCGGTAGTACTGGCAGCGGCCTGAGCCCTGGACGCTTCCATTTCCTCCTTTGTGCGGCGTTTGCGTTTTGGCGCAGCACCCGTTGCTGCAGCCGGCGCTTTGGGTTTGCGGCCCGGTTTTTTGCGTTCTACTGCTGCCGGTGCTGCCCCCTCTGCTGTTTTAAGCGCCTCCATTTCGGCCTTGCTGCGGCGACCCCGTTTCGCACCTGTACCCGCCGATTTGGCCCTGGGTCCGCGTTTCCTGCCGGGCGTGGCCTTGGGCGGTGCCGCCTGCTCATCCGTTGCCGCATCGGTATTGGCCAGCAAACCCGATACATCAAGGCCTGCTTTTTCTTCGTCCAGAGCCTTGCCCTTCGCGATCAATTTAATGTGTGCGACGTGGTGGCGTGCGTGCCAGGCGTAAAGTGCAATGGCTTCGGGTAGTGGAATAATGCGCTGCATCTCGGGGTGGTAGTAACCGCGTTCGAGGGCTTCTTCAGAAAGCGAGCCCATAAACGCCACCCAGCGCTCGTGCAATGCCGTTAATATCTTCAGTGAACTCTTTACCGGTGCAAACTTGGCGTCATCCGTTTCCGCCCAGGAGGATTCTTCATAAGGCTTGATGATCGGCGCCTGCTCCGTAACGGCCAGTTTCATGCGCACATATGCATTCATGTGACTGTCGGCGAGGTGGTGAACTACCTGGCGGGCTGTCCAGCCGCCGGTACGGTAAGAAGTATCGAGTTGACCGCTTTTTAATTTTTTAAGTACTTTTTTTAGTGTTTTGGGAAGCGCGGCAATTGTTTTTATATTTTTCCGTATTTCACTTAACGTATAAGATTTACCGTATTCAAACCGGCCTATGGGGTACTTGCGTTTATCCTGCGACTTCATTGTGGGTGTGATTTAGTTTGATTTAAATTTAAATGAAATTAGTTGGGTTCCGGTCGGATCATATCGGGTTGTGGAATCGTATTATTTTTCATTAATGTTGCATGGCAAGCATCTTCAGAGCGATAACATAATTGGAATTAGTTTCGATTGCAACACATGAATTGATAGGCAATACATTACTGCTCCATCTTTATTTTTTAGCGGTCATTATTATGGACAAACAACGGTCTTCGGAGCATAAAGTTTTTCGTCATGTAGTTACTGTGCCGTCTATACTTCACTTTGTCCGTTTTTGCGGGCAAACCTAACCCACATGGGTATGCACAACGGATTTGGAAATCCGTTGTACAATATATTGCCTTGACGAATTTAAAAATCCGTCATATATAGGGAACATGAGGCATAACAAAGTTTATGATGGTTATAAACTTTATAATGCATCTTCCGATAATTAGCGTTTATTCGGGGTTTTTATTTTAATTATCAGACACTATCTTTCCAGCGCCATAAATAACGACATGCAATAGTCCTGTAAGGGCGCCAGGGTTCGGCGTGTTCGATCATTTTATCTTTTAATTTTTTGTCATTCATATCCAGATCAAACAACCGGGCCATGGCGACCTGGATGCCGAGGTCGTCCACAGGGAACACATCGAGCCTCCCAAGCGTGAACATCAGCGTCATCTGTGCCGTCCATTTGCCAACGCCTTTTATCCCGGTCAGAAATGCGATAATTTCCTCATCACTCATGGCAGACCAATGGTGGTTTTCAAGATCGTATTGGCGGGAAAACAAGGCGACGTTTTTCAGATACGCTGCCTTCTGATTGGATATTCCTGCACCGCGCAACTGTTCAACGGACAACTCGACAAGTTGTTCGGGATGCGGATAATTATCAGGAAATAAAGCGCGGAACCTCGAAAAAATTGTTGCGGCAGCCTTGACACTTAATTGCTGGGAAACAATTGAATCCAGCAAGTCAAAATAAACATTCCCTGAAGGGGTAAAGTCAGGAACAATAACGGATGCACTAATCATCCTGAATTTATCTTCCTGTTTTAAATGCGCCAGTATCAACTCCGGGTTCATGCAGCAAGGTAAAGGGAAATAAAACTATCAAGGTAATGAATGGTGCGGAATTTATTAATTTAGAAATAATAAATATGCGGACATCTTAAATCTCAAGTTGTAATTCCCGACAATTAAGAGAATGAAGTAGTTTAAACTTATTACCCTGATGGTGGCTGGTTTTTCACACAGGTTCTACGCAGAAGCATTCTGTGTGAAATCTGTGTGAAAAATTGCACTGTTGCGACGCCGGAACATGGAATTTTCATGAATCCAACCCCAGAAGTTTAAATCACCTCATACTCTGTAGTAACATCGCTGCTCAATTATCATGCCCTGCTTCCCATATCTGCGGTCTGTTGCCGGTGCCGCTTCCCTGATCTTCGGCGGCACGCCAAAAATGAATAGCAAACATCTTTTGTTACTCTTGCCCAAAACAAATAATATTGCCCTGCCGGATTTTGATCACAACCGCCCCGGCGTTCGGATATATGGGATTCCAAAAAGTAAATACAATTGACGGAAAGAACGAGATGCTGCACTTTGTCCGCAGCCTGCTCGACGATGTACAGGCCTTCGAATACATGCTTGAGAACGACTGGTTTGAGTCCAACATCACGCGCATCGGCGCCGAACAGGAGATGTGTCTGGTGCACAACAAGACTTTCAAGCCCGCCAACATCAATATGCAGGTGCTCGACAGACTTCAGGACAAGCCCTGGTGTGTAACGGAACTGGCCAAATTCAACCTGGAAACCAACCTCAGTCCGCGGGAGTTTACGGGCGATTGCCTGAGCCAGATGGAAGCGGAAAACAACCGCTATCTGGCGGAAATACAGGCGGTACTGAACGATTTTGATGCAAGCATTATCCTTTGTGGCATTTTGCCGACGCTGCGCAAGCACGACCTCGAAATGCACAACCTGACGCCCAAGGATCGCTATTTTGCGCTGATGGCGGCTATTCAGAAGCACATGCTCGGCACTTCTTTCGAGTTGAGGGTAGAGGGAATCGATGAATTGCTTGTCAAACACGACTCGCCGCTGCTGGAAGCCTGCAATACCAGTTTCCAGGTCCATTTGCAGGTATCGCCGAAGGAGTTTGTCAAGATGTACAACATCGCACAAACCCTGGCCGGCCCCGTGATCGCCATGTCGGCCAATTCCCCGCTGGTATTCGGTCGCCGCTTGTGGCACGAAACGCGTATTGCACTGTTCCAGCAAAGTCTCGATACACGTACCACCAGCGACCACATGCGCGAGCGGCTGCCACGCGTCAATTTCGGTTCCGACTGGCTGCGCGGCGATATTACGGAGATATACAAAGAGGATATCAGCCGTTTCAGGGTGCTGCTTGCCGGCGGCATCGACGAGAATTCGATCAGCATGGTACAGGAGGGCAAAACGCCCAAACTTCGCGCACTGCAGATACACAATTCAACAGTGTACCGCTGGAACCGCCCCTGTTATGGCATATCGCCAAATGGCAAGCCGCACCTGCGCATCGAAAACCGCGTAATGCCTTCGGGCCCCACTTCCGTTGATGAGGTGGCCAATGCGGCCTTCTGGCTGGGCTGCATGGTGGCCATGGGCCATCAGTACGACGACATCACCAAACACATCGATTTTGTCGATACCCGCGACAATTTCCTGAAAGCAGCCAAATTCGGTATCGACACCACCTTTACATGGTTCAAGGATAAAAAGGTGCCCGTAACAGAACTTATCCTGAAGGAATTGTTGCCCATGGCAAAGGAAGGGCTGAAAATGCGCAAAGTCAAAACGGCAGACATCAGTAAATACCTCGGCATCATCGAGGCCCGTACCAAGGACCACAGAACGGGCGCCCGCTGGATATTGCGTACCTATACTTCGTTGAAAAAAGAGATCACCAACGACGAGGCCGTCACCGCCGTCACCGCCGCTATTGTAAAAAATCAAAAAGAAAACAAGCCTGTGCATACCTGGAAAGAAGCCACCGCAGCCGATCTTGAAGACTGGCATCCCTCCAAGATCAAGGTGGAGGAATTCATGTCGACCGACCTGTTCACCGTACAAAAAGACGACCTGATCGAACTCGTAGCCGAGATCATGAACTGGCGCCGTATCCGGTACATGCCCGTGGAAAACAGCAAGGGTGAAATCGCCGGACTTATCTCCAGCCGGATGTTGCTGCGACACTTTGCGCGCCGCAACGAACTGGAAGAAAACCTCGCCTCGACTGTCAAGGATATCATGGTGGAAAAACCCGTTACTGTGACACCCGATACAACTATCATGGAGGCCATGAATAAAATGCGGGAGCACCGTATCGGCTGCCTGCCTGTTGTAAAAGGAAAGGAACTGGTGGGCATCATTACAGAAATGGATTTTCTGCGCATTACCGCACGGTTGATGGAGCGTATGGAGAAATAAGGGGGTTTCGGGTTTCGGGTTGCGGAGGTTACGGGTTACGGGCTTCGGGTTGGGTAATGCCAACCCGAAACCCGTAACCTCCGCAACCCGAAACCTCCACAACCCGTAACCTTTAAAACTTAATCCATATTGCATATATTTGCAAGGCCAAAAAGTTAGTTCACTCAAAAACCAATTCCCCATGAAAAACAAAAGGGCGCTCGCCTTTGGCAGTTTTTTTTGCTGCTCCGTTTTCCTTTTCGCACAGACACAATCCTTTCAATGGTGGGACTACCGCAGTGCTGCATGGCTCAACGGCCGTGTCGGGGTCGGCTTCCAGTTTAGCAACCAGAACCGGCAGTTGTACTTTTTTACCGAAACGGATATTTGTGTGTCCTGTATGGTAAATCATTTTACCAGGCCACCCCAAAACCTGCACGAGCAAATCAGATACAACCAGTACCGGGGAAACCTGCATTTAAAACTACAGACCAGCAAAGATTTCAAACTGTACAACACGCTGTTCTCCAGGAAAAACGCAGACATACAATTCAAAAATCTTTCGTGGACGTACTGGACCGGCGTCGCGGCATCTGTCGACCTGGGCCTTTACCGGCCGGGCAAACTGGCCGACCTGGAAACGGGTGCATTGACCGATGCATTCAGGCGCCGTTCCCGGCTGCGCATCCGCTACGATGTGATTTCCCGCTACCACTCCTATTATTACCGGAAACTCAGCAACACCGTGGGCAATATTACCCTCACGGTTGCCGCGCTCGACGACCGCTGGGGCCTGAATATGAACTGGGGCAACGACGCCTTTATATTCGGACAATTGCGCGGTTTTCTGGTCAGCCACGACCACGGCGAGTCCAATTCAGCCTATATCTCAGGCTATTGGCGCCCCCTGGAGCACAAAAGCCGCAACGCCAACGAAACCTATACATACCACCCGGAAAGTCTGCAGAAACTGGAACTCGGCGCTTCACTTCGGATGATCACCGACCGCAGAACACACAAACGCTCCAGTTCCAACCAGGCGCGTGTCGGCGCTTACGACGTGCTTGGTCTGGTCAACAGTTTCCACGGCTATTACGGGATAAAAATGAAGGCGGAAACGGGCTTTTACAGCCTCAACGCCCTGATCGGTAAAGACGACATGAAATGGGGCCGCGACATGCAGCGTTTTGCACACCAGGGATATCGCCACCTGCCCGCAAAGTTCGCGCGGCGCATTTTTGCACAGTTTGTCAAAGGCACCGACTCCCCGCTGTTCCCCTGGGAAAGCCAGCCTTTCTATTACAACAAACCGCGTTTCTATTACGAGTTCAACACAGAATTAATGTACCCCTATGCCCGGTGGTATTGATCTGATATCCTGTTTTGACGGATTTGGAAATCCGTTTACTAAAGCGCAAAACCCGGCAGCGCAAACTAAAAACCATTAAACCCCTTTTATCATGAAACCAGTGATCATTGCCTTTTTGTCCTTTCTCTTTGTACTTTTTGCCCCCTGTGCCCTTCCCGGGCAGCAGAACGGCGGTCCGCACGTGTTCCATTATGCCGAACTTGTTCAGCAACTCGGATGCCTCAACAAGCGAGCCGTCGAACACATCGGCATCAGCGGCGACGGGAGCGCCGACAGCGACCAGAAAATGCTGGATACCCTGCGTTTATTCCTGCAGGATCGCATCGAAAGTCCCGGGAACGGCAGTTGTAAAGCCAAAGCCTGGCTCCAGCACAAGAAGAAAGTAAAGAATATCACCATCCGCAACGCCGGCTGGAAAAGCCTGCCCGAAGAACTGGGCTCATTCGACAACCTGTACGAACTGGTGCTCATCAATTGCCCCAGCCTGAACCTCCAGGTCATCAACGATCAATTGAACGCAGCGGACAGGAAAAGCAAACTGTTCACCAAATTCCATGAAGAGATCGTTTCAATTACCTTTTCGGATACCGATTTCGGGAATATGGCCAGTTGCAACCTGAGCAAAGAACTGATCGGCGACCTCCGCGAATTGCGTTTTGTCCGGATTGCCAATTTCAGCCGGCATTGCGACACCTTGCTTCAACAATTACTGCAGGCCTATCCCAAAATCAGCTGGCTGACGATGGAGTCATGCCAATTGACCGACGATGTCAACCTCGCGCCACTCGACCATTTTGAGCACCTCATTGCCTTGTCGCTGGCCAATAATTACCTGACCCAAATTCCCTATTTTAATACAAACCTGAAGTCGGTGGATTTGTCGTTTAACCTGATCGGTGATTTCAGGTTCAGGGAAAAACCGGATTCCAATTACCTGGACAAACTGGAGTTCATTTTTCTGGAATGCAACCTGTTTAATTATTACAAACTGACCTCCGTTTATTTTGAACGCCTGTTCGATCATCTCGAAGTATTTGCCTACGATTGTAATTGCGACAATAGGGATGAATACGGCAGACTTTCTGCTATGTTCGATCTGCGCAAAGTCGCCACATACATGACATACCCTAACCGGTATACCAACGATTTTAATCCCGACCTTCCGAATTGCAACACCTGCAACAGATACCGCAATTCATTTATTTCCGGTTTATTGCAGGATGTCATATTGCGCGATTCTAACCAGACACTGCGCAACATAAAATTCAATTCGGAAAACAACCAGCATATTTCGTTGAGACAGGTATCGTCAAGCGGCGGCTCGCAGGCGCCCTATCCGGACCAGATGTTTTCTTTTAAAAAACTTACATACTGTAAAAAAAATACGGCTAAAACACCGGGCGACAACTGGGACTGGGAAATTAAATTGCAGGTAAACGAGATCAATACAGATGTATCTGAAGAAAAAGAATTCAGCCTGGTATTGAAAGTGGAAGAAGCCCTGAAAACCGGCACGGTTTCGATAGAGGCATTGGCGCCCGTCCCGGAAAGATAAGTCTTTACTTGTCGGAGCAATGTATCGCGGAATGGTATTCCGC
>CALMBD010000213.1 GCA_937861115.1 uncultured Bacteroidota bacterium | reverse complement strand
GCAGTCAGTTGAAGACCGCCGGGTTGAAGGTTGTATTGCAGTAAAAAATCTACGGTGGATGACGATTGCACGCCGGTGTTGTAATGGTCCAGAACCTGTTCCAGGCTGCTGAAACGGCCGTCGTGCATGTAAGGAGCCGTAAACTCGATATTGCGCAGGGAGGGTACCTTGAACTTTGCCCTGTCGGCGGGGTCGTTGGTCACCATTTTCCGGCCCTCGTCAGTGATACTCGCGTCCGTATCGAGGCCGTTGTTCATGAACTCGTCGTTGGTAAAATTGTGCCCGGCATGGCAGTGAAAACACTCGGCGCCCCGCTCGCTGCCGAAAGGATCGAACTCGCTGAAAAACAGGTCCTTGCCGCGTTTTTCCGAATCGGAAAGCGTTGCTTCCCCGCGCAGGTACCGGTCGTACCGCGAATTGTTGGAGACCATGGTCAGCATAAACTGCTCCATGGCCAGGCCCATGCGCTCGGGGGTGATATTCGCATCGCCAAAAGCGCGGATAAACTGGTCGGTATAACGTTTTTCTGCACCGAGTTTGGACACTACATTGCCGAGTGTCTCATTCATCTCGAGCGGGTCCTGGATAGGGCGCAGCGATTGATTGCGGATACTTGGCGCCCTGCCGTCCCAGAACATGCCGTTCTGATGCCAGGCGAGGTTCATGACGGCCATGGCCTGCCGTTTGCCTTCCAGACCTTCCACGCCGATACTGAAGCGGCGGATATCTGAAAAGGCATCTTTTTGCAAATGGCAGTCGGCGCAGGCCTGCGTGCCGTCTTTGGAGAGCAGTTTTTCGTAAAAAAGCATCCTGCCCAGTTGTACCCCGGCGTTGGTAAGCGGGTTGTCGGCAGGCAGATCAGGTGTGGGAAAATCGCCAATACTGAGGGTGTATGGTGTCGGGTCCAGGGTGGCCGGCGGATCAACAGGATCGGAAGTGTCGGGACTGCAGGCAGCAAACAGCAGGAGCAGGGATATCAGGGCGGTATAATCTCGTTTCATGCAAAAGAAATGTTTAGATTATTGAAAATCAGGATTTTGTAAAAAGTGGTTATCTGTCAGACTTTCCAGAAAAACCAACAGGTCTGCCTTTTCCCGGGCGGTCAGGGTAAAAGGTTTGAGCAACAGACTTTTATTGGGATGGGCCTTTCCGCCGCTTTCGTAATGTGCAATCACGGCCTCCAGGCTGGCCAGACTGCCGTCGTGCATATAGGGGGCAGTGACGGCTATGTTGCGCAGCCCCGGCACCTTGAACAGGGCTCGGTCCGCCTCCAGTCCGGTGAGGCGTATGCGGCCGGAATCGGGATACACCTCATACAGGCCATTGTTGGCGTATTCCTGGTTGGTAAATAAAAAGCCGCTGTGGCATTTTCCGCAATTGAGCCGCTCGCTGTTGAACAGATTGAAACCGCGTCGGACAGCCGGCAAAACGGCATAGAACTGATTTTGAAAATACCATTTGTCGAAGGGCGCGTCGCCGCTGAGGAGGGTCCGCTCGAATGCCGCTATCGACCGGGTGATTACAAAAGGATCGGGTGCGCGACCGTAGGCGCTGTCGGACAACGCGACATACGCCGGTATTTTTTTCAAGCGTTCCGCCACTTCCAGGATATTAAAGTCAAACTCGTTGTGCTCCTGGATCGGTACCAGTATCTGCATCTCCAGCGTGGGAACACCTCCTTCGCGAAGCAGGCGTTTCTGGTAGGCTACGTTGGCCAGCGAGGGTGCGTTCCGGGTTCCGGGACGGCCCTCGATACCCGGACTGGCGGGCATGTCGTCGGCAAAAGCCAATGCGGGTTTGTGGCAGGAGGCACAGGAAATACTGCTATCGCGGGAGAGCGCCGGGTCAAAAAACAGGCGTTTGCCCAGCGCAACCCGCGAAATGGTCAGGGCGTTATCCGGCGGAATGTCCGGTTCCGGAAAACCCTTCGGCACAGCAAGAAGGAACTGGTCCGAAACGGCAGGAATCGATTCCTTGCCGCATCCAGACAGTAATAACACGGCTAGTCCGGCTGCTTTGATTAAACTGCGCATTTCACCATTGTTGTGCGGTGCGACTAATGCCTGTTGTCACACCGAATGAAAAAGGCCTGTTAATTGCCGATAACCATTTGTTTGCTTGCTACAAGTTGCCCGTTGTCGTAAAAGGCGTAGTGGTATAAACCGTTTGGCAGATTGCCCGCCTCGAATTGAAGAACGCCGTTGCCAGGCAGGCCTTCCATCGTGCGCACCACCTGTCCCAGCGTATTGGTGACCAGCACCGTCATGGCGCCACGGGCGGGAAGGTCATACCGGATAAGTGTCTCTGAGGCGAATGGATTGGGCGCAGCCGATATCCGCAGCGCATTTGCTGCCAGGTCGTGCGTGCCCGTTACCTGTGCCATCGTGATGAATCCTCCTTCCGCAGCCGAGGTCATCATTTTATTGTTGAAAGAACTGCTGCCGTGTTGGATGAGGTTGCCCGTCATGGCCATACCGTCAAAAAGCCTGGTATAATCCAGCGTAAAACGAATGTGCAACACGCCGTTTTCAGCCTGCTCTACGCCGGACAGTTCGACCGTTTTGTACAAGGCATCGCCAAGGTTGTGGAACTCGAAGAGCGTTTCCGGAGTGCCGTCGTCGTTGTTGTCGGTCATACCCTCTATAGCCATAAAGCGGTAACCTGCCTGCCAGCCCCAGTGCATGGTCGGGTTTTGAGGCGCCAGGGGGTGCCCTGCCGGGTACGAGCTGGGATCGAGGTGATTGTGCGGCTCGTCGACACCGAGGTGCAGCCTGATCCCGATTATATCGCTCACCGGCCACTCGCCGGTCTCAAATACGGCTTCAGGGTTGGTGGCATCTACCAGCAGGTGTACATCAGTCAGGGCAACAACGGAACTGTCCTGCCGGATCAATTCAATCTCCGAGATATAAAACTCGCCCCGGATCAATTTGAGGTATTTGCCGTTCCATATCTGGAATATTGTCTTGTCCAACTCGAGCGAGTCCGGACCCACTTTGTGATCGAAGGAAAAGGATACGGTATTGGCAGACTGTGCATGGGAAACGCTGCACAGCAGGATCAGGAAGGCGAATGTGGATAAATGTTTCATTACGCGTTATTTATGCAGTGATATGAAAAATGGTTCGTTAAACGTGCGCCAGATTGGCCCCGGGTATGACAAAGGGCAATGCAGGTAGGTACCCTGGGTTGCTACCCGGGTAGAAAAGAGGAGATCAGGAGACTAACAGCGGAATAATTGCTCGAAAATGAGCAGGCTTCGCCCATGGCGATACAAGGGCGGCGCGTGGGGGCGAAAGAAAATAGCAGGGTCGTGAACGACCGGATACAGCGCCGGAAGGCCCTGGTCGGGGAGCAGTGCAGGGATGGAAATCAAAGCCGATGCCGGCGCCCATTCGACGTGGACCGGCATGAATTCGGCGCGCATCTTGACCAGTTTTGCCCGGTTTTCGCAACAAGGCGGCTTTTTTACAGAAGTGCGGCAGGAGTCATCTTCACGATCGCCGCAGCGCGCAACAGCGCGTATTTTTTTTGCGCAGCAATGCTTGCCCTCCCGAAAAGCCGTCACCCAGGTTTCCCCTTTCCCCCTGCAATAGTGCGTAAAGACGGGTATGCCCACCTGGGTCAGCAGAACGATAAATGCAAGGTGATATGCCAGTATGCGTCGCAACATAAGTACCGACTACAAAGTTAGCGCAGTCCGGCGTTTTTCGGGAACAAAATGGCAGATAAGTTCAATTGTTTGCCGTTTAATACCGCCTTTTCAGTAAATACCGCCGGCCGCTTTCCAAAACGCTGATCTGGGCGACCTCCCAGCCTTCCTCGTAAAAAATATTGAGTCCGTCGATGAGGCTGATGTAATCGATACGCTGGCCTTTTTCATCGCTGACATAGGCTTTTCTCGAATTTGCCTGTCCGAAATCGACGATAAAGGAACAACTGCCGTCGGTTTTGAATTGCGGGTCGAGTTCGATGTACTGCCCTGTATTATTGGGGCTTAATTTTACCCCGTTGACATAGATCTGGGCAAAAACGGGCAGGCTGCCGGCAACCAGCAGAAGCAGGGAGAAAATGGCTTTTTTCATGGTAAAAATGTTTTGCAGGCAAAGAAAAGGGCCAAATATGTTCTTTGCACAACCTTAACCGGAGATTAACCGGCTTAACGTTTTTTAACGCCGGCTGTTAAGAAACCGGCCTCGCTCCGTCTCACCAAGGGGCCGACGGCTTCTACGACAGGCATTCGTGCACCCGTTCCCGGTAGAGGGCTCCGACGGGCAGTTTTTCCTTGCCGATATGGACCAGGTTGCCCTCCAGGGTTTCGATCCTGTCGATCGCAGCGATGTACGATTTGTGAATACGGATAAATTGTGCTGCGGGCAGCACTTCTTCCAGACTCTTCAGGGAATTCAGCGACAGGATTCGTCCGTTCGGCGTATGGAAGGCCACGTACTCGCGCATGCCCTGGATAAACAGGATATCGTCCAGTTTGATCCGGTGCAGTTTGTGATCCGCCTTCACCATAATAAAATCCTTGCCAGGTTTCGCCGTTTCGCCGGGCGCCGTTGCGGCGTTATCGCTTTTGCCGCGCAGTACGGCGGCGGCCTTGTTCACGGCCTGCACAAAGCGCTCGAAACCGAAGGGTTTCAGCAGGTAATCGGTCACATCCAGGGCATACCCTTCGAGCGCGTATTCCGCATAGGCGGTGGTAAAAATCACGACCGGTTTGTCGGGAAGGGTGCGCAAGAACTCCACCCCTGTCAGTTCGGGCATCTGAATGTCGAGAAACATCAGATCGATCTGCTGATCCTGCAGGACGACCATGGCATCCATCGGGTTGGCGCAACTGGCCACATGCGACAGCGTGGGCATGCGGCCGATATAATTCTCCAGCAGGGTACGCGCGAGTTCTTCGTCGTCGACAACGAGGCAGCGGATAGGGTTCATGGCGCCTGTATGGTTAACGTTACGGCAAATATACCTTCTCCGGGCGCTATGGCCAACTCGTGCCGGCCAGGGTACAGCAATTCAAGTTGACGACGCACATTGGCCAGCCCGATGCCTCCTTCCTGGTCCTTGGTATACAACTGCGCGGGCACGCTGTTTTGTACCCGAAATACGATTTGGGTATCGGTCGTATCCAGCCGTATCCTGATCCAGCCCTGCGACAGGTCTTCCACCTTGCTGTGCTTGAACGCATTTTCCACAAAGGGGATCAGGAGCATCGGCGCAATAGCCATGTTGGGCCGGCTTTCGTCCAGTTCGACCTCGACGTTCAGCCCCCGGCTGTCTTTTAGCAGGTTCAGGTCGATATAATGCCGCAGGTATTCGATCTCCTTTTGCAGCGACACCCGGTCGGCTTTGCACTCATACAGCATATAGCGGAGCATGCCCGACAGTTTGAGCAGGTTATCCGGCGCCCTTTCCGATTTGATCACAGTCAGGGCATAGATGTTGTTCAGCGCATTGAACAGGAAATGCGGATTGATCTGGGATTTCAGGAATTTGAGTTCCGCTTCAAGTTTCCCGCTGCGGTAGTCGGATGCTTCTTTTTCCTTTTTATTGGCATATCCGGCGATCTCGAACAGGGTACTGCCAATCAGTGCTGTGAAATAGGGCATAGCCTGGCCAATGAGTTTCAGGCTTTGCATGCCTCCCTGGCGGGAGCCGGAGCCGCCACGGCCGCGGTCGCCGGCCGGGCGACTGAAATATTCTGCCCACGGCGCACCGTCCCAGGAGATCAGCCCGACCACCACCACTACAAGCGCCAGGCCTGCGATCGCGTATGCCGTTTGTTTTTTATTGAAATACAACCTGGGCAACAAAACCTCCATGTTTGCCCATACTACCAGCATAATACCGGCCAGGACGACGGTGCTGCGCATGGCCATCCGGTCGATTTTTTCGAGGTTGCCAACCAGCAGGATGGGTATTAAAACCCAGAGTCCCCCCCAGAACAGCATTTGCAGCCAGGTATTGCGGCGTGGAAAGTTCATGGCGACAAAGGTGAGGCCAAACTGCCGCTGTTTCAATTATTCTCAACCAACCGGCCCGAATGCCCCACCAAACTGCCTTTCGCTTCAACAACACACGGGATGTGCTTCATGGACGAAAAGTGCTTGTTCATTGAATATTTTTCTGATCCGTTGTTAACCGGTGCACCTTTGTATCAACAATTAAACATTAAAAAGACTGATCACATGCGTAAGACAATTCATTTTCTGCTCCTGCTCGTCATGACCACCACCGGAGTTGCCGGCCTGAACGCCCAACGCGGCGGCGGTATGAACTGGGATCCGGAAAAACGCGCGGAACAACAAACCGCCAACATGACCGAGAAACTGTCTCTCTCCGAAGCACAAACTGCTAAAGTGAAGGAGATCAACCTGAAATACGCCAAAAAAATGAGTGAGGCCCGCCAAAGTGCGGATGGCGACCGCGAAGCCATGCGCGCCACCATGCTCTCTATCCGGGAAGAACAGGACAAGGAATTGCAAACTGTACTGACCGAAGAACAGTGGCAGCAGTGGGTCAAATTCCGCGATGAGCGAAAGGAAAATCGCGGGAAGGGCGCCGGAAAAAAGTCGAAAAAGAGCGAGTAGGTGGATGGCACGCAGATGACGCAGATTGTGCAGATGGGCGCTGATTTTTGAATGGCACGCTGATGACGCAGATTGTGCGGATGACCACAGATAATTTTCCTGGATTTGATCCTGCGATATGATTCAGTTAAGCAAAATCAACGCCCATCTGTATAATCAGCGTCATCTGCGTGCCCATCCAAGAAGAGCAGAGCACGCAGATGACACGGATTATACAGATGTACACAGATTGTGGTTGTTTTTTCGTACAAAATCAAATCCAGAGAAATTATCTGTGGTCATCCGCACAATCTGCGTCATCAGCGTGCCATTCAAAAATCAGCGCCCATCTGCACAATCAGCGTCATCTGCGTGCCATCTCAATCTCGATTTTTCACATGTTTTAAACACCCTCCATGCGCATACCACTCCCGATCATTTTTCTGTTGTCGACCCACGTGCTCCTCGCACAGACCTTTTCCATTTCGGGAAAAGTAAAGGACGACACCGGGCAACCCGCCATTGGCGCAACCGTCAGCCTGCAGCATCCCTGGGGTGAGCAGGTGTCGGGCACTTCCAGCAGCGCCGACGGCGCTTTTGTGTTTGCGGGAGTGGGGAAAGGCGGTTACAATATCGTCGTCAGCATGTTGGGGTTTAAAAATTACAAAAAACAGGTCACCTTGTCAAGCAGCGATGTGCAACTGGGCGACCTGACCCTGGAAGCCGACCCGCTCGTCCTCGGCGCGGTCGATATCAAAAGCACGGTACCGACGGCACAGCAAAAAGGCGATACCATTGAGTTTAATTCAGCCGCTTTCAAGGTGCTTAAAGATGCCAGTGCCGACGAACTGGTAGAGAAACTGCCTTCCGTGACGATGGAAAACGGTACCCTGAAAGCGCAGGGCGAAAACGTGACACAGGTACTGGTCGACGGGAAACAGTTTTTCGGCAACGACCCCACCGCTGCCCTCAAAAACCTGCCGGCCGAGGTGATCGACAAGATCCAGATATTCGACCAGCAGAGCGACCAGTCGCAATTCACCGGTTTCAGCGACGGCAACACAACCAAAACGATCAACATCGTCACCAAAAGCGGCATGCGCAACGGCCAGTTTGGCAAGGTGTACGCCGGCTATGGCTATGAGGATAAATACCAGGCGGGCGGCAACATCAACATCTTCGACGGCGACCGCCGCATTTCCCTCATCGGCATGACCAACAATATCAACGTACAGAATTTTTCCGCCGAGGATATTCTGGGTGTGATGGGCTCCGGCGGCAACCGCCAGCGGGGTGGGGGAGGACGCGGCGGCCGGCAGGGTGGCGGGCGGAGCGGACCGGGCGGCGGCTCAGCCGGCGATTTTCTGGTGCGGCCCAGCGGCGGTATCGCCACTACCCACGCGTTCGGGGCCAACTTCACCGACAAATGGGGTGAAAAAGTAGACGTCAGCGCCAGTTATTTTTTCAACGACAGCAAAAACAACTCGGAAGAAAGCACCCTGCGGCAGTTTCTCAACAACGGAGAGCCTGCAGAAATATACGCCGAAAACAGCGGAAGCAGCACCGACAACCTCAACCACCGCTTTAATGCGCGGATCGAAGTCAACCTCGACAGCTTCAATACCCTCATGTGGCGCCCAAGGCTTACGGTGCAGCAGAACGATGGCCTGACCTCGACGCTCGGCGAAACAACACTCGACAACGCCCTGCTGAGCCGTACTGACAACCAGTATAGTTCTACACTTACCGGCGTCAATTTCAACAATACCCTGCTCTGGCGACATAAATTTGCCAGAAAAGGCCGCACCATATCGCTGGACTTCGGTTCGGGCTACGCCCCCAAAAACGGCAACAGCGCCCTGCAATCCACAGACAGTTACTTTTTCGGACAGCCGGTGTTCGACACCCTCGACCAGAGCGCCCGGCTCGGCGTGAACAGCTGGAATGTGTCGGGCAATGCCGAATACACCGAACCGCTCGGCGAAAACGGCCAGTTGCTGCTGAATTACCGGACCAGTTACCAGCAGGAGTCGTCGGACAAACGCACTTACGATTTTTTTGCCGGCACACAGGACTATACCACCCTCAACGAGGCACTGTCCAATGTGTTTTCCAACGACTACACGACACAGCAGACCGGAGCCGGATACAATTTCAACAAAGGGCGCGACCTGAATTTCAACTTCCGGACAAACCTGCAGTGGGCCGACCTGAGCAATGACAAAACCTTTCCCCAGCCGGCGCAATTCAACCAGACCTTTTTCAACGTGCTGCCGTCGGCCATGCTGCGATACAACATAGACAAAACGCACAATATGAGGCTCTTCTACAGGACGAATACACAACTGCCCGCCGTGGAACAACTGCAGGATGTGGTCAATAATTCCAATCCGCTCCAACTCAGCGTGGGCAATCCCGATCTGAAGCAATCTTTTCAGCAGAACCTGTTCCTGCGCTTCCAGTCCTCCAATCCGGAAACATCCGCGACCTTTTTCGGTATGATCGGCGGTGGCCTCACGGGCAACTATATCGCCAACGCCACCTACCTGGCCAACAGCGACAACCCCATCCTGGATCAGTATGATGTGCAGCCCGGCGCCCAGATATCGCGACCCGTCAACCTGGACGGCTACCGCAGCCTGCGCTCTTTCATCTCCTACGGACGCCCGGTTAGCTGGATCAAGACAAACGTCAACCTAGACTTTTCCTACAACTATTCGCGTACCCCGGGCCTGCTCGACGACGCGCTCAACTTCGCCAACAGCCATACCGTGGGAGTGGGCGTCACCTTTGCCAGCAACATCAGCGACAAGGTGGACTTCACCGTATCAACGCGGCCCAGCTGGAACAAGGTGGCCAATACCCTTCAAAGCGGCGCCAATACCGAATACCTGAGCCAGAATTCCCGCCTGAAATTCAACTGGATCGTCGTGGAGGGCTTTGTGTTGCGCACCGACCTGACCCACACCCTGTACTCGGGGCTTTCCGACAATTTCAACCAGAACTACTGGCTCTGGAACCTCGGCATCGGCAAAAAGATACTGAAAAACGACCGCGGCGAGATCACGCTGGCCATCAATGATTTGCTGAACCAGAACCGCAATATCACGCGCAACGTCACGGAAACCTATGTGGAAGACCTGCAAAGCAATGCCTTGCGGCAGTTCGTGATGCTGTCGTTTACCTACAACCTGCGCAATTTCAACACCGGAAAACAGGCCGCGCCGGAGCGAATGCGGGAGGAAGGATTCGGGCCGCCGCGGGGAAGGGGAATGGATTGAGCCGTGCAGGGTAATGATTCCCGCAGATGCACGTAGAAAAATTCCACAGATCGCCGCTGATAATGTTCTGCGCAAATTAGCGCGTTTTTTCTGCGTGCATCTGCGGGAAACACAAATATCTGCGGGAACACTACCGCCCTACACTGCAAACATCCGCAGCGCGTTTGCCGTCGTCGTCTGCGCGATTTTTTCCAGCGGCAGCACTTTGGCTTCCGACAGCATTTCAGCCACATGCCGGATAAAAGCGCTTTCGTTGCGCTTGCCGCGGTGCGGAACGGGTGGCAGGTAGGGGGCATCCGTTTCCAGGACGATGGATTCAAGCGGCACTTCGCGCAGCACGTTGGGCAGTTCCGATTTGGCATAGGTCAACGTACCGCCGATACCCAGCATAAAACCCAGATCGATCATGCGTTGCGCCTGCTCCAGCGTGCCCGAGAAGCAGTGGAAAATGCCGCGCAGGCGGCCGTCCTGACCTGCTTTCACCAGTTCCAGGCATTCCTCGTTGCTTTCGCGGGAATGGATGATGATGGGACGGCCCAGGTCTTTGGCCCACTCGATCTGCCGGGCGAAAGATATTTTCTGGATATCCAGGTTGCTTTTGTCCCAGTACAGGTCGATGCCCGTTTCCCCGACGCCTGCCCACAGGCGTTCGCCGAGCCATTTTTCCACCAGCGCCAGTTCCTGTTCATAGGTGTCGGGTTGCACGGAACCGGGGTGCAGGCCCATCATGGCGAAGCAGTTGTCGGGGAACGCCGCTTCCAGCGCAAGCATGCCTTCAATGGATTCCGAGTCGATATTGGGCAGGTACATACGCTCCACGCCGGCGGCGAGGGCGCGTTGTACCATCTCGTGCCGGTCGGCGTCGAATTTGCGGGAGTAAAGGTGGGCGTGGGTGTCGATGAGGCGGAGCATGACGTATTGTATTCTTTTTGAGAAACAAAAAAGGCCGCCCGATCAGGCGGCCTCCAGGGAAATTTGAGTGGGTCCGGTGGCGTCTTAAACGCCACGACCGCTGTGGTCGGGATGACTGGATTCGAACCAGCGACCTCGTCGTCCCGAACGACGCGCGCTACC
>CALMBD010000212.1 GCA_937861115.1 uncultured Bacteroidota bacterium | reverse complement strand
TCTTCAATCATTCCGCAAATGCAACCCGAAACCAGCGTAACCCGCAACCCGAAACCAGCGAAACCCGCAACCCGAAACCCGTTACCCTGCCTCATAGAGGAACAACCACCATGACCTCCGTTCCTTTGCCCGGGGCCGTATCGATACGAAAGTCGGCGTTAATATCCCCTGCGCGTTTTTCCATGTTGCGCAGCCCGTTTCCTTTTTGCGTTTTCCCGTTTTCAAAACCTGCGCCGTCGTCTGCAACGCGCAAGACAAGTTTGTCCTGCTGTACATGGAGGCTGACCTCCATGCGGCTACAGTTGCTGTATTTCATGGCATTGTTGACGGCTTCCTTAAAAATCAGGTAAACATTGCGACGGGTTTCGATATCGAGATTTCGAACAGGCAGGTTGCGGGGAATATCCATCAGGTAGTCGATATCCTTTGCGTCGAGCACCTTGCCGGCATAATCCCGCATACGGTCGGCCATGTCGTTCATGTAATCCGGGTGGGGCTTTACCGCCCATATCAGGTCGCTTATGCTGTCAAGCGTGGCCTGTGCATTCTGGTTGATCTGCTCCATCAGCGATGCCGTGCCGGACGCCTTTCCCTTGAGTTGACCGTACGCCACCTGGCTGAGTATCCGGATTCCGGACATGGAAGCCGCCACGTCGTCGTGCAGGTCGCGGGCGATCTGGTCTTTGACGCGCTGTTCAGCAGCCTGAACGGCCAGTTGCTTTTCCTGCTGTTCCATATCCAGCCTTAATTGCAGCATGCGCCGGTCGGTTTCCAGGGACAGGTGCCATCGCGAGAATCCAATGGTAAAGGCGATCACTTCAAAAATAAACCCGCCCACCACTGCGTGCTGGATAATCGTGAAGGCAGGAATGACCGCCAGGTTGCGCAGGAGGATCGCGATAAAGGCAAAACTCAGCGGGATAAATGCCCAGAAGGCCAGCCGCGCTCGCGAACTGACCCGGTAAAAGCGCAGCGACAGGTATAAGGCATTCAGTGTGAAGAAGATAAAGAAAACATTGATGATCTTGAAAAGGAAGTAAAGCGGACTTTTTATTTCCAGTTCATGAAATATCCAGATCAGCCCCACGGCAATGAATATCCCGGCGATAAAACCGCACACAAAATTGTACCAACGCTTCGACAGGTCGCTCAGTTGAACAAATTGCACGAAAAACAACCCGTAGGTCGCTGCAATGAGCGACGAAATACATTGATGTCCGATGTGTGAAAAGAGGCCAAAATCTGCCGAGTAATTGTACAGTTCCCGGATCAAAATATTGACGATGTAAATACAGTACAGCAGGTAGGTCGCCTCCCGATACTGAACAAAAAGCGTGCAACTGAATACGAAGGAGAGTAGCATTACGCCGAGAAAGACTCCGAGCAGCAGGATGTTTTTTCGGTTCAGCAGGCTGGACTCTTCCTGCGTGTACAGGCTTAGACTCAGGTACATGGAACCTATATGGTTGTAACTCTCCGCCCAGTATTCATTCCTTCCCGGTTGCAGGACAACGGTGTAGGAATACCCGTCGCTCAGCATAAAACGCGCGTCTCCGGGGTATTGCGTTCCGACTGCCCCGATATTTCGCACTGCCTCCCCGGGCGAACGTTGCCACAAATTGAAAGATTCAATATTTCTCCGGTTGAGCCGCAGCACCACGGTCCGGGCATTTGGTGTGCGGTTGTCCAAAGTAAAATACAGCCAATACCGCGCCTGGTCGGTACCGAATGTCAGGAAGGAACTTTCCGACTGCCGGAACCCGGATACCGGGTCAATTTGGCTTACCTGATCGATGGTGAGGGTGTTTTCGGTATCAGTCAGCCAGCCCGGTTTGATTTCTGCCGATTTGAAATCGGGCCCTACGGCGACACTACCCTGCCCTGTCGCATAAAAATGCAACAGACACAACAGACACGCGGAAGTCAGGGTTATGGCAAACCGGCACGGACGGGCAGCATTGAGCATCAGTTGCAAAAATATTGCGTCAAATTGGTATGTTGAAAACGTCGGCTGTTAGCAAATGACACTTCCCGGGAAATTTTAACAGTACCCGGGAAAAAATTCATGAACTATACCAAAGTTTTGGCACGGTTTTCCCAAACAGGTATGGAAAGGGCTAACATTTGATTGGTTAATTGTTTTCATGGTTATGTTGTAGCCGTCCAGTCGCAACGACTGGACGGCTTTTCTTTTATAAAATGCTCACTTCAGGTTCCAGCCTGACACCAAAGCGGCGCTCCACGGAATCAATGATTTCAAACGCGAGATGCCTGACTTCTGCACCGGTAGCCCCGCCGTAATTCACCAGCACAAGGGCCTGTTTTTCATAGCAACCGGTATTGCCGACGCGCTTCCCTTTCCAGCCACATTGCTCGATGAGCCAGCCCGCCGGAATTTTTACCCGGTTTTTATCCGGGACGTCAAAATGGGGAACAGTCGGGTAACCGGCCTTGATGCGCTCCAGCACGGCGCGCTCCACCTCCGGATTTTTAAAAAAACTGCCGCAATTCCCGATTTTCGCGGGGTCCGGCAATTTTGACGACCGTATCTGAATCACAGCACGGCTTACGTCGCCGATGGCGGGTGTTCTTATTCCCTCTGTTTCCAGAACCTTCCGGATGTCGCCGTAGGAAATATTGATGCGGTGCAGGTGTTGTGTCAGGGAAAGCACAACGGAAACGATACAGTATTTTCCTTTGCCGTCGCGTTTGAAAAAACTGTCGCGATAGCCGAACCGGCAGTCGGTCTTGTTGAAATAGCGCAACTTCCCGGTTTCCAGTTCGACGGCATGAAGGCCGACAAATACATCTTTTAATTCGACGCCATAGGCGCCAATGTTTTGCACCGGCGCAGCGCCTACCGTTCCGGGAATAAGGCTGAGGTTCTCTACCCCGCCCAGTCCGCCGGCGACGGCCCACTGAACGAAGTCGTGCCAGACCGTTCCGCCCCCTACTTTTACCCAAACCTTGTTTTTGAACCGGCGCGTCACCGCGGTGCCCGCAATGGCATTTCGGATCACCAGACCCTTCATATCGCCGGTAAAAAGCACATTGCTCCCGCCACCGAGCACAAAAACCGGTTGTTTGCGGAGCCGCAGCACATCGCGCAAATCATCGACGGTCGTTACCTCCCGGTAATATTCGGCCCGCGCCTGAATACCGAACGTATTAAAAGGGAGCAGCGAAATATCTTGCGCTAATTTCATCAGCAGGGTACGTGGTATTATTCAAACAGGCATTTTGCCTGCCGCATGAGCAAGTCTACATTTTGAATCTCGTAATCTTCATATCCGGTACTCCAGGCCACACGAATTTTGTCAAGTTCTGTTTTGCGGAGTTTTTTCACCGCTGCCGGGTCCAGCACGTACTGCCCTTTGAAGGAGAAAACCTGCCCTTCGGAGCCGGGTGTGCCCTCGTCGCTGCGCACATTGACGGCGGTGAAGGTAGTGCCATCCAGAAACTTGAGGATAACCGCGCTGTTTTTGCCCAGGCTGCCGAACGTCCGGCGCGCATTGTTGTCGCGGATGTCGAAATGCAGTTGCAGGCTTACCGTGGCGCCGCCCGATGAAAGCGCGGCATTGCATATAATATGGGGCTGGTCCGGGGGAAGGTGTTTTTTCATCACCTCGTTGGTATACCGGAATAACTCCTCTTTTTGCACCTCCTGGTAGGTTTCGCCGGAAAACTCGTCGCGCGTATTCACTGCCAGGGAGCAAGGTCGCGGCGGCGGATTGAGCATAACATCGGCCGAAGGATCGTATGGTTTGAATTTCGGGCCGGCTTTTTCTTTGGTCTTGCCCTTTTCGGGCGCCTTTTCCGCAACAGGCTCTGTCGGGATATCCGGCCGGGGCGGCAGGCTGTCGGTAGCAACGACGCCCTCGTTGCCGATAATTTCGGCTATAGGTTTCTCCGGCGCCGGCGGATAAAGCAGATCGTGGACCGCGCGCACCCGTTTGTAGCATTTATCCAGGTTTTTGCGTTGTCCCACCGCATCCATTTGGGCAACTTTCTCTGCAAATTCAAGCGCACTGGCGGCTTGCTTTTGTCGTTTTTCTGCCTCTTTTTGTTCCTTTTTCGCCGTTTTTACCAACCCCGACAGCGAGTCAAGGCTGCTTTTGGGACTGAGTGTATCCTTCCTGGCAGTGTCGAGGCGCTGCCCTGCGTCGGTATAGATTACAGAAGCCTGCTCAGCCTGCCGGCCCAGCTCAGAGGCAAACATTCCGGCATGGGCAACCAGTGTTCCGAGCAGTCCCGATAAATCCGTTTCCGACAGGCTGTCGGCATGCGGGATAGAGGCTGGAAACGAATCCGGCAGTTGCTGTGCGCCGGCCAATGTGCGAAAACTGATAAAGAGCAGACATATCAGGCTGTATTTCAGCCGTGGCAAATGGTAGTTCATAATCAAAATGACAATTCAAAACGTAATAAGCGACAGAAACCCGCTGTATATTCTACATTCGCGGCAAAAGTAACGCATTGGCGCCATTGCAGCGTTTTTGTACCTGCCGTATCGTCAGACACTATTGATCAACATCTTTATTTATCATGAAACCATTGCTGTTTATCCCCGTTTTCATTGTAGTCCTGTGCACAATGGCCTGTAATTCAGGCGACAAAAAAAGCAACACCCAAACGATGGAGTTTAAAAAAATACCGGTTACCTATCCCGCCACACGAAAAGATACGACCGTTTCGGATAATTATTTTGGCACAAAAGTGAACGATCCGTACCGGTGGCTCGAAGACGACCAAAGCGCTGAAACAAAAGACTGGGTACAAAAACAAAACATCGTCACTTTCGGATACCTGAGCCAGGTACCCTACCGCGAGAAGATCCGCAAGCGACTCGAACAGATCTGGAATTACGAGAAATACGGCAGCCCTTTCAAGGAAGGCGACAAATACTACTTTTTCAAAAACGACGGCCTTCAAAACCAGAGTGTTCTCTACGTACAGGACAACCCGGAAAGTGAACCGAAAATGCTGCTCGACCCCAATACTTTTAGCGACGACGGCACTACCTCGCTTCAGGAACTCGACTTCTCCAAAGACGGGCGGCACCTGGCCTACAGCATTTCAAAAGGCGGGTCCGACTGGCGCACCATCTTCGTCAAGGACCTGCAAAGCGGACAAATGCTGCCCGACCAGATCGAGTGGGCCAAATTCACCAATATCGCGTGGAAGGGCGACGGGTTTTACTACACACGGTTTCCGGAAACGACGGAAGGCGCCAAACTCACCGCCACGAACAAATTCGGCGCAGTGTACTTCCACAAACTCGGCACACAACAAAAAGACGATTTGCTGGTGTACAATGACAAGGCCAATCCCGACCGTTCCTTTGGCGCTGCCACAACCGACGACGAGCGCTTTCTATGCGTTTCGGGCTGGGAAAGCACCAGTGGCAATATGTTGTTTGTCAAAGACTTAAGCGCCGACAAATCGATTTTTGTCCCGATCGCCACCGACTTTGAACACGATTTCAATGTAATTGACAACAACGGAGACAAACTCATCATTCTCACCAACCAGTCTGCTCCCAACCAGCGGCTTATCCTGGTCGACCCCGCCCGTCCGAAGCCCGATCACTGGGAGATACTTGTCCCGGAAGACAGCGCCGACGTGTTGCAAGGGGCAGCGGTATGCGGCGACAAGATCATCTGCTCTTACCTGCACCATGCATCGAGCGCCTTGCGGGTATTCGACCTGCAGGGAAAATTCCTGAAAGAGGTGACACTTCCCGAGATCGGAACGGTGGGCAGCATCAGCGGCAAAAGGGGTGAATCGCAGGCCTTTTTCGGCTTCACCTCGTTCCTTCGGCCCACAACGATATACGCGCTCGACATGAACACGCTGAATACCAGGATATTCAAAGCGCCAAAACTGGATTTCAATCCCGATGCGTATACCACCGAACAGATCTGGTACCCCGGCAAGGACGGCACCAGGGTGCCTATGTTCATTACCAGGAAAAAGAATATCGCCCGCGATGGCACCAATCCTACCTTGCTGTACGGCTACGGCGGCTTTAATATTTCCGTGACACCGGCGTTTTCACCTTCCCGCGCGGCGCTGCTGGAGAATAACGGCATTTATGTGGTAGCCAACATTCGGGGGGGTGGCGAGTTTGGTGAGAAATGGCATGAGGCCGGTACCAAATGCCAGAAACAGAATGTGTTCGACGACTTTATTTCTGCCGCCGAATACCTGATCGCCGGGAAATATACCTCGCGCGAACGCCTAGCCATACAAGGCGGCTCCAACGGCGGACTGCTCGTCGGCGCCTGTATGACCCAGCGCCCCGATCTGTTTGGGGTGTGTTTCCCTGCTGTGGGGGTACTGGATATGCTGCGTTACCACCAGTTCACCATCGGATATGCGTGGGCTACAGATTACGGCAGGAGCGACAACAAGGACGAGTTCCCCTGTTTGTACAAGTATTCGCCGCTGCACAACATCAAAAAGACTGCCTATCCGGCCACACTGATCACGACGGCCGATCACGATGACCGCGTGGTGCCGGCACATTCCTTCAAGTTCGCCGCCACCCTTCAGGAATACCAGCAGGGCGACAACCCCACCCTGATCCGTATAGAAACCAGCGCCGGACACGGCGCGGGCAAACCCACCAGCAAAAGCATCGAGGAAGCGGCAGACATCCTGAGTTTCATGTTCTGGAATATGAAAATGCAGGTGATTTATTGAGGGTTACGGGTTACGGGTTGCGCAGGTTACGGGTTGCGCAGGTTACGGGTTGCGCAGGTTTCGGGTTGCGCAGGTTACGGGTTGCGCAGGTTTCGGGTTGCGCAGGTTTCGGGTTGCGTTTTCTTTAATCATTCCGCAAATGCAACCAGCAACCCGAAACCAGCAACCCGAAACCTGCGCAACCCGTAACCTGCGCAACCCGAAACCAGTAACCCGTAACCTGCGCAACCCGCAACCCGCAACTCCTTTTTTTTTAAAACCAGTGATTTCTTTTGAAGTAATAGACAATGCCCAGCGAAAGCAGGAACATGACGC
>CALMBD010000211.1 GCA_937861115.1 uncultured Bacteroidota bacterium | reverse complement strand
CCTGGTGCTGGTTGATGGGTTTGCCGAAAGCGCTGCGCTCTTTGGAATAAGCCACCGACAGTTCGTAAGCGCCGGCTGCAATGCCGAGGGCCTGCGAAGCGATGCCGACGCGCCCGCCGGAGAGCGTTTGCATGGCAAACTTGAAGCCGAAGCCGTCCTCGCCGATGCGGTTTTCTTTCGGCACTTTTACGTCGTTGTACATGATCGACGTAGTATCCGAGGAGCGGATGCCGAGTTTGTCTTCCTTGGCCCCGATGGTCACGCCCGGCCAGCCTGCTTCCACGATCAGGCAGTTGATGCCTTTATGGCCTTTTTCGGCGTGCGTCTGGGCCATCACGAGGTGCAGTTTGGAAGTAGCGCCGTTGGTGATCCAGTTTTTAGTGCCGTTCAGCAGGTAATGGTCGCCCATGTCGACAGCGGTGGTGCGCTGGCTGGTGGCATCGGAGCCTGCCTCGGGTTCGGAAAGGCAGAAAGAGCCGATCCATTCGCCCGACGTCAGTTTGGGCAGATACTTCTGTTTTTGTTCCTCCGTGCCGTATTGGAGGAGACCCCAGCACACCAGTGAGTTGTTGACCGACATAATGACCGAACAGGAACTGTCGACCTTGCTGATCTCCTCCATTGCCAGCACATAGGAAAGGGTATCCATGCCGCCGCCGCCGTACTCAGGAGGCACCATCATGCCGAGAAAACCGAGTTCTCCCATCATTTTTACCTGTTCGGTCGGGTAAATGCCCTTGGAATCGCGCTCGATAACGCCGGGTTTCAGTTCATTTTGGGCAAAGTCGCGTGCGGCTTGCTGTACAGCCAGGTGCTCTTCGGTCAGTTGAAACATAATCACTAACTTTTGACGGTGGATGATAGACGGTTGCGGCTTGTTGAAGTGGTGAAGCCGTTTTCCGGCCGCGAAAATACGCCGAGTTGCCGGAAAAAAGGCTTTTTTTATTTCTTTTGCGCAACGCTTCAGGCGCAGATTGGAATCCGGGTAAAAGTTGTTTCAAGCTGTGTTTTAAGATGGCTACCCCGTCTGACGCGCAGCGTCTGTACGGGGAATGTACACTCCGTCTGACGCGCAGCGTCTGCACGGGGACACCCCCCGTCTGACACGCAGTGTCTGCACGGGCACACACACACCGTCTGACGCGCAGCGTCTGCACGGGCACACCCCCCGTCTGACGCGCAGCGTCTGCACGGGGACACACACCCCGTCTGACACGCAGTGTCTGCACGGGGAATGATAGGCGCGTTGCTCTCCCCGTACAGACGCTGCGCGTCAGACGGGGGGATATGAAGCCCATAGATGTTCCAAATCTTTGTGATTATTTCACTGCGGGTTTTTTCTGTTCTTTGCAGTAGAAAACGCTTACGACTCACCTGCTTCCGACTACGCGATGCCGACTATACTCCACAAATACGCCGACCTCCTCGTCAACTACTGCATGGAAGTGCAGCCCGGCGACAAAGTTTTTGTATCCACTACCTTGCTGGCCGAGCCGCTGGTCAGGGAAGTGTACCGGGCTGCCTATGCCGCAGGTGCTTCCCTCGTCGAATATGACCTTGCTTTCCGCGAACGCGAGCGCATTTATATGGAAAATGCCAGCGAAGCGGCCCTGCTGGCGCCGCCCACGCTGACCCGGCTGGCGATGGAGGAGTTCCAGTGTTACCTGAACATCCGGGCACCCTTCAACCTTCGCGAGACTTCCGGCGCCACACCCGAGCGCGCGCAGAAGCGCAGCGAGGCCCTGGCGCCTGTAAACAAGGCTTACTTCACCCGCACCGCCGACCGGCGCCTGAAACGCAACCTCTGCCAGTACCCGACCGACGCTGCCGCACAGGAAGCGGGTATGGGCCTGGGTGAATACGAACAGTTTGTATTCGGCGCCTGTAAATTGTTTGCCGACGATCCCGGAAAGGCCTGGCTTCAGGTGCGCGCCGCTCAGCAACGCATCGTGGATCACCTGAACAAATGCTCCAGCGTGCGCTACCTGACGGAGGGAACCGATATTACTTTTTCTACCGAGGGCCGGATTTGGATGAACTCCGACGGCCAGACCAATATGCCCTCCGGAGAGGTGTACACCAGTCCGGTAGAAGACGGTGTGAACGGGACGGTGCATTTTTCCTACCCCTGTATTTATCAGGGCAACGAGGTAGAAGGTGTGACGCTTTGGGTGAAGGACGGTTATATCGAAAAATGGGAGGCACGCCGCGGACAGCCGTTTCTCGATTATATTTTTACCCTGCCCGGCACCCGGCGTTTCGGCGAAGCGGCCGTGGGCACCAATTACGACATTCAGCGCATGACGCGGAATATCCTGTTCGATGAAAAGATCGGGGGCACCATGCACATGGCGATCGGACAGAGTTACCTGCAAACAGGTGGTAAAAATGAATCGCCCGTGCACTGGGACATGATCACTGACATGACCCGCGGCGGGGAGATATGGGCGGACGGGGAGAAGATTTACGAGAACGGGAAGTTTTTGATCTGAAGTCCTAATTTTACGCCGCAAACACGGGGTTCTTCTCAGACTTTCGCAGAAAAATGCGGAAAACCTCCTTTGGATGCCGACACAAAAATTCAGCCTGATGCGTTTATTGCTCTTCACTTTACTGCTGTACCCTTTCGCAGCATACACCCAAACCACTTTTTTCCTGCCCTCACCCAACGGATTATTGCGCCTGAATGTGGAAACGAAGCCCAACCTCAGTTGGCAACTGCTCCTGCGCAACAAGGCCCTCACAAACCCCGCGCCGATGACCATGACCGTCGAAGGGCACGGAGTGCTGGGGGAGAAAACTGAAATCAAGAGGTACGTAAAGTCCTCGATCAACAAGGTTTTACGGCCGGAAGTCAGGCAAAAAGGCGCCTCGGTCCCGGAATTGTACAACGACCTTGTGCTGGAATTTGAAGGGGGCTGGGGCGTTACTTTCCGTATGTATAATGAAGGCATGGCCTACCGGTTTTTTACCCGCTTCAACGGAAAAGTGGCTGTGATGGACGAGACGTATAGTTTCAGTCCGACGAATGCTCAAAACATGTTCTTTCCGGAAGAGGACGGCTTCTACTCGCACAACGAACGCATATTCAAACAGATCCCGGCCGCGGGGCTCCGCGCAGGCCAACTGGCCAGTTTGCCCGCACTGGTGGAAATGGAAGGCGGGGTCAAGATGCTGCTCACGGAAACCGACCTGCAGGACTATCCGGGCTTGTGGATCAATGCCACCGGCGACGGGAAGGGCGGCCTGCGCGGCGTTTTCCCGAAATACCCGAAATTCAAGGTCGAACTGACCAACCGCGACATTCAACCCACCGACCGGGAACCGTTTATGGCTTTTGCCGACGGTACGCGCAATTATCCCTGGCGCCTGTTTCTCGTTGCCGAAAAAGACGCCGACCTGCTTACCAATCAATTACCCTGGTTGCTCGCCGAGCCCAGCCGCCTGAAACAAACGGACTGGATACGCCCGGGAAAAGTCGCCTGGGACTGGTGGAACAACCTCAATCTGTACGGGGTGGATTTTCGTGCGGGCATCAATACGCCGACTTACAAATATTTCGTGGATTTCGCCGCTGCAAACGGGTTGGAATACATTATCCTGGACGAAGGATGGTCGGAAACGGGCCACCTGAACCAGATCAATGCAAACCTGGACATGGACGAACTGGCCGCCTATGCCAAAGGAAAGGGCGTAGGAATCATTCTTTGGGTCACCTGGAGCAGCATCGACCGGCAATTCGAACTGTTGCTGCCCAACCTGAAAAAATGGGACATCAAGGGGTTGAAAATCGATTTTATGCAGCGCGACGACCAGGAGGCTGTCAAGTTCTACTGGCGTATGGCGGAAAAATGCGCCGCGCATAACCTGCTGGTAGATTTTCACGGCGCCCACAAGCCGGCGGGATTGCAGCGCACCTGGCCAAATGTATTGAGTTTCGAAGGCGTTTACGGGCTCGAACAGGCAAAGTGGGACGTCAAAAAACAGATTGACCCGGAGCACGATGTCACCTTGCCCTTTACCCGGCAGGTTGCCGGACCGATGGACTATACCCCCGGCGCCATGCTCAACTACCAGCAAGGCGACTGGTCCCCGTCGTTCAACCGGCCCGCATCGATGGGCACACGCTGTCACGAACTGGCCAAGTACATCGTTTTTGAGAGCCCCCTTCAGATGCTGTCGGACAGTCCGTCGAACTACAACAGGGAACCGGAATGCCTCAGTTTTCTCGCCAAGGTACCCTCTGTCTGGGAAAACACGGTTGCCCTCGACGGCAAGGTGGGCGACTATGTAGCCGTGGCCCGGCAGGCTGCCAGCGGCCTCTGGTATATCGGCGCCATGACCGACTGGACGATGCGCGACCTGCGTCTGAAAACGGATTTTCTTCCGGAAGGCGATTACGAGATCGAGATATTTCAGGACGGGGTGAATGCCGACCGCTGCGCGCAGGATTACAAGCGTTCCGTGACCTACGTCAAAAGCGGCAACATGCTTCGTGCAGCCATGGCGCCGGGCGGCGGTTTCGTGGCTATTTTGAGAAAACTGTAATACATCCGGAAAATATCTTTACCCCATGCCTTGTCAGGTTGTTTTCAATCTTTACCCTTTCAGCACGTCGTTGTTTCTTCCAACGGCCAATATTGTGGATGCCGACCGGAACGGCGTACTCACCCACTTCGTCCAGCGCGCTACTCCTGCCACGATGGGGCCCTATGGCATTGAGATGACCCCTGTCCTGGAGCGTTTGCTGGGCATCGTCGATGCCCTGGCGCCAAAATCGCTGGAGGCAAAATACAAGCCCCCAAAAGCCAGGGCGCCCCAGCCACTGGCTCAGTTGCTGGCTGACAAGGAGGTCAGGCCGGTCGTCGAGCGCTTCATTTTCAACAACCTGGATACCTTTTTATCTGAAATAACGCGGCATCGCCTGCCCCTTACCCTGGATGCGGAGCGGAAAACACTGGCAAAGGATGTGCTCGTGGTGTTTCCCCGGGAAGAACTTTTGCCGCACCTCTTTTTCAAAAAAGACGCGACGGGCGTCGAATACCGGCTTCGGCTGGGTTCCGACAGATCAGTCTGGGATATTCGGGATCGCAATGTTGTCGCACTCACCAATACCGAACCGGCCTGGCTGCTGGTCGACTATGCCCTGTACCGGGTGCCGGGCATCAATGGCAACATGGTCAACCCTTTCCGGCAGAAAGATGCGGTGCACATTCCGCCGGAGAAGGAACGTGTGTACTTCCGGCAATTTATCGCAAAAAGTATCCGACGGATCAACGTGGAGGCCGAGGGGTTTCGGGTGGAAAAGGCCGGCGACCTGCTGGCCACGCGCCTGGAAACCGTTGAAAATGTGCTGGAAAACCGCTGGATGCTGAGACCCGTGTTTGAATACGACGGGGCGGAGTTTCAATACGGCGAGCGGCGCGACCGCGTCACCTCCCTGGATATTCCGGACGATGACGCGGCCGAGATCGCGGTGCGGCTCGTCAGCCGCAATACGGCCGCAGAAGACAACCAGGCCTCGGTTTTGCTGGCGATGGGTTTGCACAGCGATGGCAGGATGTTTTTGCCGGATGCCCGTGGACTGCAGGCCATCCTGGAATTTTTAGTACAGCACCGTGCGACACTAGAGGCAGCGGGTTTTCGCATCGCCGCTCCCCAGATTGACGGTAAAACGCTGGCGCTTGCTGCGCACGACATCAGCGTGCGCTCCGAAGCGGCGGGCGACTGGTTTGATGTGCAGGGTAGCGTACGCGTCGGAGAATACACCTTCCCGTTCCGGAAACTGCTGCCCAATCTGCGCCGGCACGACCCGTTCTTTCCACTGCCGGACGGCACCTTCTTCCACATCCCGGAGGAGTGGTTTACCCGGTATGCCGATCTGGCCGGCGCCATACAAACGCAGGATGACAGCCTGCGCTTGCCCAAGGCCCTGTACACGGTGTTGCAGGAAACCGGGGCCCATGCAGATGACACGGGCTTCCCCGATATCGACCCCGAAAACATTGAATATCAACCCTCGGAACACCTTCACGCATCGCTCCGGCCTTACCAGTTGACCGGTATTAAATGGTTAATCGGACACTACAGGCAGGGCTTCGGCGCCTGCCTTGCCGATGATATGGGACTGGGCAAAACGCTGCAAACCATCGCGGTACTGCTCCACGCGAAAGAAGATACTGCTACGGACCCTGCCCAATCGAAGCAAGACGGTTCGGGGGCCCAACTCGACCTGTTTCAAACCTATCAGGCCGAGCTGCGTCCGCTGAAAGCGCTCATCATCCTCCCGGCATCGCTGGTGTTCAACTGGCAGCGCGAGTTGTCGAAATTTGCACCCACGTTGTTTGTCTACATACATACAGGTCCCAAACGCCTGAAGGATGCCCGTGCGCTCGCCGGTCACGACGTGGTGCTGACCACCTATCACACTGCCCGCCAGGACCTGGACTTGCTGGAAAAGGTGGACTGGCGTTTCATCATACTCGATGAAAGCCAGCAGATCAAAAATCGCGATTCAGAGGTGTCGAAAGTAGTGCGCAGTCTCCGTGCCCGGCATAAAATATCGCTGTCTGGCACGCCTATCGAGAATTCACTCGCCGATTTGTGGACACAAATGGAATTCATCAACCCCGATACGCTGGGCAGTTACAAGGCATTCCGGGAGCAGTTTCAGGTGCCGATTGAGAAACGGCAGGACGAACGCGCCAGGGAACGGCTGTTCAGCCGGGTCAAACCCTTTTTCCTGCGGCGCACAAAGGAGGAGGTGGCGCCCGACCTTCCGGAACTGACGCAGCAGATTTTTTATTCCGAAATGGCGCCGGATCAGCGCAAGCGTTACGAGCAGGTCAAGTCGGCCGTACGCAACGAGATACTCTCCCTGTTCGATGACCCCAAAACAAGGCTCATGGCATTGCAGGCACTCACCCGCCTGCGCCAGTTGGCCAACCACCCTTTCCTCACCGACGCGACATACGAGGGCGCCAGCGGCAAGATGGACGATGTGCTGGCACAGTGGGATGTTATCCGGCGAGCGGGGCACAAGGTGTTGTTTTTCAGTTCGTTTGAGCAGCATTTGCAGTTGTTTCGGACGGTGCTGGAAAAGGAGAAACAGCCTTTTGCCTGGCTCACCGGCGACGTAGCGGTGCCCGACCGCGCGCGGGAAGTGGAGCGGTTTCAAAACGACGCATCCGTGCAGGCATTTCTGATGACCCTCGGCGCCGGCGGGGTAGGACTAAATCTCACGGCCGCCGACTACGTTTTTATGCTCGATCCCTGGTGGAACCCCGCAAAGGAAGACCAGGCCATTGCCCGGGCCCACCGGATAGGCCGCATGCACCCGGTGACGGCTGTCCGGTTTATCGCCCGCGACACCATTGAGGAAAAGATCGTTCAGATGCAGGAGCGCAAGCGCGCGCTGGGACGCGAGTTGTTCACTGCGTCAGCAGCGTATCCGTCGCTGGACAGGGAGGATGTGGAGATGTTGCTGGGATAATTGCCGGAATACTGTATTCCAGGAAATGTAAAATCTGCGGAAAAGTCGACGGGGCTGCGGGTTTCACGCTACTAACCAGGGTGCTGTTCCGCAACTTTAGCCTCGGCAGGATCAATTATTCCTGAGTTGATATTTAAAAGCAACGATTCAGGAGTATCATATTGGTAAACGGGAAGCACCCAGGGATAGCGCCGAAAATGCTCAAACAAGGCATATTCGTTTTGTTCTTTCAGAATGATAGGCGCGACCGGGATCGAAGGATTTTCCTCTACAAATCCTTTAAGTTCCTGAGGAATGGATTTGGCGTCGGTTACGTCGGCAATAACAAAGCGCGACATACGGGCGAGCAAGTTAATGGTTTCATCAAGGTCACGGCTGCCGGGCTTTTCAAAATCGAAAAGAATAGGCAAGTATTTTCGCTCCCGAAGTTCATCTTTGATTTTGTCAAGCACCTGTTTCCGCTCTGCAGAAAAACGCCCGAGAATAAGCACTGCTTTTGAAGTAATTGTATCAATTACCTTTCGTATTTTTTTATTGTTCAGTATTAGGTAAATGAATTGGGCTACCTCTATGTCGTCCACAATAATTTCTGCTTCGCCATCGGGAGTAATAGTAAGATCATCGTGGCGGCATTCGTCTTTAGCTATATCCCATGCACCAACACCGTATATTCTCACTTTATACAGCATGGATTTGGTAAAGTTGGTTTTTATCAGGGACGACCCTTCAATATCGCAATCCAGCATATAGGACTCCTCAAAGTTAGACCTGCTCAGGTTGGAGCTTGAAAAAGTAGATTTATTTATTCGTACTTTCTGAAAATCAGCATCGGTCAGGTTGGAGAGGGAAAAATTTGTCGAATCAATTATTGCGTTTGTGAATACTGCGCGCTGAAGCCTGTTCTCCATTAGCAACGTCTCATTCAGAAATGAATCATTGAACCTGGACTCATTCAGGTTGCAATTTGTAAGTGCGGCTCCCCGCAAATCTGCTCCGGAAAAATTAATTTTTTCCAGGTTCATATCGGCAATATATGCACCACTGAGATCTGGCGCCTCTCCCGGATGCTCTTCCCTCCACGTATTCCACACCTGCACGCCTTGTTTCAGTATCTTCAAGTGCTCCGGGTTAGCCATGTATGGAGGAAAGGTTTGATTTCAACGGGTGAAGGTAAAAAATTCCCTTCGAGTGTCATTCAGCGCGCAGGGAAGCATAACATGGCTTTTTTAAAAACACAACGGGTCGCCCGGTTTCCAAACCGAACGACCCGCAATTTCTTAATTTCCAATTTCCCGAATCACCGCGCAAACGCCACTGCGCGCTTCTCCCGGATCACCGTCACACGGATCTGTCCGGGGTATTGCATTTCATCCTGAATCTTTTGCGAGATCATGAACGACAGGTCGTCGGCATATTGGTCGGTTACCTTGTCGGCCTCCACAATGACGCGCAGTTCGCGGCCGGCCTGCATGGCGAAGGCTTTGGCAACGCCGTCGTAGCTCATGGCGAGGTCTTCGAGTTCGCCGATGCGCTTGAGGTAGTTTTCCAGTATTTCGCGGCGTGCGCCGGGGCGTGCGCCGGAGATTGCGTCGCAGGCCTGTATGATCGGCGAGATGATATTGTTCATCTCGACCTCGTCGTGGTGGGCGCCGACGGCGTTGATGATGACGGGGTGTTCGCCGTATTGTTCGCACAGTTTCATGCCCACCAGCGCGTGGGAGAGTTCCGTTTCCTCTTCCGCTACCTTGCCGATATCGTGGAGCAGGCCGGCGCGTTTGGCCATTTTGATCTGCTTGGGATTGAGTCCGAGTTCGGCAGCCATGATGGAGCAGAGTTCGGCCGTTTCGATGGAGTGTTTGAGCAGGTTCTGACCGTAGGAGGAGCGGAAACGCATGCGGCCGACCATCCGCACCAATGCGGCGTTGAGGCCGTGTATGCCGAGTTCGATGACCGTGCGTTCGCCGATTTCGATGATCTGTTCTTCGAGTTGTTTGGTCACCTTGGCCACCACTTCTTCGATACGTTGCGGGTGTATGCGGCCGTCGGCGACGAGGCGCTGGAGCGAAAGACGCGCCACTTCGCGGCGGATAGGATCGAAGGAAGAAATGACGATGGCCTCCGGTGTGTCGTCGACAATGATCTCGACACCTGTGGCCGATTCCAGGGCGCGGATATTGCGGCCCTCGCGACCGATGATCTGGCCTTTCATGTCGTCGTTCTCGAGGTTGAACACCGATACCGTATTCTCGATCGTAAACTCGGCAGCCATACGCTGGATCGTCTGGATAACGATCTTCTTGGCTTCTTTGGAGGCGTTGAGTTTTGCCTGCGTGACGGCATCTTTCACGATGGCCATCACTTCCGTTTCGCTCTTGGCGCGCACGGCTTCTAGCAACTGGTCTTTGGCGTCGAGTTGCGATAGTTTGGCGATGTTCTCCAGCGCCTTGATGCGCTCTTCGTTCGCCGCGTCGAGTTCTTCTTTTTTCTTCGCGACGATCTTCAATTGTTTGTCCAGATTTTCCCGAAGCGTACCCAGTTCGATCTCGCGGTTTTCCAGTTCGGA
The DNA here is from genome assembly GCA_937861115.1 of uncultured Bacteroidota bacterium. Classification (GTDB taxonomy): domain Bacteria; phylum Bacteroidota; class Bacteroidia; order Chitinophagales; family Saprospiraceae; genus M3007. Next base: position 11,397 of record CALMBD010000211.1, on the reverse strand, counting down.
TTTGCGGGAGTTGATTTCGTCGACTTTACTCTGGAAGGCATCCATTTCTGCCTTGAGGTCTTTTTGCTTCGACACAACTTCCATTTCCAGTTCCTTCATCTTCAACTGGTGCTGGTTCTTTTCCGTCTCCAGTTCCTGGCGCATTTGCGCGTAACGCTCTTTGGCCTCCTGAATCTTTTGTTGTTTGATGCGTTCGTTCTCTGCTTCCGCTTTGCTGGTGATCTTTTCCGCCTTGATCGTCGCTTCGTCTTCGATGCGCTTGGCCGTCAGCCGGGCTTCCTGAATAGCGAGATCAGCCTGCCGGTTGCTCTCTTCTACCTGTTTCTTGTTGGATTGGGAAGCGAAGAAATAAGCGACTACTCCGCCTATAACCAGCCCTATAATGCCTATTATGAACTCCATAAAACATTGTCATTTAAGTGGTTAACTTATATATGCACTAACCCTTAAAATCGAACGGAAAGATGTCAGACCGGGTGTAACTGCTGGGAGGCAGGTTCCGGCACAGGCGGGCGGGAGGAGCGGTGTAATTCAACTGCGTAAGTCAGCAAAGTCAAAGCAAGACAATCCTGGGTATCCTTCGACGGTTGGGCGGCTTTAAAAGCGGTCGCTTTATCGTTGATCTCCTTTGCGAGCCGATGGATGAGGGCTTCATCTGCTGCATTGACCTTCAACAAATAAGGTCGGCCGGCGATCAGGATGGTTACCTGGACGATTTGGTTCGGTTGCTGTTCGTTAGTCATATCTTACACACGCTGGGATGAAAAATTACTCAAAAGAGGGGATTAACGTATCCGGATTTCTGTCATTCCAAAAACCGAGCCTCTTTTTTATTATTTCCATCCACTCCTTTCCACTATTCGTTCGAACTGCTAAAGGTTGATAAGGGTTGAGCAGGGTTTAGGCCTGTTCAACCTTTACGTATGGTTGCTTTCAGTTTTGTTTCAAATGCCTGTTGCAACTGCTGCATCAGGTGGTCGATTTCTTTATCCTGAAGGGTCTTTTCAGGGTCTTCAAAAGTAAAGCTTACGGCATAGGATTTTTTGCCCTGTCCGAGTTTTTGTTCGTCCTGAAAAACATCAAAAAGGTTGACGTCTTTCAATATCTTTTTTGCGGTTCTGCCGGCGAGCTGGCGTATTTCACCAAACTTGACCTCCTGGTCAATGACCAGCGCAAGGTCGCGGCGCACAGTAGGGAACCTGTTCAGTTCCGTGAATTGTACTTTATTGGCCTCCAATGCCTTTAGCACGTTTTCGAAGTGAAAATCGGCAAAAAACACGGGGTTTTTGATGTCTGCTTTTTTTAGAATGGCCGGTTGAACGGCGCCGAAGGTGACTATTTCCTGCGTACCCCTGTGGTATTTCAGGGCATACTGGAACGGGGTCTCCTGCAGCGTCGTTTCCTGGTACCCGCTTACGCCGAGCCGGGAAAGGAGGTTGTTCACGCAAGACTTGAGCGTATAAAAATCTACCGTAGCCTTGGCGGACGGCTGCCAGCTCTCGCCGGAATGTGCTCCGGTAAGGATGATAGACAGCCGTATTGTTTCCACAAAGTTTCCGGTGGCCGAATCCGTGTGGTTGCTGCCTTCCGGCGCCGGGAGCCGCTGATACGTTTTGCCAAACTCGAACAGCCGGAGGTCGGGATTTTGGCGGTTCTGATTGCGCGAAACGACCTCCAGTCCGCTGAACAGCAGTGTAGGACGCATGCAATCCAGCCCCTGGTTTGCAGAGTTGTGGATAAATACAAGGTGGTCTTTGTCCAGGGGCCATGCCGCATTGTTCCCGGTGTAATATGCCGAGTTGGACAAAGACATTCCCATACACTCGTTATAGCCGTTGGCAGCCAGAAAATCGGCGGCCATATTTCGAATAGCGTCCGGGTTGGGGCGCTGCTGTATCTCCATGCTGGAGCGTATCTGCGCGGGAATGGGTACATTGTCCAGTCCGTACACACGCAGGATTTCCTCCACGATATCGGCTTCGCGCGTCACATCGGGTTTGTTGGTGGGGACGAGGGCCGTAAAACCGGCAGCAGAATTCTCCTCCTGTTTGATTTCGAGGGCTGATAAGATGCTTCCGATCGTTTCCTTCGACAGGTTTTCGCCGATCAGGGCGTTAATCCGTGCATACGCGACAGGTACGCGGGCGGGCGCAACGGGCCGGGGATAAATGTCTGTAACCGCAGAGGAAATCTGTCCCCCGGTCAGTTCGCAGATCAGCAAGGCTGCGTACCGCAAGGCTTCCATGCAGCCGTTGGGGTCGACGCCTTTTTCAAAAGACCATGCCGAATCGGTGCGCAGGCCATGACGCAGCATGGAACGCCGGATCCAGGAAGGATGAAAAAAGGCACTTTCGAGGAAAATCGAGGTGGTGCCGTCCGTAACGCCGCTGTCTGCGCCGCCGAATACGCCACCCATACACATCGGGGTGGATGCGCCGTCGCAGATCATCAGGTCTTCGGCAAACAGTTTGCGTTCCGCTTCGTCCAGGGTCTTGAACGGGGTGCCCTCCGGCAGGGTTTTTACCAGTATTTTATGGCCTTTTATGGCTGCGAGATCGAAGGCGTGGAGCGGCTGGCCGACTGCGATGCGGACGTAGTTGGTCACATCCACCACGTTGTTAATGGGGCGCTGACCTACGGCGAGCAGCCTGTTTTTCAGCCATTCGGGACTTTCGCCAACCGTAATTCCGCTGATTTCGACGCCGGTATAACGGGGGCAGGCCTCGGTGTTTTCCACGGAGACCTGAAGTGCTGGCGAGGCGCTGTTTGCGGCGGCGAACCTGCCGGTATCCGGCGTGCGAATACGGGCACTGCTTTTTTCGTGAAAACGCAACCAGGCCAGCAGGTCGCGGGCAATGCCGAGGTGGTTGGTCGCATCGGCGCGGTTGGGCGTGAGGCCTATTTCGATGACGGTATCGGCATTCAGGCTGAGGCGTTCGGCGGCCGTAACCCCCAGCGGCGTATCGGGGGGCAGCACCATGATGCCCGCATGGTCGTGGCCGATGCCGAGTTCATCTTCCGCACAGATCATACCCTGCGACGGGACGCCGCGCACTTTGCGCTCGGCAATGGTAAAGAGTTGACCGTCTTTGCTGAAAACATTGGCTCCGGGCAAGGCTACATAGACCTTTTGCCCGGCTGCGACGTTAGGCGCGCCGCATACGATGGAGCGAATTACGCCGTCGCCGACATCCACTTTGGTAGCCGAAAGGTGATCGGTTTCAGGTATACGTTCACACTCTATAACACGTCCTGTAACTACTTTGTCCAGATCAACGGGTGAGGGTTTTACGTCGTCCCAACCTTCCACTTCAAGTCCCAGCGATGTCAGTATTTCGGCGATTTCGGAGGTTGATTTATTTAAGTCGAGATAATCCCGAAGCCAGTTTAGCGAAACCTTCATTATTCCTCAAAAAGCGTTTGTTGCGCGTTTGCGCGGGGGTCAGGCAGGCTCATGGGGAAACCAGTTGTGCAAAAGTAGCGAGATTATCGAATAATGAAGGAAAAAATAAAGGTTTCGAAGGTCACAGGTTCACCCGTGCCTAGGTAGGACGGTTGTTTACAACATGTCAGGGAAACACCGCAGGTCTGTTTGACCCTGATCGCTCATGCGCCTGCCCGTTCCCGCAACCCCGCAACCAGAAACCCGTAACCCTTATTGTTTGGGATATCCCGAAAGAATCCAGCAGTTGATGCTGTCGCGTTCGGCCTGGGTCATGCCGCCGTTTTGTGGCATGTCTTTGTCGATGACCACCCGTAGCCGAACATGGCCTTCGTCCAGATGCGGTTTAATGCCTTCGTAAGTGCGGTAGTCGTCGGGGCCCGGTCCGGCGCCGCTGTGGCAGGAAAGGCAATGCCGGTCGATAATGCCCTTGATATTGGCGGTGTAGGTAAGCGTTACGCCGGATATGTTGCACGCCGGTCCGTCGGTGCTGCTGTCTTTTTTACAACCGGACCACAGGGTAACAACCATAACAAAGATGACAACGGCCGGGATAGGGATACTTTTACTGAAGGTAAGGTTCATGTTCGCTTTTTTGTGAAAGACAAATATCTAATGCACATCATAAGCGACAGGAGCCGACTGTTATTGCTGACAAAAATGGCAAAACGCAAATAAGCATCCTGCCACGGGCAATTACTTCACCGCGCACTTCAACAACTCTCTGCCTTCAATGGAGCCTTCCAGTATATCGCCGGGCTGCACAGGACCGACGCCTGCCGGGGTGCCTGTGAAGATATAGTCGCCCTTGTGCAGCGTAAAGTAGCGGGAAATGTGGCAGATGAGCGTATCGAAAGAGAAGATCAGGTCGCGGGTATGGCCATCCTGAACCACTGTTCCGTTCTTTTTCAGTTGAAAATGGATATCGCCGGCGTTGTTCAATTCGTGCAGGGGCAGAAACGAACTGATCGGCGCCGAGCGGTCGAAACCTTTGGCGATTTCCCATGGATGCCCTTTGGACTTCAGTTTATCCTGCAGGTCGCGTGCGGTAAAGTCGATGCCGAAAGCCACGGCATCGTAGTAGCGCGAGGCAAATTCAGGTTGTACCGAGCGGCCGTTTTTACACACCCGGAGAACGATCTCGCCTTCATAGTGGAGGTCGCGGGTAAAATCCGGATAATAGAACGGCCGGTTGCTGATGAGCAGGGCCGTAGGAGGCTTCATAAAAATGAGCGGTTCCGACGGCACGGGATTGTTGAGTTCTTTTGCGTGGTCGACGTAGTTGCGGCCAATACAGAATATTTTCATTTGACAGTAGACGGTAGACTGTGAACGGTGCGGAACAAATTAGAACACATGTCGTTCGGCGTGATAACTGGAGCGCACCAGCGGGCCGCTTTCCACGTATTTAAGCCCTTTGGCCATGCCGATCTCTTGGTATTCGGCAAACAGGTCGGGATGGATATATTCTGCTACTTCGAGGTGCATTTTAGTGGGTTGCAAGTATTGTCCGATGGTGAGGATGTCGCAGCCGTGCGCCACCAGATCGTCCATGGTTTCCAGGACTTCGGCTTTGGTTTCGCCCAGTCCGACCATAATGCCGGTCTTGGTGCGTTTGCCGTAGTTCTTGATGCGCTGTATCTGCTCGAGGCTGCGCTCATACCTGGCCTGTGGCCGTACTTTCCGGTAGAGGCGCGGGACAGTCTCCATATTATGGCTCACCACCTCCTGGCCGGCGGAGATCATGCGCTCGAGCGCTTCCCAGTTGGCCTTGGTATCGGGAATGAGCGTTTCAATGGTCGTTTCCGGGCTGCGTTCTTTCACGGCGCGGACGGTCTGGTACCATATTTCGGCGCCCCTGTCCTTGAGTTCGTCGCGGTTGACGGAAGTGATCACGGCGTGTTTCACCTTCATCAGCCAGATGGCTTCGGCAACGCGGCGCGGCTCGTCTTCGTCGTATTCATTCGGGCGCCCGGTCTTTACGGCGCAAAAGGAACAGGAACGGGTGCATACGTTGCCGAGGATCATAAATGTTGCGGTGCCGGCGCCCCAGCACTCGCCCATGTTGGGGCAGTTGCCGCTCTGGCAGATGGTATGCAGGCCGAAATCGTCGACGATGCTGCGGACGTTGCGGTAGTTTTCGCCCATCGGCAGCCGCACTTTGAGCCAGTCCGGGCGTTTTGGCCGGTTGCCGGTCTTATTTTCGACTATGGGAAGTTCGAGCATTTTTTACTGGAAGAAACAACAGATTTGCATCCGGGTTTAAAATAATTGAGCCGCCGTAAAGGTACAAAGGGAAACGGGATGGCCATAATGGCCGGTATAAAAACAGGCAGCCTTCCACCGGTTGCGTTTACCTCCGCTTGCCCAGTTGCAGGTTGATGAAAAAGTTAAAGAACAGGGGGGAGTTCTCCTCTGTAACCAGGATTGGCGCTTTTTTGGTAAAAACGTCTACCATGAGACCGATTTCCAGGGCTTTGACGAACTCATCGAAAGCGCCCCAGTCCATGTGCAGCGCGACGGATGCGTTGCCGCCGGGCAGAAAGGATATTTCACTGAAGCCTCTGGTAAATGGAGAGGCGCCCAGGATACGGGTATTGTCGAGAAAGATGCTGGCGTTTTCTTCCGAGTATTTTTCGTGCGTCACACGGCTTTCACCGGGATTGCTGCCCACCCTGCGCAGGGCGAGATAATAGGGCTTCAGCAGGCCAATCGTTGGTCCGAATGCGTAACTCATGCCGATGGCCACGCCTTTTTGTTTGGCCTTTTCCGAATAGTAGCGTTTCACGCCCCAGCCGCCGCGCAGCATAAAGAGGTTATTCTGCTTGCCGAATACATAGGGCCGAAAAGAACGGCTTGCCGCCGGGTCTGCGCTTTGGCGCTGCTCTTTGGCGTGTTTCAACTCTCCCAGGCTGATATGGTAATAGGTCGTTTTATAATAAGTGCGCAGCCGCCCGAACTCCATGCCGGGTGCAAATCCCCGGTTGGTGGTCAGTTTGAAATTAAATGACGTTTCACGGTTGTAGATTACACCTACGCCGGTAACGGGAGGTTTAACGCCCTGCGACCATCCGCTGATGGCCAGGCACGCGATAAACGACAGGCAGGAGAGCGTTCGCAGCATATTATCGGCAATTTGTTTCAAAAATAGGATTTTTAAACATAACAACACCTAAAAACGGACCACAGTTTTTTATGAAATGCCGCAAGGCGACGGAATGGCAAAATATTTTTTGCACTCCTCACGCCCGGCCAAATTTTATCACGGCTTATTAAGAACCGTATTGCCTTCTTTTTCAATCCATTAACCATCGATCCGTCTTCGGCAAACCTTCGGCGGACAAGCCGTCTACCGCTCCAAACAAAACACCCTGCCTTTTTTTGCGACGGCCCAGCCTTTGTTCCCCAGCACGAAGATGCCGGTAAAGTCCGCATCGGCAGGCGCTTCCTCCACAGGCAGCCAGTCGGCGCCGCCGTTGCCGGTATACCAGAGCAGTCCGCCGTCACCCGCTATATAGCCTTCGTCCGGGCTGGTGAACCACAACGAACGGAATGGCCGGTTTCGTTTACCGGTGCTGCCACCTTTTCTGATGGTCTGCCAGGACTGTCCGCCGTCGGTCGTTTTCAGGATCGTTCCGGAGGAGCCGCAGATATAGCCCACGTCGGGCGTCGGAAACTGCACATCCTGGAAAAAATCGCCCGTATGTTCGAGCCGCTGCCAGTGTCGCCCGGCATTGTCGGAGCGCATTATCCAGCCCAGGCCCACAGCATGTACAGTGACGGCATCGGAAAAGCACACCCCCGCCAGTGCATTGGGCAGTTCCAGCAAAGTGTCCAGTTTCCAGAAAGCGTCGCTGCCGAAGGTCGAAATCTGTCCGCCCTGAAAGCCGCCGCCGCCCGTCATGACGCCGTGGCTGCTGTCGGGAAAATGGCAGGCTCTGTTCCAGAAATAGTTGATGCGGAAACTCTCCCAATGGCTGCTTCCGGGGGATTTGAAATAAATGCCGTCCTGGCCGCAGGCATAACCCTGGCCGTCGTTGTCGAACATGATGCACTCCATCTTTCGGTTGAGCAGGGTGTCGGTTTGCCAGGTGTTGCCGCCGTCCGACGTGGATAAAATGACCCCGCGCTCCCAGGCTTTGCCGCCGGTTATCGACCCGTGCAGCGAATCTGTCATCCAGACGGATGTCAGGTCGTCGGCAACCGGGCTGCCGACCTCCCGGAACACTTTCAGCGAGAGGGATTCTTTTTGGCAGGCCTGCATACCGATAAAAAGCATACACAGGCATGGTAGAAGGATTCTGACCGGCATATTTTTAGGTTTTGTAATTCCGGGGAAAGATAAGGGACCTGCGTTATTGTGTATGTTTGCCGCAGTACACACTGCCTATGCGATTATCCAACCTTTGGCACGTATTGAACGGCAAGCCGTTGATCGTTGTGCTGGTATTTATCCCGGCATTAAGCGTATTCATGCATTGGCGGGCGTTTGACGTCGATTTGGTGAGTACGCATGTATGGCGCCAGGCCCAAACGCAGTCTACGATCATTTCCTTTTACGAAGAGGATTTTAACATACTGAATCCGCGTCAAAATGCGCGGGGAGGCAATGACGGCATATTCCGCATGGAATTCCCCATTATGCAGTGGGGCTTCGCCTGTTTTTACAAGTTATTTGGCAACCATCTTGTCATCAGCCGTATCCTGACCTTTTTGCTGGGGCTGTGTTCCGTTTGGGGAATGTACGTGCTTGCACGGGCTTTAATCAGGGAAAAAACGGCGGCGTTGGCCACTGCATGGGCGTTCAACTTTTCACCGGCGTTTTTTTACTATACCGTTAATCCGCTGCCCGACAACTTTGCCCTGTGTTGCGGCATCTGGGGAATGGCGTTTTTTTTCCGGTGGTATGAAAATCCGGCCACACGTTACCTGCTGCTTACCGGGCTGTTTTTGAGCCTTGCCGCGTTGGCCAAATTGCCTTTTGTACTTTATTTTATTATCCCGGTCGTTCATGCCCTGCTTGATTTTTGGCAAGACGGCAAAGTTGCTGTCGGCCGCCGGCGCATATGGACTGTCCTATTATTCCTGATCCCGCCGGCCGCCTGGTATGCCTGGGTAATACCTGGCTGGAGCGGCAACGGTATTGTGGAGGGGATATCGGCGGAAGGGGTATCGATGAGACTGATATTCGGATATATGCTCGATAATTTGGTCTCTGTTTTGCCGGAAATGTTGCTCAATTATGCTGCTGTTCCGTTTTTTATTGCAGGGTTGTATTTGTTGTTCAGGGAGCATAAGTACCGGGACAGGCGGGTCATCCCGATGGCGGCGTGTGGAATGGCAGTGATCGCCTATTTTATTTTCGAAATAAACATGATCGCCAATGTGCACGATTACTACTTATTCCCCTTCCTGCCTTTTTTGTTTATACTGACAGGCTTCGGGGCATGGCGCATCTTGCGAAGCAGGAGTTCATGGTGGTCCGGTCTTGCCAAATTGCTTCTTGTAGCGCTGCCGCTGACAGCATTCCTGAGAATGCAGGTGCGCTGGGACGTGGAAAATCCGGGGTTTAACAAAGACTGGCTGGATAACAAAGCCGCTCTGCGTGCGGCCGCACCCAAAAACGCACTGTGTGTAGTGGGCAACGACCTTTCTTATTGTATCTATTTCTATTATATTGATAAGAAAGGCTGGCCATTCGGCGATGACAGACTCAATGCCGAACAGCTCAGCCAAATGATCCGTGAAGGCGCCGGTTATTTATATTCCGACAGCCGTACGATTGACGAAAACAAGGACATCGTGCCGCTGCTCGACAGCCTTATCCTGGAAAGGGGATCCGTTCGGGTCTTCCGGCTAAAACAGTAACCCGTTCATTTTCAGGAAAAAACGTGTTGTTTGCTATTAATTTCCTTATTTTTGCAGCGGCATAAACACAATATTCCATGCCCATTGATCTGCTTTTTATTGCTGCATTTGGTCTTGGCTTCCGGCACGGATACACACAGGGCATTATCAACACGGTGTTCAACATGCTGGCCTACCTGTTCGGCATTGTCCTGGCCTTTAAGATCACGCCCACCACGACCAACATATTGGAGAGCCTCTTCAACTCGAAAAGCCCGGGCATGTTCATCGTTGCTTTTCTGGTCAACATGGGGCTTATCATGTTTATGCTGCGCGCCGCGGCAAGTGCCATCGAAAAAACACTGCAGGCGGTGTACCTGGGCTTTTTCAACCGCGTATTGGGCGGCGCGATCATGGCAGCACTGTCTATCCTGATCTACAGTATTTTGTTGTGGTTTACGGTAAAGGTCGGTTTCATCAATGACGCCACCATTGCCCAATCGCGCACCTACCCTATTCTGAAAGACATGCCGGGCCAGGCAAAGGATGTGGCCATCCGGTTTAAACCCTTTGCCACAGAACTGTGGGACTCTTCCCTGAAATGGATGGATGAACTCGACCAATACGGCCTCAAAAAGACAGAGACCGAACCCAAAATGTACCAGGTGCCAGAAGACGGCAAAACCGGCATCGAAACGGAGCCCGAACAGAATACCAATCCGCGACAACCCTCTGCAGCCGACAACGGGGGCATCGAAGAATAACCCCACTCCTGTCCTCCGGACGGAGGATGCTGCTATGAAAATCCTCCTGCTGGACAACTACGATTCCTTTACCTACAACTTGTACGATTACCTGTTGCAAACCGGCGCCGACTGCCGGGTGGTCCGCAACGACGCCCTGACCCTCGATACCTTTGGCGAACTGGATGTCGATGCCGTTGTGTTATCGCCCGGCCCCAAACGCCCCTCCGATGCAGGGGTGATGCCGGATCTGATCCGCCGTTACCACCGCGACATCCCGATCCTGGGGGTTTGCCTGGGCCACCAGGCGCTGGGCGAGTTTTTCGGAGCCCGGCTCATCAGGGCCGAATTGCCGATGCACGGAAAGACCACGCCGGTTCAACACACCGGCCATCCCTTGTTCGAAGGCATACCGGAGCAATTCACAGCCATGCGCTACCATTCCCTGTTGCTTGAATCACTCGACGGAACGCCGCTGGACTGTATTGCCCGGACCGCCGCCGGCGAGATCATGGCACTGGCGCACCGCGACCTGCCGCTTACAGGCGTTCAGTTCCATCCCGAGTCGATCCTGACGGATTATGGGTTGCAAATGCTGAAAAACTGGATAAAAATTGCGTCGTTTGCCGGTAGTTTACCTGCAACCCACTGACGTTTTATGAAGTCGTACCGCTTATACCTTTTTCTGCTTGTTGCCGTCGCCTACCTGACCAGCAGTGTGATCGAGCAACGAACCATGGTGCTGATAACCAAACCGCTGTTGATGCCGGCCCTGGCATGGTGGATGGTGGATGGCATAGCGCAATCTTCCGCGCGCTTTCTCTGGCGCTCGGTTTTGGCCGGACTGGGGTTCTCCACGGTCGGCGATGTGTTTATGATGTTTGCCGACGGATCGCACGGCGCGCTGTTTTTCCTGCTGGGATTGGGCGCATTTCTGTTCACCCATCTGTCCTACATCGGCGGATTTACGTCTGTGGCAGGATTTACCAAAGGGTTTCTGCAAAGCAATCCGGTTTGGGTGCTGCCATTTCTTGTCTTTCTGTGCTCCTTTGTCTGGTGGCTCTGGCCGGGCATTCCCGTGGGCATGCGCACGCCAGTGGGCATATACGCCGCCGTCATCTCAACTATGGTGCTGAGCATCGTTAACCTGAAGGGTCGGGTAAAACAACAGGTATTTGCACAAATGCTCTTCGGCGGCCTGTTGTTTATTCTATCCGACAGCCTCATCGCCGCACAAAAATTCAGCAATTCCCTGCAAGGCGCAGGCCTGGCTATTATGATCACCTATATCGCCGGACAATTCCTGATTGCAAAAGGCGTACGGGAAACGGACGGTGGGCGGTAGGCAGTTAGCGCTGCTATTGC
>CALMBD010000210.1 GCA_937861115.1 uncultured Bacteroidota bacterium | reverse complement strand
TTACTCGATACAAATATAGCCGCGTATTCCGGAAATACAAGTGCCCGGGTAGAATTTTCGGCACGGTCGCTACCTGTAGCGGATGGTCTTTCAAGCAAGGCGTAGCAGCAGATTCAAATCTTTATCTTGCGGCACTTCCAAAACGATACGTGTCATATACCTGATTTTTTTGTAATCGATACGATTTGCGTTGTTTTGCCACAAAAAATACACATTTTTAGTCACTATATGCAATCCTGCAAACACAAAGCAGTTCAGACACCTGCCATACCCCAAATGATACCAACCTAAACCCCTAAAAAACCCCTAAATTCGCACAAAAAAGACGTGACTCACCAGGCAGATACACCTGCATTCAGCGACTACCTTTTTTGGGACGCGGATAAGACCAAGATCGACTTTGACAAAAACAAGGCTTACGTCGTCGAACGGGTACTGTCGCACGGTATGCTGTCGGACTGGTATGCCCTGAAGGCGTTATACGGTAAAGAAACCATCCGGGAGGTTGTGTTGCAGGTACGCCATCTCGATAAATATTCGCGGCATTTTTGCGCGGCCTACTTTGATGAACCACTCGAGCGATTCAGATGCTACAACTACGCACAATCGATCCCGGTACATTGGGACTATTAAAATCTCTGGTGCAGGACCCCCTTTTTGCCGACAATTTTTTGGTTGGCGGCACGGCATTGGCGCTGCAAATGGGCCATCGCTTTTCGGTTGACCTGGACTTGTTTACCCATTCCTCCTTTGAAGCGGAGCAAACGGAAACGCCGGTTGTGTTCGATAAAAAAGTAACCTGGGCCGAAGTAAAAAAACGAATGGTACAGGTTGTCCGAGATAACTTTTAGAAATTCATCCACTGCCACGGAAATCATAAAAACCAAAGCTCCGCAGGCACTGCCCACACCTTCCCTTCCTCATTCACCAATAAAAAAGACCTATAAGGTTTTTAAAACCTTATAGGTCTGTATATTATAAATTAAATTTTATCTTATCAACGTCACATCCCCCTTGAACAACTGCACCTCCCCGTCCAGGAATTCGATCTCGGCAAACCAGGTATACACGCCGGTGTTGTCGCTGTTGCCCCTGATCTTGCCGTCCCAGGCAAAGGTCGGATCGTTGGGCAGGAAGTCCTGCACGGCGAAAACGGAACTGCCCCAGCGGTCGAATATCTGCCACTGCCGTACCCGCACCACGCCGGTACCGCCGTATATCATCAACTGGTGGTTTCCCGCATTGCTGGCCGTCGGGTTGAATATGTTGGGTACATATACCAGCCGGTCTTTTTTCACCACGACGAGCACTTCATCCCGTGCCACGCAACCGTTCACATCGGTTACCGTGATCACGTGCCGGTACGACGACAGCGGCAGGTACGTAAATTCGAGGCATTCGGCCAGGGTGGAGTCGCAGTTCGGCGCGTAGTTCCACACGACTGATTGCAGGGGCGTTTCATTGGTGATGATCGCCTCGACAGTGGCCTCTTCGCCGAGTTGTACTTCCACATTGGGCCCTGCCTCTACCAGCAACTCCGTGGGCTCGCTGATCGAAACCAGCGTATCCAGCATACAGCCATTGGCGTCTTGCAGCGTCAACGTATAGTCGCCGGCACTGAGACCGGTAAACTGGTTGGTGGCCGTACCCGAGTTTCCGCTGAGACTGAAACTGAACGGTTCGGTGCCGCCTGCCACACCAAGTACGGAAATAAGGCCGTTTTTGTTGCCAAAACAGCGAATATCCCGAACGTCCAGATTGATGGCAGTGGGTACCGCCGGGTCTAATTGTACAAGCACAACCGCGCTGTCCTTACAGCCGTTGATATTGTTACTGACGAGCAGGGTGTACTGCCCGGGTTCGTCCACGACGGGCGCGAGGCCGTTTCCGCCGGAGACAATGTTGCCGTCGGCTGTACTCCACTGGTAGGTGTAAATCGGCCCGGTAGAAGTGCCTGCGGTGATGATCGGCAGCGAGGTGGTGTTGCAGTCGAGCATTTCAGCGACAAAAGCGCTGACCTGCGGTACGGCAAAATCCTGGGTGACCTGAACGGTAATGGGCCTCGGACAACCGTTGGGCGATACGATGGTAAAGGTATAATTGCCCGGTTGGGTAACCGTAGCCGCCAGGGCGGTGGAACTGAACCCGCCGGGTCCCGACCACGACCATGTGGCACCGGGTGTTATGACCTGCCCGGTGACCATGCCTACACCGTTGTTGAAACAGTTCAGCCCGGCGCCTTCGGCGGCCCCTTCGGGGAAATCGTCATCGACATACATTTCGGTAGAAGCCACCTGTGTGCAGCCGTTGGGCGCGGTTACCGTGACGCTGTACAGGCCCGGGTCGCCTACTTGCAGGGCGGCCAGGGTGCTGTTTCCGATCCCGATACCCGGTCCCGACCAGTTGTAGGTTGAATTGGGTAGCGAACTGCTGACGCTCAGGGCGCCCTGCGGATCATCGCAGGTAATGGTATCGGTTGCGACTGTTACCTGAGGCGGCTGGTTGTCGAGCAAAACTTCCACATTGTCGCTGGCCTGGCAGCCGCTGACGGGGTTAATCACCGTCAGGGTGTAGGTTCCCGGCAGCAAAACGGTCGGCAGACTTTCATTCTGGTTGCCCGGGTCGATGCCCGGTCCTGTCCAGGAGTAGTCTAGGTCGCCGCTTGGAGAAGTCGATCCCGTACCATCCAGTACGACATTCAGCACATCGCAAGTGATCGTCTGGTCAGGTCCTGCATCTGCGGTAGGCAGGTTTTGGTCCTGTGCGACGGTCATCTGGTCGGTGCTGGTGCAGCCGTTCTGGGTATCTGTAATCAACAGCATATACGTGCCGGGGCTCAGTACGGTAGGGTTGGGTGTGTTCTGGTTGGCGGCGGTTATGCCGGGTCCGCTCCATAGCAGGGTATAGCCGGGGCCACTGCTCGACGCACCCGAGCTAAGCGCCACACCGGTCGTACTGTTGGCACAGGTCAAAACGAGATCCTCGCCGGCATCCGAAACAGGCGGTATGAAATCCGAGCCGACTGTGGTAATATCTGTTTGCGAGCAGCCGTTGGCTGCATTAAACACGGTCAGCGTGTACGTGCCGGACGCAAAAACGCTGGGAGAGATACTGTTCTGTTGGCCGGCTACGATGCCCGGCCCGGTCCAGGTATACTGAATACCGGGTCCGGAGGCAGAAAGTGAGCCGTCGAGTTGCAGGGTATCGTTCTGGCAGGTAAGCGTCTGGTCAAAACCGGCATCTACCTGCGGGAAATCTGCATCCTGAGCAATATAAACCTCGTCTGTTGCCGTGCAATTGTTCTGTATGTTGGTGACGATCAGGATATACGTGCCGGAGTCGGATACCACAGGGTTTTGCAGGTTGAAATTGCCGGTATTGATGCCGGGGCCTTGCCAGACATAGTTGAACTGCGCGCCGCTGCTTGAGCCGGAGCCGTCGATCTGAAAATCGGGCGCCGTACAGGTAAGCGTGGCGTCTGCACCTGCGCTGGCGCTGGGTATGACAATGTCCTGCGTTACAGTGACGTTATCGGCGGCGGTACAGCCGTTGGCATTGTTGGTGACGATAATGGTATAGACACCCGGAATGGTTACGGGAGGCGTCGGCTGATTGGAGGAAAAGTTATTGGGCCCGTTCCAGATGCAGGAAACGCCGCCGGAGGCGTACGACTGGCTGCCATCCAGGCTTATACTGGTCGTTGCGCAATCCAGTTTGCCGTCGGGGCCTGCATTCGCGGTGGGGGGAGCAGTGTTTTCATTTACAACCACGGTATCCTTTGAAACACAGCTGTTCCCCGTATTGGTGATGGTCAGAATATAAGTGCCCGGCAGCGATACGCTTGGCGATACCTGACCCTGGTTTCCCGCGTTGATGCCGGGCCCGCTCCAGACCAGTTGGAAACCGGCGCCGTTGGACGAGCCCTGGCCATCGAGGGTTACGACAGGCAGGTTACAGGTGATCAATCCGTCTGCGCCTGCACTTACGGCAGGATATACGGCATCGGTATTCACCACCATATTGTCACTGGCGGTGCAGCCATTGCCGGTATTGGTTACCACGAGTGTGTAATTGCCCGGAACGTTTACCACGGGCTGGAAACTGCCAGCATTGGCCGGGTTAATGCCCGGTCCGGTCCACAGGTAGGTGATGCCGGCGCCCGAAGAGGAGTTGCCGCCAATGCTCGTCGAGGTATTGACGCAGTCAATGGTCGGGTCAACGCCCGCATCGGCCGTCGGCGGGGCGATATCCGAGCTGACCGTGGCCAGTGCCGAAGCGCTACAATTGTTGTCGGTATTGGTGATCGTCACGTTATACACACCCGGCAGCGAAACAACCGGCATCAGGTCGTTCTGGTTGCCCGGCGTTATGCCGGGACCGCTCCATACCACCGAAAAATTGGCGCCCACACTGGACGCAGAAGCGTCGAGGGTATCGATGGCGTTGTTGTAGCAGTTCAACACGAGGTCGGCGCCCGCACTTACAGTCGGCAGAATGGTATCGATGGCTACCACCAGCACATCGGTGTTTACGCAGTTGTTGCTGGTATTGGTCACCGTCAGCGAATACGTGCCGGGCAGGGTAATATTGGCCGGATTTTGCAGGGTTGCATTGCCGGCATTGATACCCGGTCCGCTCCACATATAGGTGATATCAGGGCCTGATGCGGAAGCGGAAGCGTTGAAGTTGACCGAACTTATCGTACAGTTGAGCTCCAGGTCAACACCTGCATTTGCCGCAGGCAGGTTGGCATCCTGTGTCACCACAACCTGGTCGGTTGCGGTGCATCCGTTCACCGGATCGGTTACTTGCAGGGTATAGGTATCAGGTACCGTTACCGTGGGGTTTTGCAGCGTAGCGTTATTGCCTCCGATGCCTTGTCCCGACCACAGGAAGGTGATGTTGGCCGGTGTGCCGGAACCGGTAAGTGTGATGCCGTTGGGTGAGCTGCAGGTCAGAACATTGTCTGCACCGGCGTTGGCTGTAGGAGCCGTATTGTTGAGGTTCACCTGTACCGTATCTTTCGAAATACAGCCGGTAGTGGTATTGGTTATGGTCAGAATGTACTGGCCGGGTTGCGCGACCATCGGCGTATACAGATTCTGGTTAGCGGGTGTGATGCCGGGGCCGGTCCAGGTAGCCGTAAAATTGGCACCCTGACTTGAGCCGGCGCCGCCGATAGTAACAGAAATCACTGCACAGGTTAGCGTTTTGTCCACACCGGCATTTACGGAGGGCGCCACGATGCTGCTGTTTACCACCACCGTATCCTTTTTGAAGCAGCCGTTTGTCGTGTTCGTTACCGTAAGGATATAGGTATCTGCCTGGTTTACATTGGGATTGGGGATATTCTGGTTGCCTGCGTTGATGCCTGCTCCCGTCCAGCCGAATTGTATCGGAGCGCCTGCGGCGTTGCCGGAACCGTTCAGGGTAACGCTGGTTTGCTGACAGCTGATGGTCTGGTCAGCGCCTGCATTGGCGGTCGGTACGGCAATGTCCTGAAGCACTGTTGCAGTGGCTGTGCTCGTACACCCGTTAACGGTATTGGTGATCGTCACATTGTAGGGACCGGGCACGGATACGGCAGGGTTTGCTGCCCCCTGGTTGCCTGCATTGATTCCGGGGCCCGACCAGTTGTAACTGGCTGTCGGTGCGTTGGTTACGGTAGTAATGGTAAAATTGGGCAGCGTACAGGTGATGGTTCCGCCGGTTGCGGTGATCGTTGGAGGGGTTATATCGCCGGAAACGGTGGTCATAGCGGTTGACGTACAGCCGTTTGCCGGGTTGGTGACCGTTACCGAATAGTTGCCAATCTGGTTGACTACCGGATTTTGCAGGTTTTTGTTTGCGGGTGTGATACCGGGGCCGCTCCAGACATAGTTCACGCCACCGGTGGGCGAACTGGCCTGCAGCATCACGGTCGATGCGGTGCAGGTAAGGTTACCACCGGTGATATTCACGCCGGGAGGGGTTGTATTGGCCGTCACGGTAGTGGTAGCCGTATCCTTACACGATACCGGCCCGAAGGTATTGGTGACAATGAGGTTGTATGTACCGCCCATCGTCGCCGGATAGGTAGGCTGGTTGCCCACCTGGGTCCATGCCGCGTTGGTCCAACTGTAAGTGACACTTGGACCGGAGGTCGAGCCCGAACTGTTTAGTGTCAGTACCGGATTGTTGCAGTCAATAGTCTGAACGGGACCTATCACAGCATTGGATGGCACAGAGATGATACTGAATTGCACCACGCTGTCGCAACCCTGGAAGGATTCGAGTATCTCCTGGAACGGACCGCCGGTAGCGCAATACGGATTGCCGTTTATGGTCAGACACGAACCGGCGCAAACGTATTGTGTGCCGATATTGGTCTTGATCTGCTGTTTGATGATGATCTTTTGCTTGATCACACTGTCGCAGCCAAGGTAAGAATCGTATGGGTCGGACGAAAGGGTATAAGTGCCGGGCAGGCTGACCGATTGGTAAGGCTGTTCGTCCCAGATGTAGGGCAGGTCTTCGAAGCAAACGACCACATCCGGCTTCACAGTCGGTGGTATAGGCTGGTTGATCACGGACAGGCAGGAGATCAGTGGAGTGGAACAGGCATTGCCCACCCGCACGCATACATTGCCCCCGGCGTTGCCGAAAGTAACGGTAATGGTATTGCCGTCGGGTGCAGGCAGGGTAACGTTGTTGGTGCCGCCGTTGATCTGGGAGCCTGCGGGGGTTGTCCAGTTGTAATAGCCTATACCTGCGACAGGCGGAATGGTGTACACGACCTCAGCACCCGGGCATACTTTTATCGGGCCCTGTGGCACAGCAGGTTGTGAAGGAGCCGGCGGCGATACCGACCCTTCGAGCACCTCTATTTCGTAATTGCAAACGTCGGCGACCCATCCGTCGATCATCAGGTAATAGGTCTGTCCCGGTACAAAGTTGGAATAGGTAAGCGTGAGTGCGCCGCCGCCGCCACCCCCTGACCCCGGGTTGCAAACGAGGGCGTCATCCTGACAATTGGCAAAAAAGGCAGCCTGCAGGCCGTCCCCGTTTTGGCAGTTGCTGGTCGCAATATTGATGGTGATGGATTCCGTTCCGGCCACAAACCCGAACCACTGGTCGTTGTGGATGGCGATTTGTCCGCACACGGTGTTGCCGCCCGACGGTGAGCCGTTATTGATGCCCATATAGCCGTCGAAGTTGCAATACACACACGCCTGCTGGCAGGCTTCTGCGCCGGGCGGCGGCGGCGTGGGGCAGGGTGGCGCCACCTGGGCATGGAGTTGTTGCAGGAAAAAAAAGAGGTTGAATACGAGAAACAGGCGTAGTGATTGATTCATGAAACTGGGTTTGTAGAATTGATAGATTACCGTTCGGATTAAAAAATCGAAATAAAGATACGGAAATGTGTCAGGACGCTTCCTGAGAGAGGGAAAAATATGGACAATTGTTGTTTTTGCGGAATAAAAAGCAAAAACAGTGCTTGAAACGCCAAAAAGGAAGGCCCCCGGCGTCAACACGCCGGAGGCCTTCGCCATAAAGTACTGTCGAAATGACTTAACGGTAGAGGGTTACATCACCCTTGTAAAGGATGACTTCACCATCGATGAATTCAATTTCTGCAAAGTAAACGAATACTGCAGGGCTGGCCTTGTCGCCTCGAATGTTGCCATCCCAACCCGAACTGATATCATTGGGTTTGAAATCGTAATACTCGTGCACCAGTCCGCCCCAGCGGTCGAAGACCTGGAACGATTTGATGTTGGTTACCTGCCTTTCATCGCCGAAGATCATGAACAGGGAGTTGGTGTTGTCCGACTCCGGTGCAAATATGTTCGGGATGTAGACATAACGCGTTTTGTCCACAATAACCAGCCGGTCGTCGGTGGCTTTGCAACCGTTGGCATCAACGATGGTAACCTGGTATCGGAACGAGTAATACGGTGTGATCTCGCAGTTGTCGCAGAACACAGAGTCGAGTAGCGATTCAGGCTGCACAATCGTCTGTTCTACACGATCCGGGTCGGTCGTGATTTCGTCCAGATTGAGGGTAAGCGAAATGCTTTCGCCCAGAATGACGGTTGTGTCGAGACCAAGGTTGACCGTGAACGGGTCTGGCTCAAGCAGGTCAAACGAGGTTTCGTACTCGCAGCCATTGGCATCCTGGATTACCAGGGTATGCGGGCCAGGAGGAAGCGCCGTATAAACCGTTGTCTGACTAAAGGGCCTGTTGTCTAGTTTGAATACGTAGGGTGGTGTGCCGCCGTCAACCGAGTTGATGGCAAGAGCGCCGTCCGTTTTTCCGTAGCAGGAAATATCGCGTTCGTCGAGTACTGCTCCCGAAGGTGTTGCCGGATCGAGTTTGACCACCACATCCTCTACGGTCGTACAACCGTTTTGGGTATTGGTGACGACAACAAGGTAAGTGCCTTGCTGATCGACCTGGGGATTCTGGGAAGTCGCGCCGGAAAGGATATTGCCGTCAGTCGTATTCCACTGGTACAGATAACTGCCTGCGACGGGTACACTCGCACTGAGCCCAACCTGCGTTGTGGTGCAGTTCAGTTCATTCGGCGTACCTACATTGACCGTTGGGCCTTGTGTATCGTCGGCCACCAGGCCGCTGGTTACGTTCGAACAGCCGGTGGCTGTATTCGTCACAACTACAGTATAGTTGCCCGGGACGGTAGCGGCCGGATTCTGCTGCGTGGAGTTAAAGTTCGCGGGGCCCGACCACTGCCAGGTTACGGTCTGAACATTCGTAGTAGCCGACAACTGGATGCTTGGAATAGCACAGGTGATCGTCCCGGTAGTGATGGAAAGCGTTGGAATGCTGGCATCGGGTACGACCTGTGTGGTAGCAACCGAGGTACAGCCGTTCGACGAGGTCGTTACCAGGGTATAGGTACCGGTTTGTGTAACTACAGGACTTGCCTGCGTGGAGCTAAACGTTCCGGGGCCGGTCCAGGAATACGATACGCCCGGTGTCGGCGATCCGCCGATGATTGTTCCGGAAGTGATCGTGCAGGTCAGTGTATCGCCCTGTGCTGTTGCGCCGGGTGCTGTGATATTCTGCAATACATTGTAAGTGAACGAAGAAGTACAACCGCTCGTGGCCGTGGCTACAACCGTGTAATTGCCCGGAGCGCCGGTTGTCGGGTCCTCCAAAGTGGAGTTGAAACCGTTCGGGCCGGTCCATTGGAAGGTGACGTTCGGTGTATTACTTGTTGCGTTCAGCGTTACCGTTTGAACCGTGCAGGTCAACGAATCTGCCACCACGGAGATGTCCGGAATAGTGGGATCCTGCGTGACCAGCGCACTTGTTGTGGTAGTACAGCCGTTGACCGGGTTGGTGACGACAAGCGTATAAGTTCCCGGATTGGTGACATCAGGATTTTGCTGAGGCGATGTGTAGCCGCCCGGGCCGCTCCAGTTATACATAACGCCGGGCGTTGTGGAGCCGGCCTGAAGCGTGATTGTCGGGAACGTGCAATTCAGCAGACCTCCCGTAGACGTCACGCCCTGAGGCGCTTGTATATTCTGGGGAACCGTAAGCGACGGGGCGGAAATACAGCCATTCGTCGCGATTACGGTGAACACATAGTCGCCCGGATTGGACACGGTGATGCTGTTCTGGGTAGAGGTAAATCCACCCGGCCCTGTCCATGCGCCGACTGCTCCGGGCGTGCCGATTGTGCCCGTGATGGTCACATCGGTCACGGCGCAGGTAAGCGTTCCGCCACCCGAGAGCGTCACGGTGGGCGACTGCGTATTCTGGGCAACAAAGGCGGAGGCCGTTGAAGTACAGCCGTTCGGGCCCATGACAACAAGGTTGTAGGTACCGTCAACCGTTACGGTCGGGCTTTGCTGGGTCGAAGTGTAGCTGTTCGGTCCGGTCCAGCTGTAGGTAACGCCGGTTGTCGGCGAATTGCCGGCAATGATGGCCTGACCCGATATACAGTCGATCGTATCGCCGGTTGCAGTAGCAGATGGCGGTGTAATATCCTGTAATACAATCACATCGCTGGTAGATACACAGCCGTTCGGGCCGGTAATAGCCACCTGGTAAGTACCGGGAGCCATAGTAGATGTAGCGGCAGTAGTAGCGCTGAAGTTGTTCGGGCCTGTCCATGCATAACTGACGCCGTTAGTAGGCGAAGAGCCGGTCAGGGTGGAACTCAGGTCGTCACAATCGAGATCGTTCGACGAGGTGGCTGAAGAACCGGGGGGCGCCACGTCGAGGTCAACTGTTGCAGTCGCTGTCGACGTACAGCCGTTCGGGCCTGTTACCGTCAGGGTATAGACGCCGTCGACGGTAATGTTGGGGTCTTCCAGCGCCGATACAAAGCCGTTTGGTCCGGTCCAGTCGAAGGAGGCGCCGGCGGTGGCTGAAATGCCGTTGAGATCAAGATCAGTAATGGAACAGGTAAGCGTGCCGCCCTGCGCATTGGCATTGGGTGCTGCAATATCCTGGTTAACAGTCACCTGTGTCTGCGAAGTACAGCCATTGGCAAGCGTTGCTACCAGGGTATAAGGTCCCGGATTGGTCACGGCGGGATCTTCCTGGTTGGAGGTAAAGCCGGCCGGGCCGCTCCATGCGAGTCCCTGCAAGGGAGAAGCGGAGGCAGTTACCGTTGCCTGAATGTTGACCGTCGTAGCCGAACAGGTCAGGATATCGGGCGCCGTTGCCTGTAAAACAGCCGTTACGGTATCTATGGCTACCTGTGCCGTGCTGGTGCTGGTACAACCGTTTCCGGTACTGGTGACCGTGACGATATAGGCGCCATTGAGCGAAACCGTCGGGTTTTGCAGGCCCGAAGTAAAGTTATTGGGGCCTGTCCAGTTGTAGGTAACCGTCGCCAGCGGCGAGTTGGCAGAAATAGGCACTTGCGGATTGGTACAATCAATGGTGTTGCCTGTGGTGGAGGCGCCGGGTTCGGCGATATCCTGGGCTACAACAATTGTTTCGGCATCTGTACACCCGTTGGTGGCCGTTACGGTAAGGATATAGTCACCGGGTACCGTTACGGTCGGGTTTTGCAATTGTGAAGTGAAGCCGTTGGGGCCGCTCCAGTCAAAAGTAACAGGCAGGTTTGCACTGCCGTTGAGCACCAGCGAAGTAACCGAACAAGTCAGGGTGCCGGTAGTAGAAGACGCGGTCGGCGCATTCTGGTCGGCCATAACGTCGGCTGTCGCTACCGAAGTACAGCCGTTGCTCGGATCAGTCACCAACAGGGTATAGACGCCATCGTCGTTGGTTTGAGGGTTCTGCTGGTTTGATGTGAAGGCATTTGGTCCAGTCCACGACCAGATGACGCCGTTGGTCGGCGAGTCACCGGTGAGGGTAAAGGTCGGGTTGGTACAGGTCAGGGTGCCACCGGTAGCAAGAGCGCCGGGTGCGTCGACATCCAGTTCCACAATGGCATCTGCCTGAGCGGAACAGCCGTTTGCAGGATTGGAAACAGTAAGGGTATAAGTACCTGAAACAGATATGGTCGGATCCTCAAGGGTGGAATTAAAGCCGTTGGGGCCGGACCACGATAAAATGACGCCCGGTGTGACCGATCCGCCGTCGAGCATGAGCGAAGTTACCGAACAGGTCAGTGTGCCGCCGGTAGCCGATGCGTCAGGTACGTTGGCATCCGGTTGTACTGTAGCGGTAGCAGTTGAGGTACAGCCATTTGCAGGATTGGTAACCGTCAGGGTATATTGCCCGATGTTTGAAACGGTCGGGTTCTGGCTCGGATAGTTGTTGCCGCTTGGGCCTACCCAGTTGTAGGTTACGCCCGGTGTGCCTGAAGTGCCCATAATCACTGTATTCACATCCGAACAGGTGATGATGCCGCCTGTGGCTGAAGCGCCAGGTGCAGTATAATCGCCATCAACAACTGCTGTAACCGTGCTGGTGCAACTGTTGACCGGGTCAGTAACGGTCAGCGTATAGGTTCCCGGGTCCGTTACAGCCGGGTCGGCAACGTTGGCTGTGAATCCGTTCGGGCCGGTCCAGGCAAATGTTGCGCCCGGGGTGATCGAATTGCCGTCGAGGTTGATATTGATCACGCCGCAGGAAACAGTTCCGCCTGTGGCGGAAGCATTTGGCGCTACGGTGTTACCCGTAACCGCAATTGTAGCCGTACCCGTACAACCATTACCGTTATTGGTGACAGTGACATTATAGGTACCTGCCGCATTGGCGGGCGGGTTTTGTTGGGTAGAGGTGAAACTGTTCGGACCGCTCCAGGCATAGGTTACCCCGGAAGCCGGCGTTGCATTGAGCGTGACGATCGGGGTCGGACAGGTGATCGGTCCGCTGACCGTCGCAACCGCACTGGGCGGGGCATTGTCCAGGTTCACCGTCGCTGTTGCGGTACTCGTACAACTGTTGTTCAGGTTGGTGACTACAACAGTATAGGTACCGTTTACCGTCACGTTCGGGTTTTGCGTACTTGAAGTAAAGCCATTGGGTCCCGTCCAGGTATAGGATGAATTGGGAATATTGGAGTTGCCGTTGATCTGTATGGTGGTAACGCTACAGGTCAATGTCCCACCGGTCGCACTTGCCACCGGCGGTGTGGTATTACCCGTTACGGTAGCAGTTGCCGAATTGGTACAGCCTGTGGCGTTGTCTGTCACAACAACGGTATAGGTACCCGCAACACCGGCCATCGGATTTTGAGTATTGGCGGTAAAGCCGTTAGGGCCCGTCCATGCATAGGTCGGCATTTGGGCATTGGTGACGGCATTGAGCGTAGCCTGGGCGCCACCGCATCCGATGGTGCCTCCTGTCGCTGACACGGTGGGCATCGTGGTATTTCCTGTGATTACTATGGTATCGGTATCTATACAGAAATTCCCGCCCGCAGATGCTGTTACTGTCAGGACATAGGTGCCCGGCTGGGTTACGGTAATCGAGTTACCGGTGCCTACAACCATTTGACTGGGTAGGATCTTCCAGATTTTACTGCCTGGCGAAGGCGTGGAACTCAACACAAGTGATGTTGTCACACAGGACAACGCGCCGCCGCCGGTGATTTCCGCTTCGGGGCTCAGCAGCAAGATGGAGAAGTTGATGATACTGTCGCAACCCTGGTAAGACTGACAAACGTGTGTAAAGTTGCCGCCATCACAATATTGTTCACCGCAAACGGTGACACACGAGCCCGCGCAGATAGTTTGCGGGGGCAGGTTTTTAATCAAAAGCGGTTTGATCGTAACCTGTTTTTTTACAATACTGTCACAGCCCTGGTAGGAAGTGTATGTATGTGCATAGTTACCCGAAACGCCAACGGTTTGTCCCCAGGGAAGTTCATAGGGGGCATCTTCAGCGCACACAACAACCGGAGGGAGTTGTGTGTCGGGTATCTTCATAATCTGTACGGTTTTGCAGACAAAAGGGTTGTCCTGGTCGCAGGAGTTTACAGCCTGCACACAAATCTGAATGGATGTCGGTGGCGGTGCGTTCGGTGGTGCGGTGATCTGAACGACATTGCCACCCGGCGCAAACAGGGTAACGGGAGAAGGCTGCCCGTTGATCAGGGCGCCGCCAGTGGCGGTCCAGTTGTAAGCACCCGCGCCGGTTACCGGCGGAACGGAAAGCGTCATGACGCCGCCCGGGCAAATCTTCGTCGGTCCCTGGATCGCGCCGATCGGTCCTACGTTCGGGGCTTGTACGGCAGAGGGGGGCACAACGTTGATAGAAAAATCGCACTGGTCGCCGGCATAACCGTCGATCAAAAGGTAGTAGTTGACACCCGGCGTCAGGGCGCAGGTGATGGATACGGGGGTATTGCCGTTGCCGGCAGAACCGCCATTGCAACCACCGGGAACCGGGTTGGAACCGCAGTTTTCATACAGCGCTATCTGCACACCGTTGCCGATGATACAGTTAAAAGGCGTAGCCGTGAACGTGGCGCCGGCAGCGCCGGCAATAAATCCCAGCCACTGCTCATTTTCAATCGTTCCGCAGAAACCGGGTGCAAATCCCTGGGAATAAGGACTTGTTGATCCGGTATACCCGTTAAAGTTGCAATAGATACAGGCTTCATTACAGTTGTCGGCTGCCGGCGTGTCATTAGCAGGGCAGGGATCCGGTACCTGTGCCATCAACGAAAGGCTGGACTGAAGCAGAATACACAATAAGAGTAGTTTTTTTACCATGAAACCGGTAGTTTAAAGCGTTTGAATATTTATGACGCGATAAGCACTGAAACAGCACTTTTCGGGTGAATAGCCTGATTACAAAAGATGACTTGCAGTTGATTTTCCCGGAGTGAGAAAAATTTGAAAACAATCGGTTGAGACGAATTCAGATTATAGAATCAGGAAGGCAGCGTGTCTGAACTGGATGATAAATTGGCCTGCAAAGAAAGGTAAAATTTTATTTTGCGAACTTCTTTACTGACCACTTTAACTGTCCCGCCCAAACGTGCTGGACCCAAATTTTGCCCGGAAGACGAACCGGATATTTCGTGGTTACCTCCCAATCGTATTTTGATGAACAAAAAAATGTAAGGTTTAAGTATCACGTTTTCAGCGAAAAACACTCACATCTCCTTTGTATACTCCTGTCTCCCCATCAATAAATTTCACCACCGCATAATACACATAAACCCCCGGTAAAACATTTTTGCCGCCCTGCTTTCCATTCCAGCCAACCGAAAGATCGTTGGGCTGAAAATCAAGCGCCTCATACATCAGTGCGCCCCAGCGGTCGTATATCCTGAACAACTCCACCCGCGCGACATCTCTGCCTCCGAACACCGTCAACGTGCCATTTACGGCACTTTGGGGTGATAATATGTTGGGGATATAAACATTCCGCGGCTTTCCTACCTGCACCAAAACGGCGTCTGCTGCAATACATCCGTTCGAATCAATCGCCGTAACATTCACATTCCAGGATTGCAGCGGGAAAAAACGTTGGTAATCCTTTCCTGCAGCAACAGAATCGAGCAGCGGCTTCCATATTATCGTATCCAGAGCACCGACCGGCACCGTAGATTCCATACTTAGATACACTGAATCGCCTAACGCTGCCTCGATTGTCGATCCGAGGTCAATAATTAATTCCGGAGGCTCTATCACGGGCAGTAGCGGCGATGTCCATTCGCATCCGTTGGCATCCATCAGGGTTACGGTGTAATTGCCCGGTTCGAGTCCGCTGAACACGGGGTTTGTCCCGAACGCACCACCGTTCAGTGCGTACAAAACAGGCGGGTGGGTGGTTTCCACAGAATCGATCACAATTTTTCCGTTGTGTTCGCCATAGCACCTGATGTTTTGTACAACAATGCTTCCCGCGCTCGGCGGGTCGTTATCCAGTATAACAGTTACATCATCGGAGGCGGAACATCCTGCCGGACTGGTGACGATCAGGGTGTAGTTGCCGGCATTACTGACAAATACCTGGGCGGTATTTCCGAAAGCCACGCCGTTTGCCAGCCATTCGTATGTAATACCCAGGCCGACACTGGTGCCGGCACTTCCCAATGCAACGGCACTTTGGTCACAATTGATCGCCTGGTCTTCCCCGGCATCGGCAACAGGTGGTGCAAGCAGTTTAACCGTTACGGTTGCCGCATCATCCGGACAGGGCGCCAGGGCATCCACCGTGTACAGAAATGTATAGGTGCCTGCAGGCTGTCCTCCCGTTTCAAAGGTGCCTGTGGCGGCTGTGAAACCACCCGGCAATGAAGGCACAGCAGAGGTCTCCGTCCATTTGCCGTTCAGGTTTGGATCGGTAAGAAAGTTAATGAGCTGCAAGGGCAGCGCCACGCCGGCACAAATTTCAACCGGTTCGTTGGGTGTGCCGGCAGATACGGGTGTGCTGACTGAAATCGTGACCGAACCGCTCAGTGCCGTGGTACAAACCGGTCCGACACCGTCCGACACCGAAACCAGGGTATAGGTTATGGAGGTATCCGGCGTAAGGTTGACTGTTACAGGCTGCTGGTTGTTGATCAACTGACTGTATTGCCCGCCGGCATCGTCGACATACGTGATCTGAAGGGGATATGTGCCGCTGCCCGAAAAAATCAGGGGTGTGTTGTCGCCCTTGCAAATGCTTGCGTCGCCGGTGAATCCTCCATCGGGCAGGGCTTTCCACTGAACGGGGGTACCGGGCGCTACCGACAGGCAAGGATCGTTCAGGTCTACCAAACCTGCCTGGTTATTGCCCGCTACAGCCGATATATAATAGGTGACGCCTGTTTGGAGGTTCGCTGTAAAGTCAAATACAGGTTGATCGCCGGTGGCGAGTATGTTTCCGGCATTGGTACCCGCCTGATCGTGCAAAATAAACTCCAGGATGTCATCCTGATCAAGACTTGCATCGCTGTTCCACACACCTGTCGCTTGCTCGCCGGCGCAAAACAGGAGCGGCGCCGTTTGCATCGAGCCGGCATCTGTAACGCAATTGCAGTCTTTTGTACCGGTAACCGGAAGACTGGCGCAACCGTTGGCATCCACTATAGTGAAGTTGTAGGGGGTATTGCTGGCAATGGGTACGGAAATGAAATTGTTGCCGGTAAAACTGCCGCCCAAGCCATTTACCGTGTATGGCGCCGCTCCTCCACTTGCAGTAAAGGTTACGGTGTATTGGGTATTGGTACCGTTGCAGGCTTCGTCGAGTGCTGTAAAGGCAGGCGACTCGTTGAAACTGATACTCACCTGGTCTTCACCCTGACAGATCACATTCGTTTCTGTCCATTTGAAGATATAGGTACC
This sequence comes from uncultured Bacteroidota bacterium, assembly GCA_937861115.1. Lineage (GTDB taxonomy): Bacteria > Bacteroidota > Bacteroidia > Chitinophagales > Saprospiraceae > M3007. The sequence continues at coordinate 7,235 of CALMBD010000210.1, read as the reverse complement.
GAATGCAGAAACGGTGACCTGCCCATTGCTGCTATTTCCGTTGCTGAATGTTGCCGTGCCCGGACCGGAAACAAACGACCAGTTTCCGCTGTATCCGCTTGCAACAGCCTGGAGGCCGGCTGTTTTGCCACAAACGGCTGCGTCGGGGCCGGCATTCGGGGCCGGGTTTTTGAAAAATACAACCGGCTGGCCTGTCGCTACGGAAAAACACGGATCGGCCGGATCGGGAAATCCATTGGAGGGATTACCTGCTACCAGCGAAATGAAATACGTTTGCCCGTAATTCATACCTGTTACGAAACCGAACTGGCCGGTGGTGTTTTGGGCAAACACCTGCCCGAGTGCAGGGCCTGATCCGCTGTGTAACACCCAGGCTGTCACGTCGTTGGCGTCCAATACTGCGGGTATGGCAGCGGGCGATACGGTTAAGGTTGTGCCTTCGCACGCACGAAGCGTATCGGGCTGCATGGCGCCTGCATTGGTACTGCAATTGCAACTAAATGAACCGCTAACAGGCGCTGCGCTGCAGCCGTTTGCATCGGTAATGGTGAAGTTATAGGTTTGGCCGTTGGGCAACGGTGTCGAGGTAAAAATGGCGCCGGCTACCGGCGTTCCGTTAATGCTGTATGGCTGGGTGCCTCCGGTAAGGGTGAGTATTACGGTAAAGTTTTCATTGGCTGCGTCGCAGGTGCGTTGCAGGTCATCCAGCGCGGGCGATTCGTTGAACTGGAGCGTTACCTGATCCGAGCTGGAGCAACCGTTTTCCGTAATGCTCCAGTTGAGGGTATAGGTTCCCTCCAGCGACGCAGTAGCACTTGCTGCACCGTTTTGCGGGTCGCTGAAATTGAGCGCTGCACCGGCCGGCGCAGCGGCAACCGACCATATTCCGGCGCCGTTCGGGATATTGCCGTTCAGGAGTATGGTCAGACCGCAAGTATCGCTGTCCGTACCGGCATCGGCGACAGGAAAGGGATAAAACACCACCGGCTGGCCGGGCGCAACGGAAAGACAGGGATCGGCGGGGTCTGGGGCGCCGTTCAGGTTGTTGCCGACCACAAAAGACACGTAATAGGTGGCGCCATAGGTCATGCCGGACTGAAAAGTAAAAATGCCGGTATTGTTTTGAGCCAGAACCTGCCCCAATGCCGCCCCGGAATTGTCATGCAGCACATAGGCGCTGACGTCGTCCGCGTCGAGGCTCTCTCCGCCGAGATGCTGTGCCTGTATGGTGTCGCCCGGACATGCGTCAAGCGTTTGAAGGTTCATCAGGCCGGCTTCCGTAATACAGTTACAGTCGAAATTTCCCGTTATTGTCTCTGATATACAACCATTTGCGTCTGTTATGGAAAACGAATAGGTCTGAAGGCTGGGTATAGGGCCGGAGGTAAACACGCCGCCAATTATAGTGCCGCCTGCTCCCGAATAAGGTGGCGTACCGCCGCTTACCGGGAATGAAACGGTGTAATTCTGGTTGTTGCCGTCACAGACCAGGCTGACCGGGCCGGCGGCCGGCGGAGCATTGAAGTGGACAGTTACCATATCCGTATCCTGGCAGATCGCATTGCTTTCTGTCCACAGGAAATTGTAGGTACCGTACGCAGTTACCGAAACAGTAGTCGCAGCCGAAGCGGCATCGGTAAATGTGGCAGTCCCGGGCCCGCCGATACTGCTCCAGACGCCGCTGCTTCCGCCGATGCCTGGTACGGCCTGCAACGAAAAAGACGTGTCGCAGACCGAACCGCCCGGACCTCCATCAGCAACGGGCTGTGCATACACTGCAACCGGGAAGCAATCCTGAGGGCCCGTCCCGCACCCGTTTGATGCGCTGACACAAACATCGCCACCGGGCGCGCCCGACCAGTTTACCGTGGATGCTGTCGTATTCTGTCCGGAAGCCAGGGAGCCGTTGGCCGACACCGTCCAGTTATATCCTGTGGCATTGTTGATGGGCAGTATAGTGTAGGCGCCTGTGGTACCGGAGCAAAGTGCCGTATCACCGGAAACAAGCGGCTGAGGAGGCAAGACGTTGATCTGTACCGGCAGGCACATGTCCTGTCCTGCTCCGCAGCTGTTGGTCACGTTCACACAGATATTTCCGGAAGTTGACGTACCCCAGTTGACGCTTATGCTGTTCGTTCCCTGGCCGGATACAATACTTGCCGGGGCATCGACCGTCCAGTTATAAGAGGTCGCACCGGCAAGTATTGGAACGGTGTATGTTTCTATACTGCCCTGGCAGGCGGCAGTGGCGCCCTGCGGCTGAGCCGGATTGAGCGTCGAGCCGGCTGCCACGTTCAGGCAGGTTTGCGGGCTGGAACCACAGGCGTTTACAGCCGCCACACAGATATTCCCGCCGTTTACGGTATTCCAGTTGACGCTGATACTGCTTGTGCCCTGCCCTGAAACGATGGTCGCACCAGCCGGGACAGTCCAGTTATAGGATGATGCATTAGCGACAGGAGTTATCGAATAACCGGCGACCTGGCCGGGGCAAATGGTATCCGGGCCCGTTATGGCTGCCGGTGTATTGGGAACATTCTGGCTACCTGTAACGGTAGTGCTGGTGGAGTCGCAGCAGGTGGCATTCCCGTTGGTGCGGCAAACCAGGAGTTGGTAGTCGCCCGGCGCATTTACCGTTGCGTTGATGCCGGTAGAAGGGCCGACGATATTGCCGCCGTTGCTGGCAGTCCATTGGTATGTTACACCATTGCCTATGGTGGAGCCGGTGCCCTGAAGCACCACGCTGTTTTGAGCGCAGGACAGTTGTGGCGGTGGAGACGCGATATTCGCGATCACGATCATTTCAGTGAGGTGCAGTGTAACGATGCTGTCGCATCCCCCGGCATTCATGAATGTTTCAACGTAGTTCCCCTGCCCGCAGGCCGATTCAAATCCGGGTGTCTGCGAGCACTCGTCGGGACAAACCATTTCATTGATCGTGGCAAAACTGGGCTGAATCACGGTGAGGAAAAGTGTGGCCGTGTAAGGGCATCCGTTTTGGGTTAGGTTTCTGACATAGGTACCCGACTGGCAGTAGGTCTGGTTAAAAAACAGGTAACATTGGGGTGCACAGATCGTCTGGTATTCTTCAATATCCGGGGGCAGCGCATTGATCGTGACGTTGACGCAGTTGGCGGTAATTTTCCCGCAAAACGGCGGCGTGGTGGAGTTCAGTTGAGCCGCTAATTGTGTGGTCGTCAATGAGCCGTTCGGGGCAGGGATATCTCCCTCGTTTGCAAGCAGGTACGACAGGCCGCAGACTGTATAGTTGCCCGGCGGATAACCCATCAGATTGGCATCGGGCTCGTATCCCTGAATAACGCCACCGGCGCCGCTGACCACATAGGTATAGCCATAGTCGGACGAGGGGGGAGGGGAGTTGGGTGGCGCATAGGTAGGCGGCAGGTTCAGGTCGAGCGATGCTGCGCCCTCACATGCCACCACATCGGGCTGCAGCAGGTTGCCGGCATTGGCCGCACAAGAGAAGCAATTGATGCCCGAAGGATCGCAAAAGATAATTTCATAATTGAAAAAATTACCCACGTCTATGGCCTGGCCGTCGATAACGGTCAGTGTCCATTGCCCGTTGACAGAGCCGGAACTAAAATTTTCAAGGCATCCGGCGGCCGGATAATAGGACCCGGAATAGTTGCCGAAGAGTCCCCAGGGCTGGTTATTGTTCCAGGTCGGGCTGAACCCGGGGTCCGGGTTGGCTGGGTCGCCACAGGGCACAAAACTGACGTTCCAGGTCGTGAAGTCTGTTTCGCCGAAAAAGCCGATCGGGCCGACCAGGGTAACCGTTTGCCCGGCCGGCGAAGTCAGTGTAATCTGGAGGTCGCCGAGATATTCGTGATCAAAAGAGAGGTTAACGCCGCACACCCCCTGACCGTTCTGTCCCAGGGTCGGATTGTCGGCATTTTGTATCTGGATATAAAATTGCCCGGTAAAACCGTCGGGCATAAATTGCGGACAGTTTGTGCATACGCATGGCCCCTGTGCCCCGACAGGGGTCGTTAAAATTATGGGGCAAAAAAGCAACAAGAAACGGCAACAGGTGAGGATCAGGGAACTTGGGAGGAATGTGTAAAGATTAAACATGAACGGTTAATTTGTTTGAAAGGCCACAGCCTGATCAATTGTTTTGAACTGATTGTGTTTTTGTCAGAAAATCCGACTATTATTCGGATTAACATAGCAGATAATTTTTTGGGAAAGGTAAAAAATGAACGATCAAACTTTGCCAAAAATATGCGCGGCTGCGGGTTTATCAATTGTGCATTGGCTTCCTCCATACTTTTGCAATAAAATCGCGGAGTACAGGCAAACATCGGCGTGTTTATACTGTTCTCCTGGCTTGATTAACTGGACACAAGATGAAGTTTTGTCGTTTTTCGCTGCTTTTGGGGCTGATATTTTCGGGGCTTGCAGGTGTATTTGCCCAGGCTGAAACATTTATGCCGGGAGAAATACTGGTCAGCCTTGATCCGCGGACGGTGCCTGGCGGCCTTGCCCGGCAGATGCAGGAACGCCTTTCAACCGAAACGAAGGTGGAGGGAAAAGTGGCGAATTTGTTGAACGTATGGTTGCTGCGTACGGTTCCGGGCAAGGAACAGGATGTCCTGGAGTGGCTTCAAAAACAGCCTGACGTTCGCTTTGCTCAGCTAAACCATATCCTGGAGCGCCGGATTACCGCTTTTCAGAATGTATTGCCCGATGACCCTTTCCTGTCCCAGCAGTGGCAATATGTGAATACCGGGGCAAATGGCGGGGTGCCCAATGCAGATATAGATGCAGACCTGGCCTGGAATATTGCAACCGGTGGCCGCACACCGGCAGGCGACACCATCGTGCTTGCTGTGATTGACGGTGGTATCGATCAATACCACAGCGATCTTGCGGAAAACCTCTGGAAAAACTACGCAGAGATCCCGGATGATTATACCGACAACGACGGAAACGGATATGTTGACGACTACCTGGGCTGGAATGTTGTGGCCGGAAACGATGATATTTCCGGCAGCAGCACTGTTCACGGCACCTCCGTAAGTGCGGTAGCGGGTGCAAGAGGAGACAATGGGATTGGGATTACCGGGGTTAACTGGGATGTCCGGATCATGTTTGTCGCCGGGGGAAATACTGTCGGCAAAATCTTATCCTCCTATGATTATGTGCTGAATGCCCGAAAGCGGTACAACGCTTCCGGCGGTACGGAAGGAGCCTTTGTCGTTGCGGTCAATTGCTCCTGGGGCATCAATTATGGCCAACCTGCCAACGCACCCTTGTGGTGCGCTGCCTTCGATTCGCTCGGACAAGCCGGTATACTCAGTGTTGCCTCTACAGCAAACATTCCGATCAATGTTGATGTTTATGGCGACTTGCCCACGGCATGTACCAGTGATTACCTGGTTGCCGTCACCAGCCTGAACAATGCGGATCAGAAAGCCCCGCTGGCTGCCTGGGGGCCAATGCATATTGACCTGGGCGCCTACGGTCAGGATATTTTCAGTACCGGAGCAGAGGATGTCTACGGATCATTTTCGGGCACTTCCTACGCAGCGCCGCAAGTGACCGGCGCCATTGGCCTCCTGTATGCAGCGCCTTGCGCCAATCTTGTTGCCATGGCAAAGGCAGATCCGGCTGCAGCGGCGCTGTTTGTGAAAAATCTGCTGTTGAGCAGCAGCACGCCCAATAGCTCCATGCAGGGGATAACAGTGAGCGGCGGACGACTCAACCTGTATTCTCTTTTGCAGGATTATGAAGACCAGTGTGTGGCCTGTCCGGCGCCCTTGGCCCTGACAACCGGTGTTGTTACTTCCAATTCAGCGGTGCTGAAATGGACGGAAGTAGCCGGCCCGGCATCCGTCGACCTCCGGTATCGCCCGCTTGGGTCTGCCGACTGGATCATACTGAGCAATGTGGAAAGCCCGTATTTGCTCGACGGGTTGAACGCATGTTCGACATATGAGTTTTCCATCGCCGCATTTTGCGGGCAGGACGGGACCAGCGACTGGTCGCCTGCGGAAACTTTCCAGACGGACGGTTGCTGTGTGCCACCCGATGCCCTCTGGGCCGACGGCGTCGGCACATCCACGGCCACGGTTTCCTGGAATCCGTTGACGGCAGCAGATGCCTTCCGCTTGCGGATACGCCCCGGACCAGCCCTTGCATGGCAATATTACGATGTTGTTGCAACCACACTTTCCCTGCAAAATCTGGATGCCTGTACCAATTATGAGGTTCAGGTGCAGACCCATTGCGATACCGGTTGGACTGTTTATTCCAGCCAGTTTTTCTTTATGACTGCCGGTTGCGGCTCCTGCACCGATGTGCCGTATTGTACGGCAAAGGCCGATCATTCGGAATATGAATGGATCGCTGCCGTCGGAATAGGAAGCTGGTACTATGATTCGGGAAATAACAACGGCCAGGGCTATGAGAACTTTACCGGGGTATTGCAAAACACGCTTCAACTGATGCCGGGAACTGTTGAGCCCGTTACTATTATTCCGGGGTTTGCCAGCACCTCCTATAAAGAGTTTTTCCGGATATATGTGGACTTTAATATGGACGGCGACTTCAGCGACCCTGGTGAAATGGCTTTCGATCCGGGCTGGGCAACAGATGATCCGGTATACGGCGAAATGACGGTGCCTTCGTTTGCCACTCCGGGGCTGACCCGTATGCGGGTGATGATGAAGTATAAAAGCGGCAATAGTCTGCCGCCGCAGGCCTGCGAAAGTTTTGGATTTGGTCAGGTTGAGGACTATTGTGTACAGTTGTTATTTCCGGTTTCGACAGACGACCATACTGACCCGACACAGCACCTGCTACGTATTTACCCTCAGCCGGCGACGGATTGGGTGCGCTTTGATGTTCCGGGTGTCGGATCGGTAAGTGACTGGTTTGTGTCTGTATGCGATGCCATGGGAAAAGTGATTTTCTCCGGAAATGTCCCTTCTGAAAATGGTGTGGGCGTAATCAGGACTGCCGGTTGGCCTTCCGGTGTTTATTTGTTCCGTGCAGAACAAAACGGCGGATCGTTTAGCGGGCGCTTGTTGAAGCAGTGAGGGATATCTATGGATCCTGCTGAAATAATAGAAAATGAGCATGCCTGGTGGGCATGTATCATAATTCGATTTGCTCTTTGTCGATCCTAAAATAATTTTGGTAACAAAATACCTAGTGGTGGCACGTGGGTAATATCAGCCGGTTTTCTGCAGAAAACCGGCTGATAT
>CALMBD010000209.1 GCA_937861115.1 uncultured Bacteroidota bacterium | reverse complement strand
CTCGTCCTTTCCGCTCAAAGTTCTACCCTTCGCGGCGTGGTGCTCGACAAACAATCGGAATCGCCGCTCATCGGCGCTACCGTCCAACTCATCCGGACGACGACGGAAGCCGCAGACGGCGACATGGGCGCCATTACAGACGCCAATGGCGTGTTTGTATTAAAAAACATCGCTGTGGGCCGGCAGACGCTGCGAATCTCCTACATCGGTTACGAGCCCCAGACCGTTCCGAACATCCTCGTCACGGCGGGCAAGGACGTACAACTCGATATCCGGCTGGAGGAATCTTTCTCCAAAATGAATGAGGTAGTGATCACTGCAAAAGCCGACAAGGACAAGCCGGTGAACGATCTGGCGACGATCTCCGCCCGGCAGTTCAACACCGAAGAGGTGCGGCGCTATTCCGGCGGCCGCAATGATGTGGCCAAACTCGTCGCCAATTTTGCAGGCGTAGCGGCCAACAACGATGCGCGCAACGACATCGTCATTCGCGGCAACTCGCCCACCGGTGTGCTGTGGCGTCTCGAAGGGGTACCCATCCCCAACCCGAACCACTTCAGCACGCTCGGCACAACCGGCGGCCCCGTCTCGGCGCTCAACCCCAACCTGATCGCCAATTCGGACTTCCTCACCGGGGCTTTTCCGGCCGAATACGGCAATGCACTGGCCGGCGTATTTGATATCAACCTGCGCACCGGCAACAAGGAACGGATGGAATTTACGGGCCAATTGGGCGCATTTTCCGGGCTGGAAGCGGTAGCCGAAGGCCCGCTGAACAAAAAGAACGACGGCTCGTTCGTGGTCGCCTACCGCCATTCCTTTGCCGAACTTGCCGACGCCGCCGGTCTGAATATCGGCACCGACGCCACGCCGCGGTACAAGGACCTGACGTTCAATGTCGATCTTGGCAACACCAGGGCGGGCAAGTTTTCCCTGTTCGGCATCGGGGCCTACAGTGCCATCGACTTTATCGGGGCAGAACTCGACACGACCGATCTGTTTGCCAATCCCAACGAAAACGCCTACAACATCTCCAAATTCGGGGTACTCGGACTAAAACACAATATCCTGCTCAACGACCGGTCTTACCTGCGCACGGTGATCTCCGCCTCGTACTCGGGCAACCAATACACTGCCGACGATTTGCTGATCGACAACGGCACACCTTTCCGGATATGGGATGTGAAGGATGCCAATACGGTCTACCGCCTGTCGTCGTACTACAACCTGAAGATCAGCAACCGGTTTACCCTGAGAACCGGAGTTCTGCTGCAACAGCAGCAACTCGATACGCGTGTCGACACGCGCGACAACACGGAAGACCTCGACGACGACAACAAGCCCGACTGGTTTACCCAGCGCGATTTCGACGGGTGGTTCCATCAATCGGAAGCCTATGCGCAGGCTCAATACCGCCTGACGGAAAACGTGACGCTCAATGCAGGCCTGCACTCCCTCTATTTTGCAAAGACCGAAGACCTGGCCATTGAACCGCGGGCAGCCATCAACTGGCAGTTTGCACCCAAACACATGCTGAGTTTCGGTTACGGCCTGCACCACCAGACGCAACCGCTGCCGGTATTCCTGCTGCGCGAGCGCCAGCCCGACGGCTCCTTCATCGAAACCAATAAAGACCTGGGCTTTACCCGCAACCAGCACTTCGTACTCGGCTACGATTTCAAACCGGCCGCCAACTGGCGCATCAAGGCCGAAGGCTACTACCAGTCACTGTCCGACGTGCCCGTGGAGTCGCTGCCGACCAGTTTTTCCCTGCTCAATGCGGGCGCCGACTTTATCTTTCCCGAAAAATACAACCTCGTGAATAAGGGCACGGGCACCAACATCGGTGCTGAACTGACGGTGGAAAAATTCTTCAGCAAGGGGTATTACGGGCTGGTCACCCTGAGCGTTTTCGACTCGAAATACAAGGGTTCCGACGGTGTGGAGCGCAGCACGGCATTCGACGGCGGGTATGTACTGAATGTACTGGCCGGCAAGGAATTTCAGATCGGCAGCACCGGTCGCCGCTTCTTTACCCTCGATACCAAACTGACCACGGCCGGCGGCCGGCCCTATACCCCCGTCAATCTTGCTGCCAGTCAGGCTGCCGGTGAAGAGGTGCTGTACGACGACCAGGCATTCAGCCTGCGGCTCGACGATTATTTCCGCTGGGACGTGAAACTCGGTTTCCGGGTCAACAGCGCGAAGCGCAAACTGTCGCAAACCTTCTTCCTCGACTTCCAGAACGTGACCAACAACGCCAACATCTTTGCCATGCAGTACAACGAGGTTCGGGGTAATGTGGGCCGAATCGACCAGATCGGTTTCTTCCCGGATATCCTGTATCGCATCGAGTTCTGATGCGGAGATATTTCCCGCAGATTTCCGCAGAATAAATTCCCAGATCGGCGCAGACCATATTTTATTTCTGCGGGAATCTGTGAATTTTTTCTGCGGAAATCTGCGGGAAAATTTCATGCTGCACCACTTGAACCTGATCTTCCGAACGATGTTAACCTCCGTTTACATATCTTTGGTCACCCTATCCACCCGTTTGCCATGAAAAAAAAATGCTTCCGCGATGTTGCCGGTTTCGACGACCGCCTGTTGATGGCCATCGGCATTCCCCTGGCCAGCGTGGTGATATCCCTGTTGTTATTCAGTGATGCGTTGGAAGCAGGCGACTGGCCTTATTTCCTGGCTTGTATTCCTATGTCATTGGTATACACAAGCTGTTTCTGGCTTGGCATGCGCTGGTCTTATTACGAAACCAAACTGCGCTTTCCGGCATTCGAGGATATTCGCAAGCGCCTGTTCTGGATGATACTGGCCTTTCTGGCGTTGTTTTTTGTGATCAATAAAACCCTCGACAGCCTGTTTGCTGTCCTGAAAAACGCCCATAACCACAAACCCGATCCAATTGTCGATTTCCTTATTTCGCTGGTGGTATCGGCGTTGGTCATCGCCATCTACGAAGCGCTTTCTTTTTACATCCAGCTCGAACGCACCGTAGCCGAAAAAGTGGAACTCCAGCGCCAGAATATCGAATCGCAACTGGAAGGCCTGCGAAACCAGGTAAACCCCCACTTCCTGTTCAACAGCCTCAATACCCTGATCTATCTTATCCCGGAAGACGCCGACAAGGCCGTTCATTTTGTGCAGCAACTGAGCAAGGTTTACCGGTATGTACTGGAAAGCCGCGACACCAAGATGATCCCGCTCCGCGAAGAACTGGAGTTTCTGCATTCTTATATTTTCCTGCTCCACGAGCGGTTCGGCGACAACCTGAGGGTAGATATCAGGGGCCTTGACCAACGGCAAAACGCTGCAATCGTCCCGCTGACCCTGCAACTTTTATTTGAAAACGCCATCAAACACAACATCATTTCCACGGAAAAACCGCTCCACGTAGATGTATTTGCCGAAAATGGCCACCTGGTGGTGCGCAACAACCTGCAGCGCAAAAACCAGGTGATGGATTCTACCGGTATTGGCCTTCAAAATATTAAAGACAGGTACCGGCTGATCGCCAATCGCGAAGTGGAGGTCATCGCCTCCCAACAATACTTTACCGTAGCATTGCCCATCGTTGAACTTACAGATCAATGAAGATACTGCTTATCGAAGACGAGCTCCCGGCAGCCCGGCAACTGACCAAACTCCTGATGGCGCATAATCCGGCTTTTCAGATCATCGACACACTGGATACCGTAGAAAGCGCCGTCCGGTGGATCCGCACTTTCCCGGCGCCCGACCTGGTATTTATGGATATCCAGATCGCCGACGGGCTTAGTTTCGATATATTCAGGCAGGTCGAGGTAACCGCTCCGGTGGTTTTTACTACGGCCTTCGATCAATACGCCGTTCAGGCCTTCAAGGTAAACGCCATCGACTACCTGCTGAAACCGGTCGATCCGGAAGAATTGAAACGCGCGCTGGAACGGATAGAAAGCCAACGTGCCAACCCCGCCTCCTTCAACCTCGAGGCGCTGTCGACCTATTTTAAAAAAGAAACCTACAAAGACCGTTTTCTGGTCAAAACCGGGCAGCAACTCACCTTCCTGGCTGCCGGCGATATCGCCTTTTTCCGCTCCTCTGACGGATTGACACAAGCCTTCACTTTCGGCGGTAAAAAATATTTTGTAGACAACACGCTGGAAGACCTCGAGCGCTTGCTCGACCCGCGCCAGTTTTTCCGCATCAACCGCGGTATGATGGTATGCCTCGATGCCATCCTCAAGATTCACCCGCACCTGAATGGTCGACTGAAACTCGAAACAAAACCTGCAACTCCGGAAAGCGCTTTCGTCAGCAGGGAAAGGGTAGTAGCGTTCAAAAGCTGGCTGGGCGGTTAAATTAATCAGGCCCGGCTGGTGGTTTATTTTAAATCAGCGCCTAACTTTACACGCTGCCTTTTTCGGTTTTTCAATTCTGAGCCCCTTGCGCCTCGCTGCGGGAAGGGAAAAACTGTCGCGAAACTTGCATATGCAATGCATTTTTTTGTGTACAGTTTAAGTCCGCCTACTTTTGAACATCCATTGCCGTGATTTTCCCTTGATTTTATACCGCCGCAGCAGCGTCAGGTAGCAATACAGAGTCTGATTAATCCAACACATCTAATTCACATCTAAAATTACCGAGTTATGAGACTATCTCTAATCACTTTTCTTTTATTAATGCTCTGTAGCGGCGTAAGGCTGTCTGCGCAATCCTCATTGAACTGCCCACCGGGTGTGGTAGGTTCGTCGAGTTGCGCCTCGGCATGCCTGAGCTGCGATTTGTCTTTCTTCGATGACAAGCTGGGTGGAGTGCTTCCGCAGCCGATCATTGTTGAAAGCTGCATTGCCGGGGTGCCGCCTCTGACGCTGGAAAGCCCGCGGTGGTACCGGTTCATCGCCGGTTCGCCGTCCATCAACTGGGTTGTCAAAACCAACGACGACTGCTTTAACAACGGCGTGAGCCTTGAATATGCGGTACTTGCAGGATGCACCAACCCGCCACTAAAGGCGCTGGCCTGCGAACAGCTCATCCCCGGAAATCCCTATATATTCGTCCAAAACCTTACTGTCGGTCAGACCTATTATCTGGTCATTGATGGCCAGACCCTCGGCGACTGCTCTTATTCGCTGGAAGCTTTCATGGGTTTACCCATCGCGCCGCAACTGGGCACGCTGGAGCCTATCCAGGGCCTCACGTCGGTATGCCCCAAAGCGACCACCTCCTACTCCATTCCTCCGGTACAATACGCGACCAATTATATATGGTCGGCTCCTTCCGGTTCGAAAATTAACGGCGGATCCAATGTAGCACAACTGGGATCCAACGGCACTACCGTCGATATTCAATTCGGTACCGTCGGCGGGTCGGTTTGTGTAACAGCCATCAATGGCTGCGACACGCCGCTCACTACCTGTATCCCCATCGTAAATGCGCCGTTGGGCATTACACAACTGCCAGACCTTGAACTTTGCTTTGAAGAGTTGCCCTATATATGGCCCGAATCTCAAAACCAGGCTATTCTGACTCCCGGAACGTTTATTCTTACCTCCCAGCCCTTCCCTTCGTTCCTGGGCTGCGACAGTATCGTGCGTCAGAAGATCAAAGCCCTGCCGCGCAAATTCAAAAACCTGCCTCCGAAATGGCTGTGCAAGGAGGAGTGCTTCTATGTCAACGGATTTGAGTACTGCGATGCCGGCACCTACCTGGAGATTATCCCGGCAGATAATGGTTGCGACAGTACCCTGAGCTTTACGTTGTTCAAAGTGCTGGCCACCGCAGCCGCGCAGGTGGAAGATACCCTGACTTGTAAAAAAACATCCGTGTTGCTGACCAGTACGGGATCATCCACAGGCAACACGATCTTTTACCGATGGCTGAATCCTTCGGGTACCGTGATCAGTACCGCCGATACGGCAATTGCCACCGTACCCGGAGAGTACTCCTTTATTGTGACCAATTTCGGCGGTGGTGGCGTCACCTGCGAGGATACGGCAAAAGTGACCGTTATTGGCAATACAACACCGCCTCTGGCCGATGCAGGTCCCGACCGGGTGCTCAACTGCGATGAACCATTGATACAACTGCAGGGCTCCGGCTCGGTAGGAAGCCAGTACACCTATCAGTGGACGACGCTTATCGGTGGCAATATCGTTTCCGGCGGGAACACCCTGACGCCCACCGTCAACGCTCCCGGAACCTACCGCCTTACCGTGACCAATGAAATAAACGGTTGCACGGCCGGGAACAATGCGAAGGTGACCTCCATCCAGCTACCGCCTTCGGCCAGCGCAAGCGGCGGCACATTCTCCTGCGTGGTGCCCAATGTTACCCTGCAGGTAACGACCAACGGCAACAACCCGAGCTTCGAATGGAGCGGACCGAACGGCTATTCCTCTACCCTTCAGAATCCGGTGGTAAATGTGGCCGGCAGCTATACCGTAACGGTTACGGATGCCGTCTCGGGCTGCACCAACGCTGCTATTGCGACGGTTGTCAGCGATGTGGTACTCCCTGGTGCTGAAGCCACCGGCGGAGCCATTACCTGCAACGACATTACCGTACAACTCAACAGCGTAACGCAAGGCCAAAGCCCCGTATACGCATGGACAGGCCCGAACGGCTTTACCTCCAGTCTGCCCAATCCCGTAGCAACCGAAGCCGGCACCTACAACCTGACTGTTACAGGCAGCAACGGTTGCTCCAGCACCGCTTCGGCAACAGTTGATCTGGACAATGACGTCCCGGGTGCGACCCTGGCCGTTCCAAGCACCCTCAACTGCAATGTGGCGTCGATTTCAATTACGGCTTCCAGCAATGGCCCGGCAGCACTCCTGACCCACGATTGGACCCTGCCGGATAACTCTACCGTTTCGACAGCCGAGATTCCAATGCTTACAGCAGATGCTCCGGGAACATACAGCGTGGTGATCACCAATACACAAAACGGTTGCACCAGTACTGCCACCGCAACTGTCGTGCAGAACCCCGTTGTCACTGCCGATATCGCATCCGCTGTCAATATTCTGTGCTTCGGCGATGAAACAGGAAGTGTAGATGCAACAGCCGCCGGCGGCAACGGTACCTATACTTATCTGTGGAGCAACGACGCCGTCACACCGGCCATCACCGGCCTGGGCGCCGGCACCTACACGGTGACCATTACCGACGGCGAGCAATGCAGTGCAACGGCGACTGCCACGCTTACGCAGCCCACTGCCATCGTCCCGAACACGACTTCCACACCGGAATCCACCAATGGCGCGGAAGACGGAACAGCCAGCGCCAACCCGACAGGCGGCGTGGGCCCGTACACTTACCTGTGGAATACAGATGAAACAACCGCAAGCATCGAAAACCTGCTTCCCGGACTGTATACCGTAACAATCACAGACGCGAACAACTGTACCGCCGTTGCATCCGTAGAGGTGCTCCCGGGCAGTTGCGGCATATCGCTTGGGTTCAGCGTGGTACCGCCAACCTGCAACAGCGCTTCCGATGCCTCCATCACCGTGGAACTGACCGGCGGAAACGGTCCGTTTACGTACGAATGGAGTTCTATGGGCACTGATTCGGTGGAAACAGGCTTGCCTGCAGGAAACTATATGGTAACGGTGACCGATGTTTTCGGTTGTGTTGTTTCCGGATCGGTCAATGTTTCCGATCCCGCATCGATCGCACTGTCGCTCAGCAATCAGGTCAATACCATGTGCTCCAACGAGACCAACGGCTCTGCCACCGTATCGGCAATGGGCGGCACGGGTTCTTTCATGATCGCCTGGGATAACGGACAGACCGGCCCAACTGCGACAAACCTCGCTCCCGGTACCTATATCGCGACCGCGACAGATGGCAACGGTTGTACCGCTCAACTCCCGGTAACGATCGCAGCAGTTGATATGCAGCCACCGGTGATCGCAACAGATCCCATCACGGCTCCGCTGGGCAATACCGGCAACGTCACACTCAGTGTCCAGTCGCTCGGCCTGAACGTGACCGACAACTGCGGCGTCGGCTCGGTTTCTTTTGTTCCGTCGACCTTTAACTGCGCCCAACTGGGCCCACACGACGTGGTGGTGACCGCCATCGACGGCGCCGGCAACCAGACCGTTGAAACTGTCGTCGTAACTATCGTCGACAACCTCGCGCCCAACCTCGACTGCCCGGCCAATGTAGTGCGCTGCTTTGGCGACAATATCGTGGAATACCCGGCGCCTGTGGCTATGGACAACTGCCTGGGTATCGGCGGATCGTTTGCCATGCCTTCGGGCCTGCCCAGCGGCTCCACTTTCCCCGACGGTGTCACGACCAACACATTCTCATACACCGATGCCAACGGCAACGTAGGCTCCTGTTCCTTTGAAGTAACCATTCTGAGCCCGCTGGTCGTCAGCCTCGGCGCCATCGTCGACGATATCGATAACCAGAACATCGGCAGCATCGATATCAACGTCAGCGGCAGCCTGGCGCCTTATTCCTTCCAGTGGACGCTGAACGGCACGCCTTTCTCGCTTGAGGAGGATCTCACCGGACTTGGCATGGGTAACTACCAGGTAATCGTTACGGACAGCGCCGGTTGCATGGCCGCCAGCGAATCCTTCACCGTGAAAAGCGTTACAGGCACCAACGAGCCGGGATGGGCATCGGGACTGCTGATCGTGCCCAACCCGACAAGCGGGCAACTTTCGGTCATCTTCTCGCGCCCGCTCGATACCGACGTGCAACTCACCGTACACGATATGACAGGCCGGCTGGTTCAGCAGCAGTCGTCGTCGACACCCAAACGTGTTGACTTCGACCTCTCTACCCTGCCGGGTGGCTTGTACAAAATGACTATACTAGTGGACAACCAACTGGTCGTCCGCAAAATAGTGGTAAGCAGGTAAATCCTTGTTTTACAGGGAAAAATTGCGAGAGCCGCTCCGTTTACGGGGCGGCTCTCCGCTTTTCAGACGGTTTCTCCGGTATGTTGTACAGCAATATCAATCGGCAAAACCCGCTTTTTTATGCGATCCGTCGCAGTAGGGTTTATTCTGCGACTGACCACAGCGGCAAAAGGCCGTTACCTTGTGTTTGACTGTTTCGGTGCCGTCAGCGTGTTTTACCCGGATGTTGCCGTATACCATAAGCGGCCCGTTGGGTGAGGCTTCCACGATGGTTTCGACATCCACCTGACCGGGCTCCACGGCCTTTTCTCCATTGCGGTACCAGCTCAATGCCCCGGACGGGCACTTGTCCACCTGTGCCATGATAGCCGCCGTATCGGCGCCGTCCATATCGATCCAGGGCTTATTGCGCGGATTAAACACTTCCAGCAGTCCGCGCCAGCAAAGCGTGGAATGGATGCATACGTCCGGTTTCCAGACAACCGTGATATCGTCGTTCGAGTACTGCTTTTCCATAAATTCTCCTTGTTTTTTCTATAAACAATAAATACTCGTGTCTCCTTTAAATGTCCGGCCCGAGCAAATCCTCCAGCCGTATTCCCCTCGAGCCTTTGATCAGGATCAGGCTATCTTCAAAAGCCTGTTTACCGAACCAGACCTTTGCCGCCGCGGTGTTGGGAAAATGCAGCGCCCTGAACCTGGCGTAGTTGGTACGGCCAAATTCAGGCCCCACGAGTACGATCACATCGGGTTTTAGTCGCGCGGCAAAACGCAGGATGGCCTCGTGCTCTTTGAGGCTGTCTGCGCCTAATTCGAGCATATCGCCGAGGATAGCCACTTTTCGCGCGCCAGGCATGGCATGCAGGCTTTCCAGGGCCGGGCGTACACTGGAAGGGTTGGCATTGTAGGCATCCAAAAAGATCGTGTTGCTGCCCCGTTGCAGCAGTTGGGAGCGGTTGTTGGCGGGCACATAACCTTCGAGGGCGGCCTTTATTTTTTTCGCCGGCACCTTGAAATAGATGCCGAGGGCAATGGCCGTCATGATATTATTGAAATTGTGCCGTCCGGCAAGTTGGGTCTGCACCTCGACAGCGTTGCCGGAATCGTCGGCAATGAACGCCGCACCTACGAAGGGCGTTTCGCCGGTCAGCATGATGCTGATGGTCTCCTCGTCGTCGCGGGCCTCCAGGGTTGCGGAACGCATATACCGGATTTTGCGCCGGTTGCTGCGTGTCATGGTCGACAGGTACTTTTCCGACAGGTTCACAAACACCCAGCCATTGTGGCGGGCTAAGTAGCGGTACAATTCGCCTTCGGCTTTTTTTACGCCCTCTATGCTGCCGAATCCTTCGAGGTGTTCCTTGCCGATATTGGTCAGGAGGCCGTGCGTCGGCCGCGCGATCTCGCAGAGTTGTTCGATATCACCGGGCTGATTGGTGCCCATTTCCACGACGGCCACTTCCGTTTCGGGCGGCATGGCCAGCAGGGTCAGCGGCACGCCGATGTGGTTGTTGAGGTTGCCCTTGGTGAAATGACAGGGGTAGTGGCTGCTGAGCACGGCAGCGACGAGTTCCTTGGTGGTCGTTTTGCCGTTGGAACCCCCGATGGCGATAAGGGGTATATCGAACTGGTTGCGGTGGTGGGCCGCCAGTTGCTGCAAAGCCTGTAATACATCGGGCACCAGCACAAACCGGTCGTCGAGGCGGTACGCCGGGTCGTCTATCACTGCAACAGCAGCGCCCTTTTCGAGCGCCTGCGCGGCAAATTTGTTGCCGTCAAAGTTGCCGCCTTTCAGGGCAAAGAAGATACAGCCGGGCGTAAGTTGCCGGGTGTCGGTGCAGACGACCGGGTGTTGGCGGTACAATGTGTACAGTTCGGAAATATTGGAAAGCATACCGTTTGCTCGATGTGGAAAGCAAATGTACGCGGCGGGGCGGTCTTGTTGAAATTTAGTTCGGGGGTTGCCGTCAGAATTATTCAATACTTTTTATTCACGCGGACCCGAATCCTGAACAGGTATAGACCTCAACCAATTGGGCATTTTCCTCTTTTTCGTCAAAACAGCATGGTGTTACAACGGACCTGGAAGTCCGTTGTACGTGGTATGTGTTTACAAAACGAGGGGCTCCCGCCGTGTGGCGGGAGCCCCCGTTCTTATAAAATATTCACGGAGGATCAATTTCCATCCGCGTCAAACGCGTCAAAATCAAACAGCAGCGAGAATCGCAGCGTGTTGTCCAGCGGATTGCGCTGGTTGGTCGTGGGTACGAGGTACGAGAAGTTCAGTCCGAAAACATTGTACTTCACGCCGAGGCCGACGCTGAAATACTTCCGGTTGCCTTTCGAGTAGTGCTCGTAGAAATAGCCTGCGCGCACGGCAAACTGGTCGTCGTACCAGTATTCGGCGCCGGTGCCGATGGTGATCTCTTTCAGTTCTTCGCTGAAGCCGCCCGGTGCGTCGCCGAACGACTTGAACACGCCGCGCACGGAGGAATACTGCTTGTAGTCGGGAATGCCGTCGCCGTCGTCGTCGATTTCGGGGCGGGGTGTGGGCACGAGCAGTTTGTTGAAATCCGACGTAATCGTCAGTGTGTTGAACTCGTCGAGGTTAAACTTCCAGGCCAGACCCAGGCCGAGGTTGGTCGGGATGTAGTCGCGGTTGATGGAGTTCGTGTAGGTGATCTTCGAGCCAAGGTTGCTGATGGCTGCGCCCAGCGTGAACTCGCTTTTGTTTTTCGTGAACGTCACCGGCGCTTTGTAGGTCAGGGAGAGGTCGGCAGCGCCGGCGATACCGGGCTTGATCTCGTTGCCTTCCACCACGCGGCCGGTAGCCAGGTTGGAGTAAATAAACTTGGCGCCGATGGCTGCGGAAAAACGATCCGACAGTTTACGCGCATACCCTGCAGCTACCTCAAATTCATTTGGGCGACCCTGACCGAGCGACATGCCCTGCTCGTCGGTGAATTCGATATCGCCGAGCGAGAAATAGCGCAGGCCGAAACCGAGCGTCTGGAATTTATCGAGGCGCACATAGCCCGACAGGTAGGCCAGGTACACATCCTGCAGGCCCAGGTTGCGCATCCAGGGGGTGTAGGTAGCCGAGATGGAGACGCGCTTTTCGGCAAAAGCCAGTTTGGAAGGGTTGTAGTGCATCGCGTTGGGATCGGCAGAGGTGGCAATGCCGACGTCGCCCATAGCGCCGCCGCGGGCGTCCGGCACGATACGCAGGAAAGGCACGGCCGAAGTCACGGCATTTGCGCATCTTTCGCCGGTGATGGGGTTGAACCCGTTTTTACACTTGGGTTCAATTTGCGCCTGCAGCGTTGCAGTTCCGCACAACAGGCCTGCAACGATCAGTGACGAGGCGAATAATTTCTTCATGAGAGCAAATGAAATTTTAGTGGCAAAATGTAACTGAATGGGGGTATAGTCGGGTTTAAAGAGGTTTTGGTTGCGTTTAAAAAGTCGGGGGTTGTTCAGCACTGCTCATAACCCCTGTATATATTTTCAAAAAGCCTGCAAAAATACGCCGCATAAACGGCTTTATGCACCGGCTATTTTAAAATTACCAATTTTTCAAAATCACTTTCTGCAGTTGCCTGGGCGCCGCTCACATCGGTACCGCGCACTTTTACCCGGTACAGGTACACGCCCCGGGCCAATTGATCGCCGTATTCGTCCTTGCCGTCCCAGTTGATATCGGTCACGCGGTAACCGTCCGCCGGGGCAGACTGGATCAGTGTTTTCACCAATTTTCCCGATACGGTGAAGATGCTGATCTGCACATCGAGTATCTGGCCGGCCAGGTTGTGTTCAAACTGGAACCAGGTATTGGTGGTAAACGGGTTGGGGTAGTTCAGTACGTGGTCGAGGGCCGCCTTGCCGTCTTCTGCGACGACAAACTCCGTATATCCTTCCCCGGAATTGTTGGCGATATCCCAGCCTTTTACGCGCAGCGTGTGGCGTCCGGTGGAGAGGTTGCGCAGCGGGTAGATCGCCTGCCCTTTGCGGAAGTTGTCCTGCTCGCTTTCATAAAAATCATTCAGCACAATGGTTTCCAGCACATTACCGTCGAGTATTGCCGTCAGATCGTGGCCCAGGCTCACGCCGCTGACGTTCATGCCGTAGTCGTCGGAGCATTTCACGAGCACCTTCGGGTCGTTGTCAGTGATACCGCCGAACACGAAGGCGTCGGTATTCAGGAAAGGCTGTACCAGCGGCGGCGTATCGTCCTGTATCTGGTTGGCATTGCCGCCGATCACGATACTGCTGTAAGCGCCGGCGGCGTCGAGCGGGGTTCCGTTTTCTGCATAGTAACTGATCTTCCCGTTTCCGTAGGCGTAGTTGATATCTTTGGGTACGATGAAATCAATCGTGAAGGCGCCGTTGGTCACGGTAGCGCTGCCCTTGAAGATGATGTTGCGCTGCACCGTGAACGACTGCACAATACTGCCGGGGTCCTGCCCGAGCGTCGTGAGCGTCTGGGCCTTGTCGTACACCGACACGTACACTTTTCCGTTGAACCCGCTCAGGAGGTTGCCCAGGGTGTCGGTCACAACCCCTTCAAGGGTTACCGGCATCAGCGCTTTCAGGGTATCGGGCTGACCGGTGCTGACGTCTTTTCCATTGATCTTCGTGGTCGACACGCGGTATTCGGGCAGGGCCAGAAACATGGCCGGATCGCCCAGAAGGGTAAAACGCCGGGCGTTGTCGATTTCGGAGGTGAGGCTGTTCTTGGCGTCTTTGAGGATATCGCCGATCGTTTTATAGCGACCGTTTTCCCGCCGGAACAGGAATTTTTGCACGGCGTCGGTCAGTTTTTCATTGCCGCTGATGTACACGGCGCGCACGGTGGTGAACAGGCCTATAGCGCCCGAATTCACCTTGATCAGCGATTGTTCGCCCCCGGTGAGGGTCTTGTAGTCGTCGTAGCCGCCAAAGGAGCAGGTGGCCGTGATGATAAGCGGGTACCTGTTCGGGTTATCCCAGCCGGCAATATCGTTGTTGTCAAGCACACGCTCCTGCGCCCAGCCGCGCGGACCGCCATGGCCGATGTACTGGGTGATGAGGTTGCCCTTGAAAATATTGGAATTGATGGCCGCCTTCACGTCGGGATAACGCTGACCGCCCGAGGTCGCTACCTGCTGGTAAGCATCGAAGTAAATTTTTTCCAGGTTGAACCACTGTTCGGCGCTGGCGGTAGCGTCAGCCAGGTCGTCGGCCTGATTGATGTGGGGGTTGCCGTCTTCGTCATCGGCGATGAACACATTGCGAAGGTGCCAGTCGCCCAGTGTGGCGGGGTCCTTGTCGTATGCAATGATCTTGTCTACCACTGCCTGTGCATCGGCGGCGGACCCTGCCGTGAGTCGCCCCACGGCGATATCGAGCAACCCGTTCAGCGAACCTCCGTCTTCGGGACTCAGGAGACCGAAATAATCATCGGAAGGATATGCCCGGATCGGGTCGAAAGATTCGGCCGTTTCAAAAACGGGAATCAGGTCTTTGTTGGTGCTGCTGTTGGTAATGTTGCGGGGGTCGAAGGAGCCGTCGCCAAACAGCAACAGCCATTCGAATTTGTTCGGACTCCGTTCGAGCAGCATCCGGGCGAAGTCGCGGATGGCGCTGGGGTCTTTACCGCCCGAGGAAAATTCGTTGTACAGTTGGTTGATGTTGACGGTGGCAACATCGAGGCCGCTGAACGATTTCCGGTGGTCGGCCAGTTGAACAGCCTGCGCTTCCAGTTCAGGATGGTACACGATGACCATGTGCACATTGTCGATTCCGTGCAGGTTCTGGTTGGCGAGTTTGCCGGCGACGGTCTCGGGCTTGGGGAATGCCGAATTGCCGTAAAAGGCAATGAAGTTGCGCAGTATATCCTGGGTATTGGCGCCAAATTCCGCAATGCTGCCATTCTGCGTAAATTTTTGCAGCAGGGGTTTTTGCGGATCGGTTATATCCCAGATAGCGAAGTTGCTGCCGTTTATGCCGGAAAGCCGGAACGTAGCGGCGTTTTGCGACATCGTTTGTTTGTCGCGAAATTCCATGGCCTGGCCGGTCATGATGAGCTGGCGCCGGGCGTTGACTTCAATAAAATCGAGCCATCCTTCGCTCTGCTGGCTGGTCGGCAGATATTCCAGTTTTGCGCTGATCTGGTTGCCGCCGCTCACCGGAAAGGTGGCCTGTATGACGCCCAAACCGGCGTACGTCGATTCGTTGTTGCTCACCACCACCCCGTTAATGCTGCGTGAAAAAACGGAGCCGTCGGCAGTAAGCCGTATGGTCGAGCCCGTTTGTCCGCAGCCGCAACGCGCGGCAAATTCCAGGCGAAGGCGTGCGTTGCTGCCGCTGACCAGGTTGGGGAGGTCGAAAGCATAACTCCGCTCGCGGGTCTGGTAGAAGTAGTCGCCGAACCATTTTTTGCCCGAACCCTGTGCCGATACAAAATTGTCGAGCAGGTTGGTCCGGTCGTCTTCAATGCGGCGCACATCGTCAAACTCTTCGGTGACGAAAGAAGCGGCAACGCTCGACTGTTCCTGAAGACGCAGCCCGTTACCGTCGCCGGTTTTGATAAAATACCAGCCGTAGCGGTCGTACAGGTTTTTGCGGACGGTGAGTTCCGGGTCGTTGGCGCTGGGCTTGTAGAACATGGGATCGGGCCCAACAGCATAAAACAGGATGTAGTCGCCTGCATCAAACTTGCCGTCTGCTTCGCCGACCACCTGAATGGCGTTTTCGATCAGGTCGTCCGGCCGGTCGTCGCTATTGCGCTCCGGCAGCATGGCGCCGCCGTTGCCGAACAGTCGAATGCTGCGCGGATCTACGTTGTCGAGGTTTGATATGCCCAGTTCGTTTTTCAGGAAATTATAATCGAGTTTGTAAATGCCCGTACTGGCAACGCCAAATTTGTACAGGGTGCCGGTGCTGAGCGCCGAATTGAAGGTGAACGGGCCGCCGCGCTCCGTCACAGGCGTTTGTTTCGGGGTAATGCGCACGTTGAGGGTAAAAGAAGTGACGCGCTCGTATCCGTTGCCTGCGCGGCGGACGGGCACGAAACGCACCTGTCCGAAAAACCGGTTTCTTTCCTGCGCCACTTTGGCTGTCAGCACGAGATCGGCGCCCAGCAGGGCGTCGTCGTCCGACGGCTTTTTGGCAAACGGCTCGTATTGTGCCGATACCAGCTCGACGCTGATCTCGGAAGGTCCTGACAGCAAAAACTGCTCGGAAAATACCGGCAGGGTAGGCGCTTCATCGCTGAAGGAACAGCCTTCAAAGTTCCAGAACTCGAGGATATCGCCGCCGGAAAGGGTATGTTGTACCGGAGCAGCATCCCATTTCAGGGTATGCTGAATGGTACGCGACGATTGCGCCTGCAAGGCCACAGCGCCGGTAAAAATCAGCAGGAGGGAAATGAGTTGATTCTTCATAAGCCGTCTGAACACGTTATTTTGAAAGGAGTGATGCGCATTGTTGTCGTAAAAAATTCAAACCGGCATCCTCCGTTCGCGCCAATCCGGTTTAGGGATTCGTGATTGCATGGCGCATGGGTGCGGTCGGAGGTTGCCCGGTATGGCGTGTTTTTTGGTCAAAAACAATTATCCGGGAAAGAGGATTCACCAATGGCATATAAAAAGCCGTTTGGCCGAAACCGGCACTTTGCACTTTCCCGGCGGTGCCCTACTTTCGCCCGTCACTAACCAGTTAAGATGAAGCAAGACCGTATACTTATTATCGGCGCCGGTGGCCAGATCGGCGCCGTACTGACCGAAGCCCTCCGCGCAGCGCACGGAACCGACAATGTGGTAGCCACCGACCTGCGCGACCCTGGACCTCAAAACGGCCCCACCCAGGTGCTCGACGCCCTCGATATGCAGGCACTGGGCGAAGCCGTACAACACTGGCGCATCAATCAGATTTACCACCTCGCGGCCATCCTCAGCGCCACCGGCGAAAAAGACCCGATGCGGGCCTGGGATATCAATATGGGCAGCCTTTTCAATGTACTGGAAGTGGGGAGGCAAGCCGGTCTCGCAAAGATTTACTTCCCCTCGTCCATTGCCGTATTTGGCCGCGAAGCCGATCACTATCAAACGCCCCAGCATGAGGTACTGATCCCGGAAACCGTCTATGGCATCAGCAAGGTTGCCGGAGAGAACTGGGCCAACTACTACTTCCGCCGCTACGGGCTCGACGTGCGCTCGCTGCGCTATCCCGGTATCATCGGTTATCAAAGCATGCCCGGCGGCGGCACAACCGATTATGCGGTGGATATCTATCATTATGCCGTAAAAAAGCAACCTTACGAGTGCTTTCTGGGCCCGGAGACCAGTCTACCCATGTTGTATATGCCCGACGCCATCCGCGCTACGCTCGGGCTGATGGAGGCGCCGGCCGACCGGCTTACGGTGCGCACCAGTTACAACCTTGCCGGCATGAGTTTTACGCCTGCGGAGATTGCAGCCAGCATTCAGCATCAGGTGCCCGGTTTTACCATTTCGTACAAGCCCGACTTCCGGCAGGCCATTGCCGATTCGTGGCCGGCCTCGATCGACGATTCCGCTGCGCGCCACGACTGGGGCTGGAAACCTGAATACGATCTCGACGCCATGACGAAAGACATGCTGTTTCACCTGGCGGAGCGGTACCGCAGCTAGTCGAAGCGCTCCGGTTGCCCGGTTTCGGTTTTTGATATCTTTTTTCGCACTCCCAAAAGAAGCGCGATATTTGCCGCTTTGAAAGCATACCAAGCCCCCTTCACCATTAATTTCCTGGCAAAATGGCTGCTAAAAGCAAATCGAAATCGAAACAATCCGCCCAAAAGACGCCGGCGGCAAAACCGGCTGCAACATCGCGTCCCAGGGTTGAAATGCCGCGTACCCATACCTTTCCGCCCGGATTTTGGAGCCAGAACTGGCTTCCTGCAGTGGTGCTGATGGGACTTGCCGTTGTTTTGTACGCAGCATCGGCCGGATTCGGTTATGTGCTCGACGACCAGATGGTCATTTGGGAGAATGCCTACGTCCAGCAAGGGTTCGGGGGACTGCGCGACATTTTTGCCTACGACAGTTTCATGGGCTTTTTCCAGAAAAAAGAAGCCTTGTACCTGCTGGAAGGCGGGCGTTACCGCCCCCTTTCCCTGGCCACTTTTGCCGTGGAGGTCGGTATTTTCGGCAAGGACCATCCCGGCGTCAGCCACATAGTCAATATCATACTGTACGGCCTGACCGGCGTTTTGCTCTATCGAATACTGGCGGGTCTTTTTCCGATGAAAGAAAACGGCCGCTGGTATTTCAGCCTCGCCTTCCTGGCCTCCCTGATCTTCGTCCTGCACCCGCTGCACACCGAATGTATCGCCAACATCAAGGGGCGCGACGAGATCATGGCTCTGCTGGGCAGTCTGGGCGCGCTGTACGCCGTACTGAAGTACTACGACCGAAACAGCACCGCCTGGCTCGTCCTGGCCGGTGTTTTGCTGTTTCTCGCCCTGTTGTCGAAAGAAAACGCCATCACCTTTGTGGCCGTCATTCCGCTTACGGTGTGGTTCTTTACAAAGTTGCCTGCAGGGCGCAGTTTGACTTCCACGCTGCCGCTGCTGGCCGCTACCCTGCTGTTCATCATCGTGCGTTACAAGGCGCTGGGCTTTATGCTCAGCCACGGCAAGCCGATTACCGACCTGATGAACGACCCCTTCATGGGCATGGCGCGCAGCGAAAAACTGGCCACGACCTTCCTCACGCTGGGCTGGTACCTCAAACTGCTGTTCGTGCCGCACCCGCTTACCCACGACTACTACCCCTATCATGTACCCAAAGTGACGTTCGCCGACTGGCGGGTGCTGTTGTCGCTCGCCTTGTATCTTGGAATGAGCGTATGGGCACTCCTGAACCTGCGCAAACGAAGCGTCCCCGCTTATTCGATTGCTTTTTGGCTGATCACCCTGAGTATTGTGTCAAATCTCTTCGTGTCGGTAGGCACCTTCATGAACGAACGCTTCACGTACATGCCTTCGATCGCATTTTGTATTCTGGCGGCATGGTTCATTACGCGAAAACTTCCCGAGTGGTTCAAGGAACAGCCTGAGCAGCCGGGCATCCTCGCTGCGGGGTTAATGATCGGCGTTGCGGCGTTTTTTGGCTGGAAAACCGTCACCCGCGTGCCCGACTGGAAGGATGCCGCATCGCTGAATGAAGCGGCCATCCGGGTGTCGTACAACAGCGCGCGCTCCCATTGTTTTTACGTTACCTCGCTGTACAAGGATGTTTACCAGAAAACAAAGGATCCGGTACAGAAGGCGGCCCTGGTAGACTCCATGGAATACCATATCAAGCGCTCGCTGGAGATCAACCCCAACTACAGCGCCGCCCTGGTGATGCGTTCGGCCGTGGCTGCCGCCCGCTTCGAGCAGGACCACCAATTGGACAAACTTTTCCACGAGTTCGAATACATCATGGAAAAGATACCCTATAACCCCAATTTCCGGAACTTTCTGGACCAGTACATGAAATACCTCGACGGCTCGAATGCCGACAAATACGTCGCGTTCTGCCACCGCGCGGGTTACGAATTTTATTTCCTGAAGAAAAACGACCCGCAAACGGCATTGAAGTTCCTCCAGTTCGGCATCGACCGCCAAACGGAAGACATCCGCCTGCTCGACGACGCATCGGAAGTGTACACCGCGCTGGGCGATCCGGCGAAGGCGGCGGAAATGAAGGCCCGGGCAAATGCACAGCGGTACTGATACGGGTACCGGCAGCAAAACATCAGTTTTACCCATTACCGAAGCGATGAAAGTAACCGACCATTTTATAAAGGCAAAAGACAAAACACTGGTGTCGTTCGAAGTGCTTCCTCCCCTGAAGGGCGGCAGCATGCAGGCCATCTTCAACACCCTCGATGCGTTGATGGAGTTCAAGCCGCCGTTTATCGACGTGACTTACCACCGCGAGGAGTTTATTTACAAGAAACGCACATCGGGTTACTACGAAAAAACGGCTATCCGCAAACGCCCGGGGACGGTAGGTATCTGCGCCGCCATCATGCACCGGTACGGCGTCGACGCGGTGCCCCACCTCATCTGCGGCGGCTTCTCGGTGGAGGAAACCGAAAACGCCCTGATCGACCTCAATTTCCTGGGTATCAACAACGTGCTGGCGCTGCGCGGCGACGCGCGGCAGTTTGAAGACAAGTTCACGCCCGAAGACGACGGCCACAAGTATGCGCTCGACCTGGTGCGGCAGGTTGTCGGCATGAATGAGGGTCGTTACCTGGATGCCAATATCATCAACGGCGAAAAAACCGACTTCTGCATCGGCGTGGCGGGCTACCCCGAAAAGCATTTTGAAGCGCCCAATCCGCGCACCGACCTGCGGTTTACCAAGGAGAAGGTGGACGCCGGCGCAGGTTATATCGTCACGCAAATGTTTTTTGACAACAAAAAATATTTCGACTACGTCGATTCCTGCCGAAAAGTGGGTATCGACGTACCTATTGTACCGGGCCTGAAACCGCTGACCCGGCGTTACCAACTCAACTCCATACCGCGCAAGTTTTTTGTGAACCTGCCCGAAGAACTGGTAGCCGAGGTTATGAAGGCCAAAGACGATAACGCCGTCCAGCAGGTTGGCATAGAATGGTGCATCCAGCAGTCGATGGAACTGAAGAAAGCGGGTGTACCCTGCCTCCACTACTACACGATGGGTGATACAGAAACCTCGAAGGCCATCGCGGAGGCTGTTGTGTAAAGCTGTTTTCCGATTTTCACAAGGTTTTCGTTTATTTGCCTGTAAAACAACCCAATCGCATCTTATGAAGCTCATACCAAAAGATTTCGTCAGCACCTATCTCCCCTATGCCCTGGAAACCCAGGCCGTCACCGGCATCAGCGCCGCAGCCATACTGGCGCAGGCCGCCCTGGAAAGCGGCTGGGCCGAACACGCCGTGGGCAACATGTTTTTCGGCATCAAAGACACCGATAAAGGCAAAACGGGTAAAGGCCAACTGGTCGTCACGACCGAGTATTTCAGCACAGCCGACAAGGGCAACCTGTTCCCGGAAGTCATCCGGATCGAATGGAACGAGCGGCGGAGAAAGTACAAGTATATCGTGAAGGACTGGTTCCGCAAATACGACAGCCCTGCAGGGAGTTTCCTGGACCACTCCCGGTTCTTTCTCGACAACCCGCGCTACGCGCAGGCCGTCGCCAACGGCAGCGACCCCGTGCGGTTTTTCGAGGAAGTCGCCAAGGCAGGTTATGCCACGGCCCCGGATTATGCCAAAGTATTGATCCAACTCGTCCGGATGATCCAGAAACACATGCCCAGCGACCTGGAAAGTGTTTCAACGGCTGCTGACGAGGCCTTCGACATGCCTGCTGCGGAGGATTTGCAGGATTACCTGCCCAGCCGCGACTAGTCCCGAAAGGCCTGGTTTGGCAGCAGATGTCGAAAAGCATGGCTCAAAATGTCAATCTTGGGCAATTCTCCATTGCATCGGGCGTTCCCACTTGGGATTTCCGCCACTTATACGGAACTTCCCGGCGTTTTAATTGAGGATATGAGAAAACTACTCACCGCTCTGCTGTTGCTGGCGGGTGTTGCTGCAACTGCGCAGGACCCGATCTTTTCGCAGTTCTACGCCATGCCCCTGCAGATCAACCCCGGCTTTGCGGGCAGCGCTTTTGCACCGCGCATGGGTGTTGCCTACCGCAACCAATGGACGGGGTTCAGCAATGCCTACCGCAGTTACGCGGTTTTTTACGAACAGAGCCTCGACCGGCTCAACAGCGGCATTGGTTTCAACCTGGAAGGCGATAATGCCGGCGACGGTATCTACAAGACGACACGGTTTTCAGCCCTGTATGCCTATCGGCTTCGTATAAACGACGACCTGGCCCTGAAACTGGGCGTCGAGGCCGGTATTTACCAGACCAGCGTGGATTGGGAAAAACTTATTTTTCCCGACCAGATCGACCCTGTCGGAGGTATCGGCAACAACACCGGTGAAACCCGGCCCGATGCGACCAACAAAACGCAACTGGATATTTCATCGGGACTGCTCATCCTCAGCGACAAACTGTATTTCGGCGCTGCGCTCAAGCACCTGAACTCGCCCAATGAAAGTATCCTGCTGGTCAACGACAACCTGTCGCGGGGCCTTCCGCTGCGTTATACCATACACGGCGGAACAGAGGTGGTTGTTAAGAAAGGCAATAAACTCAATGCCCCCTCGTTTATTTCGCCGAACTTCCTTTTTGTGTCACAGGGACCGTACCGCCAGTTGAATGTAGGTGCATACGCCGGTTTGGGGTCCATTATCGCAGGAGCCTGGTACCGGCACACGTTCCGCAATTCGGATGCTGTCATTCTTATGGCCGGATTCAGGCAGGGGGTGTTCAAAATGGGACTCAGTTACGACCTTACGGTATCGGGACTGGCGGGTAAATCCGGCGGCACATACGAATTCAGCCTCGGTATACTGTTTGACCAAAACGAGAATCTGCGCAAAAAAAAGCGTCGCGCCGGTATCAACGACTGTATCCACATGTTTCAATGAAAAACGGCTTTCGTTAAATTTGGCGGGGCCGGAATTGTGAAATGTTTTATTTGCCTACATTTGCTGCTCAATTTTCTAAACCTGTATTTTAATACAATGAAAAAAACACTCATTCACGGGTTAAGCTTTATCCTCCTGGTCTTCCTGCTGGCGAGCTGCGGTAAGAAAACCGAACGCTCCACAACCACTGGTTGGAAATACAACGACCAAAAATGGGGCGGCTTTGAAAAAGTTGATTACGACGGTCAGGCAACAGGCCCCAACCTCGTGCTCATCGAAGGTGGTACGTTCACCATGGGTCTTACCGACCAGGACGCCACCTACGAATGGAACAACATGCCGCGCCGTGTGACCGTATCTTCGTTCTACATGGACGAAACCGAAATCGCCAACATCGACTACCGCGAATACCTGTATTGGGTCGACCGCGTGTACGGCGAAACGTATCCGGAAGTCTGGAAACGCGCACTGCCCGATACGCTCGTGTGGCGCGACGAACTGGCATTCAACGAGCCTATGGTGGAAACGTACTTCCGCCACCCGGCCTACGACGACTACCCCGTAGTCGGTATCAACTGGAACCAGGCCAATGAATACTGCAAATGGCGTACGGACCGTGCGAACGAGATGATCCTGATCGAAAAAGGTATCATCGACCCGACGCCCGACCAGAAAAACGAGAACAACTTCGACACCGAAGCATACCTCGTAGGCCAGTACGAGCCGAGCGTTCGCAAGAACCTTCCCGATAAACGCACCGGTGGCGAGCGTCGTGTACGCCTCGAAGACGGTATCCTGCTGCCCGAATACCGTCTCCCCACGGAAGCGGAATGGGAATACGCAGGCCTTTCGCTGATTGGTCTGCAGGCCACCAGCAAAGACGAGCTCATCACCGACCGCCGGATCTACCCGTGGAACGGCAATACGGTGCGCTACCAGAAACGCAACAAGTACCAGGGCGCCATGCTTGCCAACTTCAAGCGCAGCGGTGGTGACTATGGCGGTATGGCCGGCGCTTTGAACGATAAATCGTTCTTCCCATCCAAGGTTCGCGACAACTGGCCCAACGACTTCGGTCTCTACAACATGGCCGGCAACGTGAACGAATGGACAGCCGACCTCTATCGTCCGATGACATCCGCCGACCTGGAAGACGTAGCCAACCACGATCTTAACTCTTACCGCGGTAACATCTTCAAAACGAAGAAACTTGACCCGGAAACCGGCCAGCCGGTTACGAAAGACAGCCTCGGTAACCTGATCTACGAACTGATGGATACGACTACCACGGCGCTGCGCGACAACTACAAACGCCCGGAAGTGTACAACTACCTCGACGGCGACAAAGAGTCGAACGTAGAATACCGCTACGGCTTCAGCACGCTGATCAACGACAAAGCACGCGTGATCAAAGGCGGTTCCTGGGCCGACCGTGCCTTCTGGCTTTCGCCCGGCACCCGTCGCTTCCTCGATGAAGACAAGGCCAGCCGTACCGTCGGCTTCCGTTGCGCCATGACGCGTACCGGCAACCCGATCGGCAACGAC
>CALMBD010000208.1 GCA_937861115.1 uncultured Bacteroidota bacterium | reverse complement strand
CGGTGCTTTTCACGTCGAGCATGGCGGAGGGGTCGGGGGCGGAGTTGTCCTGGTTTACGCTGACCTGGGCGGAGAGCATAGTGGCGGTCAACAGGAAGAAGAACGGAAAGAGGTGTTTTTTCATCGTGCGAAACTTTTATTCAGAACTTGATTCAGGGGCAAAGTTGCAGGGGCGAGCCGCGAAAGGACTTTACCTATTGTTCGCAATACTTTACCTATTGTTCAGAAAGAGGAATCCGGTGGTAGTGATAGTCTCACTTCAAGTGAGACTATCACTAAGGATGACACTACTTTTCATCGGTCATCGGACTCTTACCAGCCGCGTTGATTAGTTGTTGGAGGCTTGCTTCGAGTTGTTGCAAGCGCTGTTCAAAGGCGACCTGTTGGACGGTATTCTGAGCCTTCAGGGTATTCAGTTCCGTCTGCTGGGCTTTTATGATTTCCTGTTGTTCCTGCACCGCTTTTACCAGCGGCATGACAAACTGGGAATACGCAACCGTATAGTAATCGTCTTCATTTTCAGGGCGGTGCAGGCCATTGAAGTCGTAGCCGCTGGCGCGCATGGCTGCTTCCACCTCTTGTGCAATGAAACCACTTTGGCGGATGGCCGTGGAAGCGCGGTAATCCTGATCTTTCAAATGTGATTTCAAACTGTCCGGCATGTTTTGGTGCAGGTAGTCGTCAAACTTGCGGGTATCAAAATTGTACACCACCGGGCGCAGGCGCGTGATGAAATCCAGGCCTTTCACTTCCTCGCTTACATTGGTTTTGAACCGCCCGTCGGAGGGAAAGGTATAGGCGACCTGGCCTTCGATGACCGTTACTGCGGCACTGCCCAGGCGAATTTTATTGGAAGCATTTACGGTCGAATTGGCGCCGATGGCTGTGGCATTCGACAGGCCATCAACAGCAACATTAGCGCCATATCCCAGGCCGGTATTATAATCGCCCGAGTAACTAGAAATAAGGGCATTTTCACCCATAGCAGTGTTATAATTACCTAATATATTGTAAATGAGTGCAGCGCTTCCATTGGCGGTGTTGTGACTGCCGGTATAGTTATTGAGAAGGGCGTTTACCCCGCTGGCTGTGTTATTATCTCCCAAGTAATTGAATCGAAGTGCATCATAGCCGCTCGCGGTATTTTGACTACCCGAAATATTCTCAGAAAGTGTTTCAACACCAAAGGCAGTGTTCTTACTCCCTGTGCTATTGGAAGAAAGGGCAACCGCTCCCAGCGCTGTATTAGTACCTATGCCGTTGTTTCCCCTGCCCACCGTGAGTCCATTGATCCGCGCGTCGCTGTTGGCTACTTCCAGTTTGGCAGTCGGCGAAGCGGTGCCGATGCCCACATTGCCACTGTTGGCGTTGTAGATGTTGTTGCCACTGTGAGTCCAGTCGTTGTCGTTAATTAAACTGACCAAGTCTACACTATTGCCGTTCGAAATGCTGAGGGTGGCGCCAGAGAGGCCGAGCGTTTGATTATCCGTATTGATTCCAGCCAGGTCAACGCTGTTGCCGTTGGAAATGCTTAGTGTGGTGCCGGAGAGGCTGAGTTCCTGCAGTTCGTTGCCGGGGTCCGGGTCGAGATCCTGTGACGCGGAAAGGTTGGTCAGGTTATTAATGCCTCCACCACTCGAGTTTATTGACCAGACGAACATGTCCTGAGCACCGGAACTTGCAAGCGTCGTGTTGTCAAAAGTAACGGTGCCCACGAACGCTCCTGTTACATGCGCGTTGCCGGACGCATCTAAGGCGATGCTTGCGCCCTTGTCATTTCCACCTCCACCGGCGCTTTTTGCCCAAAGAAACTGACCGGAAGGGGTGTATTTGGCCACGAAAATGTCCAAACTTCCGTTCGAGACAAGGCTGGTATCGCCAAAAGAGGCCGTAGCATTAAAATGCCCCGTGACATAAGCATTGCCGGCCGGGTCAGTACCGACACCATAAGCATCATCAAACTGAGTTCCTCCTGCTCTTTGGGCCCAGAGTACTTGCCCGGAAGGATCGTATTTGACTACAAAAATGTCCGCATTTCCGTTCTCGACAAGGCTGGTGTCGCCAAAAGTAGCGGTGTCCGTAAATCGCCCAGTCACGTAACAATTACCGGCAGCATCAACACTGATGCCGGCGCCAATGTCAGTATTAGTTCCTCCACCCTGTACGGCCCAAAGGAACTGGCCGGAAGTGCCGTATTTGGCCACAAAAACGTCTGAACTTCCATTCGAGACCAGGCTGGTGTTGCCGAAAGTAACGGTGCCGAAGAAATATCCTGCCACACACCAATTACCCGCGGCATCGACATCGATGGATTGGGTAGTTCCGCCACCACCGGCCCCTCCGGCGTTCAGCGCCCAAATCAACTGGCCGGAAGGATCGTATTTGGCCACAAAAACCTCCGGAAATCCGGTCGCGACAAGGCTGGTATCGCCAAAAGTGGCGGCGCCCTGGAAGTCTCCTGTTACATAAATGTTGCCGGATGCATCAATACCGATGCCACCGCTGTTGTCAATTCCGGTTCCTCCACCCTGTACGGCCCAAAGCAACTGTCCGGAAGCACTGTATTTAGCCACAAAAATGTCTGAACTTCCATTCGAGACAAGGTTGGTGTTGCCAAAAGTAGCAGTGCCCCTAAACTGCCCTGTGACGTAACAATTACCCGCAGCATCGACACGGATACCTTTGCCGAAATCATAACCATCCCCTCCGGCGCTCAGTGCCCAAAGCAATTGACCGGTAGCACCGTATTTAGCCACGAAAACGTCCGCACTTCCATTCGAGACAAGGCTGGTGTCGCCAAAAACGGCAGTGCCTTGAAAAATGCCTGTAACATAAATGTTGCCTTTCGAATCAACTTCAATTGCATAGCCTTCATCTTGAGAAGACCCTCCGGCCTTGTTGTTATTGAATGGAACCTGATCGGCATCCAGGCTCCGCCCGCAGTCCTTCACCCAAGCCGTGCCGGTGTAGTAGTTAAAACAGGAATCCTGGGTGTTGTAAATGACCAGCCCCGGGGCCGGGTTGGCAATGGCGTCGCGCTGAGCGGTCGTCATGCGCGGCATGAGCATACCCTTGTCGCTGCTTTTCACGTCGAGCATGGCGGAGGGGTCGGGGGCGGAGTTGTCCTGGTTGACGCTGACCTGGGCGCTGAGGGTGGTAGCGGCCAGCAGGAAGAGGAACGGAAACAGGTGCTTTTTCATGGCAAGGAATATTTTTAGAAACTGGATCCTGGTGCAAAATTGCAGGGGGCAAGCCTCAAGGGATTTTACCTGTTGTTCAGGTTGGTTGTAAATTGCAGCAAGCCCGGCCGGCTGATCAGGGTATCGTCCTGTCGTTCAAATTCCCGGAGTTCGAGCAGGAGGGCATTTAGTTCTTCAGCCGTCGATCCCCGGCAGTGCAGGATGGCCTCCCTGCAGGCTTCAAGGGCCAGCGATACTACCCTGTTATCAGCATGAGGGATAAATGCCGGCGGGCCGGCAGACGGTTCGGGCGTTTCAAAGCCTGCACGCTGCAACAAGACCAGTATCTGTTCCTGCGGTGTCACTCTGCCGGGCCGGGAGGTTTCCAGCAGGCTGATCAGTTCCATTGTACGGGCAAAGGCGTGGTTGTAAGGGTAGGCCCGGAATCCGGAAAGCGTTACAATTTCCACCAGCAGGATGCCGCCGGTTTTCAGGTTACGTCGAATGGCCTGCATCAAGTCACTCTGGCCTGCCCAGCTTCCTGCCCAGATACGCGTATATATAAAATCGAAGACCTGGGTAGTTTCCCAGTTGAAAGGATCGGCCTGTAGGAATTGTACTCCTTCCCGGTTCCCCAGCGCGCCCGAATGCCGGGCAGCCTGTACCGTTGCGGCATCTTCATCAATGCACATCAAAGTAGTTTGTGCATCAATCAGGGAAGCGAGGATAAAGCTGTCATGACCGTTGCCGCAAGCCAGGTGCAAACCACTGCCTTCCCGTACATCCGGGAGTTGCCGGTTGAGCCACTCCCGCGTCACCGGTTCGTAAATGCTACTGAGCAGGTCGTCCAACGCCCGCCTGGCTGCGGTGCCCAGTTGGTGTGCTTGTCCTGCTTGCTGTGCTTTGCCGTAGATCATCATACGTTGTCGTTGTGAATACAGGGCAAAAGTGCAGGGCAGGTCGTCCGAAGGGCTTTACCTATTGTTCGGGAAACTTTACCTATTGTTCAGGAGGGGAGGAAATACTTTACCTATTGTTCAGTGAGGCTGACAAAAGATGCGCTTAAGTATCTGTAAAGCAATGATTTGAATGTTCAGTGAGGGTGTCATTGATCCCACCCCCTCCGCCTCAATTTCGAGCGCAGCGAGAAATCTCTTGAGATATTCCAAACAGGAATGGTCTGTCCTGTCGACCGGAGGGAGACATCTGAATTGCGACGCATGTAGCGGTGATATGGCAGGTATCCGTTCGGCTCGGATGTCTCCCTTCGGTCGACATGACAACGGGCCTGCTCAAACATATTTAAGGGATTTCTCGCTGCGCTCGAAATTGGCACAGAGAGGAGGAAGCCAGGAATTTTTGCTTTCCTGTTTGTACTTTTGGTAATTATTTCATTGCGATATCACTATATAACCCGAATCAGAAATGCCTTTACACGACTATTACGTCTACATTACAACCAACCCAGGCCGCACAGTACTGTATATCGGCGTAACTAATGATCTAAAGCGCCGGCTGAGGGAACACTGGGAAGCAGGACAAGAGAAACGGCAGACATTCACCGGCCGCTACTTTTGTTACAACCTGATTTACTACGAGTATTTTCAACACATTGAACAAGCAATAGCCCGTGAGACAGAGATCAAAAAATGGTCAAGGGCAAAAAAAGAGGTCTTGATAGCACGGCGGAATCCGGAATGGCATTTTTTGAATGACCAGATTTAAACGGTAAACCGTGAGCTGATAATAAATCGCAGACTCTCCCTCTCCCCGTCTCAATTTCGAGCGCAGCGAGAAATCCCTTGAAATCTTCCAAACGGGAATGGCCTGTCCTGTCGACCGGAGGGAGACATCCGACCACCGACGCACGCGTCGGTGGTATGGCAGGCATCCGTTCGGTTCGGATGTCTCCCTCCGGTCGACAGGACAACGGGCCTGCTCACACATATTTAAGGGATTTCTCGCTGCGCTCGAAATTGAGACTCCTGTCGACCGGAGGGAGACATCTGAATTGCGCGACAGTATGATCTCACTACCGCGTCTCCCGGGGCGCTTCACCGAACGCTTCGGCATAGATCCGGGAGAAATAGGCGGGGTTGGAAATACCCACTTCATAACTGACTTCCGATACGTTCATATCGGTGGTCTGCAGCAGTTCCCGCGCCTTGTTCAGGCGGACGGAGCGGATGAATTCGCTGGTCGACTGGCCGGTCAGGGCCTTGAGTTTGTTGTGCAACTGGGTGCGACCGACGCCCAGGGCGCGGCACAGATGAATGATGCCGTAATGCTCCTCGGCAAGATGATCCAGTACCAGCCGGCGAATTTTCAGAATAAATGCATCTTCCGCATCTACAGCCTCCGGGCCCGGTTCCTGTCCCGTAAACGATGAATTTCGATAGCGCTCCTGCAGTTTTTTGCGCAGGGTCAGCAACTGCTCCAGACGCACGAGGAGTTCTTCCTGTTCGAAGGGTTTGGTGAGGTAGGCATCGGCGCCGCGCCGCAGGCCGCTTAGTTTGGATTCGAAATCAGCCTTGGCAGTCAATAGTACGATGGGGATATGGCTGGTGCGTTCGTCATTTTTCAGGGTATCGCAGAGGGCGAAACCATCTTTCACCGGCATCATCACATCGCTCACGATGAGGTCGGGTACTTGTTCGATAGCCTGGTCAATTCCTTCCTGTCCGTTTGTTGCGAGGTATAGTTGATAGTGGTTTTCCAGGCAGGCTGTCAGGTACAGGCGCACGTCGGGATTGTCCTCCACAATGAGCAGGGTGGGTAGGGCGGTCACAGCATCCTCAGGATATATTACCGGCTCTTTGGCAGCCGATGCGGCGGCCGTCGCCTTTTCCTGAACGGAAGGCAGCGGCACCCGGGCTGAAACAACAGGTACCGGCTGATTTTCCTGTACCGGAGCATTCCGGGTAATGGGAAAGGTCAGGGAAAAGGTCGTGCCGGCGCCCTGTGTACTGGCTACTTCGATCGAGCCGTCCAGGAGTTTGACGAGTTCACGGGTCA
>CALMBD010000207.1 GCA_937861115.1 uncultured Bacteroidota bacterium | reverse complement strand
GGCATTTGGGGATGTGGATGGTATGAAAGGCCTGATGCTGAAGCCGTTCAGGGGTACCTCGAAGCAATCTTAATTATTTTTTCCTCGTTCCACCTCGTTCCAAAACCCGCTCCATGATGCCTTGTCATGTTGTAAACACCTGTCCGCTATACGGGCGCTTTGCTACTGTACACTAGCAATCGAAGACATCTGTGCGTTGCTTGCCCGTGATGCGGACGGGTGTTTACAACATGACAAGGGTTGGGTGGCGAGGCGGTCCGGCATTGGGGGATGTGGATGGTTTTACCCCTGCAACGCCGACAAGATCATACCTGCACCGCAGCAGCATACCCCTGCTTCCTTTTTAACAGACCTGCAACCAGTTCTTTTACCCGGTCGATCAGGTAGTAGAGGATCGGGGCGACAAAAACCGTCAGCACCATCGACGAGAGCAGGCCGCCGATGAGTACCCAGGCCAGGCCGTTTTTCCATTCGGCGTCGGCGCCTTTGGCAATGGCGATGGGGATCATGCCTACTACCATGGCGATCGTGGTCATCAGGATGGGGCGGAGGCGTTCCCGGCCGGCTTCAACGATGGCCTCGCGGTAGGGCTTGCCCCGCGCCTTGAGGGTATTGGTGAAGTCGACGATCAGGATGGCGTTTTTGGCTACCAGACCCAGCAACATCAGCATACCGAGCATGGTGAAAATGCTCATGTTGGTCATCGAGAGGTTCAGCGCCAGCAGGGCCCCGATGAGGGATACCGGTATGGAGAACAACACGACCAGCGGATACACAAAGTTGTCGTACAGCGCCACAAGAATGAGGTAGATCAGGATCAACGCGGCCAGCATGGCCAGACCCATCGAGCCGAAACTTTCGTTCTGTCGCTTGATATCGCCGCTCCAGATCATCCGGACCGACTCGGGCAAGGGGTTGGCGGCCACGGCCAGGTCAATGTCTTTAGCCAGCGTACCTGCCGCGCGCCCGATGGTATAGGAGGTCACCGTGACGGAGTTCTGGCGGTCTTTGCGCTCCAGTTGGGAAGGACCGGCGCTGCGCGTCACGGTGGCAAACTGGTCGAGCCGGATCAGGCGACCCTGGGTGTTTATAAAACTCAGGCGCTGCAGGTCGTCGGGATTGCGCCGGTCGAAGGCATCGAGTCGCACGCGGATGTCGTAGTCGGTGTTGTTCTCGCGGAACCGGGCGTCGTCGTTGCCGGCGAAGGCGTTGCGCAGGGTAGCGCCCACGGTTATGGTGTTCAGGCCCAGTTGCGCCATTTTTTCGCGATCCAGCGCCACCCGCAGTTCCGGGTTGCCGTTGTCTTCCACCGATACCTGCACGTCGTTGGCGCCGGGCACCTTGCTGATCAGTTGTTTCAGTTGCTGACCGGCAGCCAGCAGTTCCGTCTGATCGGTCCCGGTGAGGATGATCTCGATGGGCGCTGTGGCCATGTTGACGATGCCGACGTTGGAGGCGGAGAACTCGGTGCCGGGGTAACGGGCAGCCAGTTCGTTTTGCAGGTCGATCATGTAGCGCACCGTGGGTACGGCATTTTCGCGCATTTCAGCCGGCTGCAATTGTACCGTGAGTTCGGTTTCATTCTCGGCGCCAAGACCGGTGCTGCCCACTCCCGTGCGCGGTCCGCCGATGTTGGCAAACACCGACGCTACCTCCGGTTTTTGCAGCAGATACTGTTCGATTTCCTGCGAAACGAGGTTGTTTTGCCGCAACGGGGTGCTTTTTGATGCTTCCATGCGCAGGCGGAATTTGCCCTGGTCGCCCTCTGCAAACATTTCTTCGCCCATAATACCCAGGCTCATCACCCAGCCGATGCCGACAAACATCGCGATCACGCCGCCGCCAAAAAGCAGTTTGTGCGAGAGCGTCCATTCCAGGGCGCGACCGTACCAGTTGGTCAGGCCGGTAAGCCCTTTTTCAAATTGGAGCAGCACCCACTGGAACGGGTTCGCGGGGTTCAGGTGCTCCAGTTTGGCGAAGCGCGACGACAGCCAGGGCGTGAGGGTAAAACTCGCCAGCAGAGATAC
Source organism: uncultured Bacteroidota bacterium (assembly GCA_937861115.1). Classification (GTDB taxonomy): domain Bacteria; phylum Bacteroidota; class Bacteroidia; order Chitinophagales; family Saprospiraceae; genus M3007. Next base: position 4,167 of record CALMBD010000207.1, on the reverse strand, counting down.
CATCGTGGAAAAGGCCACCGTGTACGAAAACTGGCGCAACACGTCGGCTACCGTGGTGTTCAGGAAGGTCACGGGCAGGAACACCACCACGATCACCAGGGTGATGGCCACGGCGGCAAAACCGATCTCTTTCATGCCGTCGAGGGTGGCCTGCAGGCGGGTTTTGCCCATCTCCAGGTGCCGCTGGATGTTTTCAATGACCACGATCGAGTCGTCGACCAGGATGCCGATTACCAGCGACATGCCCAGCAGCGTCATCAGGTTGAGCGAATAGCCGAGCACATACATCATCAGGAAGGCCGAGATCAGCGAAACGGGGATGGAAATGAGCACGATCATGGCATTGCGGAGACTGTGCAGAAACAGCAGCATCACGGCGGCTACGAGCAGAATGGCGATAAACAGGTCGTGCACCACGGCGTTGACCGATTTCAGGGTGTTGATGCTGTTGTCTTCGGTAACTACAAAATGCACGCCGTCCGAATGGTACTGCTGTTCCAGTTCGGCTAGTTTGGCCTGGGTGAGGCGGCTGACTTCCACGGCGTTGGCGTCCGACGATTTTTTGATGGTGATGCCGATGCCGGTCTGTCCGTTGTACCGCGCGATCGATTCCTGGTCGCGCAGACCGTCGTTGATCTCCGCAACGTCCTGCACTTTGACGGGGCTGCCGCCCGGCGGGGTGAATACCACCAGGTTGCGGATCTCGTCGATGTTGGAAAACTTGCCGGCCAGTTTTACCGTGATTTGTTCCGACTGGTTTTTGGCTTTGCCGGCCGGTACCTCCGCATTGGCCTGGTTGATGGCCTGCGTGACCTGGAGCAGCGACAGGCCGTAATACGCCAGTTTGTCGTGGTTGACGTTGATCCGGATTTCCCGTTGTTCGCCGCCGAGCAGGCTGGTTTCGGCCACACCCTTGATCTGCTGGATCTGGGGCAGTATCTCGTCTTTCATTTTTTGATAAAACACCGCATTGGGCAGACCCGAACTGGCCGTCAATTGCATGATCGGCTGGTCGCTGGGCGATATTTTCGACAGCACCGGCGGCTCTACGTCGTCGGGGAGGTCTTTCTTCACGTTGTCGATCTTCCGCTGCGCATCTTGTAACGCCGCATCGAGGTCGGCGCCGCCCTTGAAGTTGACGATGACGATCGAGGCGTTTTCCAGCGATTTGGACTGGATGTCGTCGATGTTGTCGAGGCCCGACAGGGCGTCCTCGATCTTTTTGGTCACCTCGTTTTGCACCTCGGCCGGCGCTGCGCCGGGGTAAACGGAGGTGGCCGTGAGGGTGGGCTGCGCAAAATCGGGCAACAGTTCGTAGGGCAGGAGGTTGTAGGTGTACAGGCCTCCCAGGGTAAGAATGCTGAACAACACGATGATCAGCGAGGGGCGTTTTATAGAAATTTCAGTGATAGTCATGGCAAAAGATTGAGATCGTGCAAGGGGGCTGGATCGGGTTTTAAAGGGGCGTTATTTTGTTGAAACAGGAGCGCCTTCGCTCAGGCTGATCTGTCCGCTGGTGACCACCTGGTCGCCTTCGTTCAGGCCGGACAATACCTCGTAGTAGTCGTTGCTGGAGGCGCCGAGCACCACGGGGCGCAGGGTAGCGTGACCGTTTTCCACGACATACACCTGTGCGGCTTTGGCCGTGCCGACGAGGGCCGAACGGGGAAGTGCCAGAACGGCCTGTTTCACCTTGTTTTGGAACGATAGCGCCCCGAACATGCCGGCCTTCAGGGGATGGGCGGCGGTGTTCTGCACCAGTATTTCCACAGGGAAATTGTGGGCGGCATCGGCCTGTACGCCGACGAGGCTCACCTTGCCGGGAAACTGCACGCCGGGGTAGGCGTCCACGTTTACGTTGACGCGCTGGCCCGGGCGAAACAGCAGCATATCCTGCTCGGGCGCCATGAGCGTCAGTTTGAGCCCGGAGATATCGGTCAGTTGCACCAGCGGCGCGCCGGGGCCCAGTACGCTGCCCAGGTCGAAGAAGCGCCGGGTGACCACGCCGTTGAACGGCGCCCGGAGGGTCGTGCGATCCAGTTGATCGTGCAGGGTCTTGAGTTGCACTTCCAGGCTGCGCTGCTGGATCAGGGCCTTTTCGAGGTTGACGCCGGGGACGGCTTCAGACTTGGCGAGTTTGGTGTAACGGTTCACGTCGGCCATTACGCCGTCGAGTTGCACTTCGGTCGCTTCGATCTGCAGCAGGATCGCCGTGTTGTCGACGCGGGCCAGGCTTTGGCCGCTGCGAACGACGTCGCCTTCCTGTACGCCGACAAATACGACCTTGCCGGAGGTTTCGGAAGCGATCTGGTTGTCCCGGACCGCTGCGAAGGTGCCGGTGAATTGTTTTTCTTCCGCCAGGTTCTGTTTGGCTATGGCGGCGGTTGTGACGAATACTTTGCTATCGGGGTCGCGGCGGTACACCTTGTCTTCGGCTTTTGCCTGGTTTTTGACGAGGGTAGCGGCGGTAATGGCGAGGGAACCGGCGATAAGGAGTACCCAGATCGCGGGACGGATCAGCTTTTTCATTGGACTATGACAGTTTTTGTTTTTTACGAAAATTGAAGTTGGATATGCGGGATGGCGGTTCGGCGCGTGTGTATTACTGGTCTAACAGGTGGCCGGTCGCCTTGTCCATTTCGAGTTGGGCGGAGCGCAGTTTGATCAGGGCGCTCAGGTAATTGGTTTGCGCTTCGCGCAGGGCATTTTCGGCATTGAGCAGGTCGGTGATATTGGCCAGGCCTTCGCGCAGTTGCAGGCTCGTTTGGTCGAGCACCTTTTCTGCCAGTTGTACGCTGGATTCCGAGGCTTCGAGCGCGCGTTGTCCGGAAATGATATTGTTCCAGGCGTTGGCGCGTTCCATGTCGATGTTTTCGCGGAGAAAAGCCTGCCGGTTTTCCAGTTGGCGGAATTCGAGGTCTTTCTGTGCGCGTTTGGCCCGGCGGCCGAGGCCGTCGAAAAGGTTCCACTGGAGTGATATGCCGACGGCGCTGGAAGGGTAGAATTTCAGCAGGCTGTTGTCGCCGAACTTGCCGAAACCCGCGTAACTGTACGAACCAAAGGCCGCAACGGTGGGCAGCGCTTCGGCGCTGATGCGCTGTTGTTCGAGCAGGTTGATGCCTTTTTGTTTGTCCAGCAGTTGTAACTCGGTGCGCTGTGCGGGGGCGACGGCGAGTTCGACCGAACCGGGTACCCGGATGGCGGTGTCGATCCTGATCTCTTCCGTTTGCGGGATGCCCATGAGCAACTGGAGCAGGTGCAACGTCTGAGTGTAACTGTCGCTGAGGTTTTGCACCTGGTTGTGCAGGTTTTCCTGCTGGAGTTGCAGCCGCTGTACCGAGACCGGGGTAGCGAGTTGTTGTTCGGCCAGCAGGCGGGTGGTTTGGGTCACCTTTTCGAGACTGGCCAGGTTGCCTTCCAGAAAAGCGATCTGTTTGGCCAGGGTTTGCGCATTGTAAAAGGCCGCCGATACATTGTACACGACGTCCTCCTGCGCGCTGCGCAATTGCAGGCGGGCGATCTCCTTGCCCGTATCGGCCTGGCGGAGTGCCAACAGGAGTGATTTGCTGTACAGCACCTGGGTGGCCTGCAGGCTGGTGTTCAGGTTGAGTGGCACCCCGAATTGTGCCGCGGTAAACTGACCTTCCGGACCTCCGAACGCCGAAGCGGGGATCATCTGGCGGGGCACTTCCAGATAGTACTGGTAATTGCCGCTCACATTGACCTGGGGAAGCAGTCCGGCCCTGATGGCTGCCTGCTGCTGTTCGGGTATTTGAATGCCCGTTTGGGCATTCCGGACGTTCGCGTTTTGCTCCAGGGCCAGGTTAAGGCAGTCCTCCAGGCGCAGTACTTTTGACGGCTGTGCCTGAAGCAGAACGGTCGCCAGTAGCAGGGCTGTCAAGAGCAGGATTTTTGTTTTCATTGCAACTTTAAATTTTAGATTTAAAAGAAGATTTTAAATTTTTGTTTAAATACGGGGCAAAAAAAAGCGGCTGATTTTCGCTGCCGGTTGCTGTGGTGAACAGGCGCCGGCCCTGAAAATCAACCGCGCTTATTTACCCGGATGCCTGAGATAGGTCAGGATCATTTCCGGTATGGTCTTTTTTCGTTCGTCTACGAAACTGTAAAACTGTTCGGTGGTCATGTTTTTCTTGATCTTCAACATAT